>NZ_FMAY01000006.1 GCF_900094925.1 Kosakonia oryzendophytica | reverse complement strand
CCGCCGAAAATCTCGATATCAACTCTAATGGGGCATCTGAAAGGTCGCAGCGCAATCAGACTCTACAATCGTTTCCCACACATAAGAAAGAAGCTATGGGGCAACCACTTTTGGTCACGTGGCTACTTTGTAGATACTGTCGGTGTGAACGAGGAAATTATCAGACGATATGTGAGGCATCAGGAGAAAACGGAACAAATACATGAACAGCAAATGGAATTGCTAGAGTAGTAAGCGGAAAGTGACAATAGCCCCCCTTACAGGGGGCATTCTCAAAAGCCACCTTCTAAGAAGGTGGTCTTTTACTTGCTTAGGTCGTTACAGCCGCCCCTGCCCCTTTAGCCATTCACGGACCAGAAACAGTGCGCTGACGTTACGCGCTTCATTGAAATCGGGATCTTCCAGCAAATCCATTAAATGCTTCAGCGGCCAGCGAACCTGAGGCAGCGGCTCTGGCTCGTCGCCGGGCAAGGATTCCGGATAGAGATCTTCAGCAACGATGATATTCATCTTACTGGAGAAATAAGAGGGCGCCATGCTGAGTTTTTTCAGAAAAGTAAGCTCATTTGCACCAAATCCTACTTCTTCTTTTAGTTCCCGGTTCGCCGCTTCGTATATACTCTCACCAGGATCGATAAGACCTTTGGAAAATCCCAACTCGTAGGACTCGGTTCCCACTGCATATTCGCGGATCAGAATGAGATGGTCGTCGACAATGGGCACAATCATCACGGCTTCGTGTGTGGATGGACGCATGCGTTCGTAGACACGGCGCACACCGTTGCTAAATTCCAGATCCACACTTTCAACGTTAAACAGTCGTGAAGAAGCGACCGTTTCAACATTAAGAATGGTGGGTTTTTGCAATGAATCGCTCATTATTATCGGTCTTTGCAGAGAAACTTGCGTTATTGTGCGACACTACACACGGTTTGGGCAATGTCATTCGCCGCTAATTTACATTTTTGTAACCTATCAGAAATCAATCCCCAAATAAACCAAAAAGTCAATAGCTTGAAATAAAACTAAGAATTTGCTGATATTCCCGTTAGGGTGGTTTTGCTATTCTTGTGTGTGATGGTATGCGCTTAAAATTACTCAAGTTAATTTCCTGCTTGCAGCGGCGAACCACGACACATTATTTACGGGAAGGGTGCAACTGACTACACCTGTTAGGAAAAGTAAGATGGGGAAAGCATGAGCACCATTTTGATTTTTTTCGCTGCTATGCTGGCCTGCGCATTCCTCGCTGGATGGATTTTCAGGTTCAGGTCGCAACGTCGCTACAGGCTGCCTTATTTGCAGGCCTTCGCTGGCGCGACGACCCGTAAACTGTTGCCAGAAGAGCGCGAAACTGTCGAAAACTATCTGGAGTCGCTCTCCCGTACACAAAATATCCCAGGCCCAACCGGTGCAACAACAGCCCCGGTTTCCATCAAATTAAATGCCCAGAGCAATACGGTTCTGTTTGTGGCGCACTCCATTACGCGCTATGGCATTACTACCGACGCCCCCAATAAGTGGCGCTACTATCTTGATTCTGTCGAAGTGCATCTGCCGCCTTTTTGGGAGCAGTACATTACCGATGAGAACAACGTCGAACTGATCCGTACCAACTCACTGCCGCTGGTGATCTCACTGAATGGTCATACCCTCAGTGAATATATGAATGAAGAGCGCAGTGGCGAACTGGAGCGGGTTTCTGCGGCGCACTCTGCCATCCGTGGTGAAGAAACGGAGCAGATCGAACTGCTGAATATTCGCCGGGAAACACAGGAAGAGTTCGCCTTAAGCCGACCTGACGGCATGCGTGAAGCCCTGCTGGTATCCACCGCTTTCTTACTGTTCTTCTTCTGCCTGGTGGCTCCCGAAGTTTTCGTTCCATGGCTGGCGGGCGGCGCTGTTATGTTGCTTGCCGCTGGGTTATGGGGCCTGTATGCGCCACCAGCAAAAAACACCCTGCGAGAAATTCACTGTCTGCGCGGTACGCCAAAACGTTGGGGTTTGTTCGGTGAAAATAATCAGGAGCAGATGAACAATATCTCTCTGGGCATTATCGATCTGATTTATCCACGCCACTGGCAGCCTTTTGTCACGCAGGATCTGGGGCAACAAACGGATATCGATATTTATCTCGATCGCCACGTTGTGCGCCAGGGGCGCTTTTTATCCCTGCACGATGAGGTGAAAAACTTCCCGTTGCAACACTGGGTACGCAGCGCGGTCATCTCCACCGGCTCGCTCGTGGTACTGGCGATGCTGCTGATTTGGGTGCCGCTGGATATGCCAATAAAATTCACCGTTTCGTGGATCAAAGGCGCACAAACCATTGAGGCCAGTAGCGTCAACCAACTCGAAGCTGCGGGGTTGCGCATAGGCGACACGTTGCGCCTCAGCGGCACCGGGATGTGCAACATTCATACTCAGAATAACTGGGCTTCGCGTCAGACATCACCGTTTACGCCATTCGACTGTTCGCAGATTATCTGGAATAACGCACCACCACTGCCCTTGCCGGAGTCCGCGACGGTGACCAAAGCCACGGCGCTTGCCCAGGCGGTTAGCCGCCAGTTACACCCTACTGCAGAAGATGATTCCCGCGTTAGCCCTGTGTTGCGTTCCGCCATTCAGAAATCTGGCATGGTCTTGTTGGATGACTTTGCCGACATCGTCCTGAAAACCCAGGATTTGTGCTCAGCTGAAGACGAATGTTTACGGCTGAAAAATGCGCTGGTTAACCTGGGTAACAGCAAAGACTGGGACACGCTGACCAAACGGGCAAGCGAAGGGAAACTCACCGGTGTGAACGTTCTGCTGCGCCCGGTAAGCGCGGAGTCGCTGGATAATTTGGTCACGACCTCCACCGCGCCCTTTATCATGCGTGAAACAACCCGCGCGGCGCAGGCGCTGAACAGCCCTGCTCCAGGAGGTTTCCTGATTGTCAGCGAAGAGGGCAACGAGCTTGTCGACCAGCCATGGCCACCGATCGCCCTGTATGACTATCCTGCGCAGGAACAGTGGAATGAATTCCAACGGCTGGCACAAATGCTGATGCAAACACCATTCAGCGCAGAAGGGATCATCACCAACATTTATACAGATGCCAACGGCACCAAGCACATCAGTCTGCACCGGATGCCGGACACTACGGGCCTGTGGCGCTATGCAGGCACCACACTGTTGCTGCTGACCATGATCATCAGTACCGTCTACAACGGTGTCCTTGCGCTGCGTCGTTACCAGCGTAATCGCACGCGCCTCGAAGAGATTCAGCAGTACTATCAAAGCTGCCTGAATCCACAACTGCTCCCCACGCAGGAAAGCCTCAGCTGATAACGACCCGCTGAACGAGCTGTGTTAACCTGTCGCGCAGGTTTTCATCTGGCTGGAGTTTTCCAATGCATCTTGATATCGCATGGCAGAATATCGATACCGTTCTGCTGGACATGGATGGCACGCTACTCGATCTCGCTTTCGACAATTTTTTCTGGCAAAAACTGGTGCCAGAAACCTTCGGTGCGAAACAAGGCTTAACCCCGGATGAAGCGCAGAACGTCCTCCGCCAGGAGTATCACGCCGTGCAGCATACGCTAAACTGGTATTGTCTGGATTACTGGAGCGAGCGACTCGGTCTCGATATCTGCGCGATGACCACCCAGCATGGGCCACAGGCCGTGCTACGTGAAGACACCGTGCCGTTTCTGGATGCGTTGAAAAAATGCGGAAAACGCCGCATTTTGCTGACCAATGCGCACCCGCATAACCTGGCCGTCAAACTTGAACACACCGGACTCGCGTCGCACCTTGATTTATTGCTTTCCACCCACACATTTGGTTATCCGAAAGAGGATCAGCGTTTGTGGCAAGCAGTTACGCAAGAAACTGGCTTAACCCCCGAACGAACGCTGTTTATTGACGACAGCGAACCTATTCTGGACGCAGCGACCAAATTTGGCATTGGTTACTGCCTTGGCGTCACGAACCCGGATTCCGGTCTGGCGGAAAAAAGTTATTTACGCCATCCGGGAATGAACGATTACCGTCGACTGATCCCTTCTCTTCTTAAGGAGGCTTAATGAAACAACAGCCTGCGCAAGATGTCCGACTGGATAAATGGCTGTGGGCAGCGCGTTTTTATAAAACCCGCGCCATTGCCCGCGAGATGATTGAAGGCGGCAAAGTGCATTACAACGGACAGCGCAGCAAGCCGAGTAAAATCGTTGAGCTGAATGCCACCTTAACGCTGCGTCAGGGAAACGATGAACGCACGGTCATCATTAAGGGCATCACTGAACAGCGCCGTCCGGCCGATGAAGCGGTAGCACTTTACGAAGAGACAGCGGAAAGCATCGAGAAGCGCGAGAAAATGACGCTTGCCCGCAAGCTCAATGCCCTGACCATGCCGCACCCCGATCGTCGCCCGGATAAGAAAGAACGTCGCGATCTGATGAAATTTAAATACGGTGATAGCGAGTAACGCTCACCCGCAAGAGAGATAATTATGGCCCATCAAGACCAATTACACCGCTATCTGTTTGAAAACTATGCCGTACGCGGCGAGCTGGTGACCGTATCCGAAACCTGGAAACAGGTGCTGGAAAACCACAACTATCCGTTACCGGTGAAAACCATCCTTGGGGAACTGCTGGTCGCAACCAGCTTACTCACCGCCACGCTGAAGTTTGCCGGTGATATCACCGTTCAACTGCAAGGGGATGGCCCGATGAGTCTGGCGGTGATCAATGGCAATAACCGCCAGCAGATGCGCGGTGTTGCCCGCGTGCAGGGCGATGTGCCGGAAAATGCCGATCTGAAAACGCTGGTCGGTAATGGCTATCTGGTGATTACGATTACGCCAGAAGAAGGCGAACGTTATCAGGGCGTTGTGGGTCTGGAAGGCGATACGCTGGCGGCCTGCCTGGAAGATTATTTCCTGCGCTCAGAACAGTTGCCGACGCGCCTGTTTATTCGTACCGGCGATGTCGATGGCCAGCCCGCTGCCGGCGGTATGCTGCTACAGGTACTGCCTGCCCAGGACACCCAGGCTGCAGATTTCGAACATCTGAGCGTGCTGACGGAAACCATCAAAGCAGAAGAGCTTTTCACGCTGAACGCCGAAGACGTGCTGTGGCGTTTGTACCATGAAGAAGAGGTCACGCTCTACGATCCGCAGGATGTGGAATTTAAATGCACCTGCTCTCGCGAGCGTTGCGCTGGCGCGCTGAAAACCCTGCCGGATGAAGAAGTCGATAGCATTCTTGCCGAAGAGGGTGAAATCGATATGCACTGCGACTACTGCGGTAATCATTATCTGTTTAACGCGATGGATATTGCTGAAATCCGCAATAATGCCTCTCCAGCCGATCCTCAGGTTCACTGACAGACTATTTCGCGCCGCCTTCGGGCGGCGTTTTTGCAAATCTTGTCACGTTTCCGCTACAATCCCGCCTGAAACTCTTACGTAACTTTCTTTCATGAAAGCGATTACAGTCACAAAGTGACGGTTTAAAATGTTGCGTTATGGTGTTTTAAGAACATTTTCCCGATCATTATGATGTAATTTGCCATAATCCGTTCCGTTGCGTGACGGGTGTCACAGCGTTTTCCGTTAGTTTGGGTTTGTCGAGATACGTAAATCTATGAGCGTCGTCCCGGTTAACAAATGAAGAACAACCCTACAATTTCAGGCAGTACATCTTGGCTAAGGAGTAGTGATATGCGTGTTAAGAGCTTAACCCCGCAAGATCTCAAGGCTTATGGTATCAACGATGTTCAGGATCTCGTCTACAACCCCGATTACGATACGCTGTATCAGGAAGAGCTCCGCCCAGACCTGGAGGGATATGAGCGTGGTGTGTTGACGAATTCTGGTGCTGTCGCCGTCGACACCGGTATTTTTACCGGCCGTTCGCCGAAAGATAAATACATTGTCCGTGACGACACTACCCGCGACACCGTGTGGTGGTCTGATAAAGGCAAAGGTAAAAACGACAACAAACCGCTCTCCCCTGAAATCTGGCAGCACCTGAAAGGTCTGGTCACGCAACAACTCTCCGGAAAGCGCCTGTTTATTATTGATGCCTTTTGCGGCGCCAACCCGGACACCCGTCTTGCCGTGCGCTTCATTACTGAAGTGGCCTGGCAGGCGCATTTCGTCAAAAACATGTTTATTCGCCCGACGGAAGAGGAACTGGCAAGCTTTACGCCGGATTTTATTGTGATGAACGGTGCGAAGTGCACCAACCCCCAGTGGCAGGAGCAAGGGCTGAACTCCGAGAACTTTGTGGCCTTTAACCTCACCGAACGCATCCAGTTAATTGGCGGTACCTGGTACGGCGGCGAGATGAAAAAAGGCATGTTCTCAATCATGAATTATCTGCTGCCGCTGCAAGGCATTGCGTCGATGCACTGCTCCGCTAACGTCGGCGAGAAAGGCGATGTCGCGGTGTTCTTTGGCCTTTCCGGTACCGGCAAAACCACCCTCTCCACCGATCCCAAGCGTCGTCTGATTGGCGATGATGAGCACGGTTGGGATGACGATGGCGTGTTTAACTTCGAAGGGGGTTGCTACGCCAAAACGATCCGTCTCTCTGAAGAAGCGGAACCGGATATCTTCCACGCCATCCGTCGGGATGCGCTGCTGGAAAACGTCAGCGTCCGCGCCGATGGCAGCATCGATTATGATGATGCCTCGAAAACGGAAAACACCCGCGTGTCGTATCCGATTTACCATATTCAGAATATCGTTAAACCGGTATCAAAAGCGGGTCACGCTACCAAGGTGATCTTCCTGACGGCGGATGCTTTTGGCGTACTGCCGCCGGTGTCACGCCTCACAGCAAGCCAGACGCAGTACCACTTCCTTTCCGGCTTTACCGCTAAACTGGCGGGTACTGAGCGCGGGGTAACAGAACCGACGCCGACCTTCTCCGCCTGTTTTGGTGCGGCGTTCCTGTCGCTGCATCCAACGCAGTACGCAGAAGTTCTGGTGAAACGCATGCAGGCATCCGGCGCGCAGGCTTATCTGGTCAATACCGGCTGGAATGGCACCGGCAAGCGTATTTCCATCAAAGATACCCGCGCCATCATCGACGCGATTCTGGATGGCTCGCTGGACGACGCCGAAACCTTCACCCTGCCGATGTTTAACCTGGCCATCCCCACAACGCTGCCCGGCGTGGACAGCCGGATTCTCGATCCACGCAACACCTACGCCTCGCCGGAACAATGGCAGGAGAAGGCCACGCAACTGGCCACGCTGTTTGTGGAAAACTTCGAGAAATACACGGATACCCCTGCTGGCGCCGCGCTGGTCAGCGCCGGGCCGAAACTGTAATCCGGCAACGCAAGAGAAACAAAACCCGCCTACTGGCGGGTTTTTTATTCAGGCGTCTTTCGTTGGCCCGCTCACGCGAGCAACAGGAACAGGTAGCCAGGCGCGAATAGATAACCCGCCGCGCTCGCTGGTGCCCAGTTCCAGCAAACCGTTATGGTTATCGACAATACGCTGCACAATCGCCAGGCCAAGACCGGTGCCGCTGGTGCTACGGGCGCTATCGCCACGGACAAACGGCTGGAACAGATGCTTACGTTGTTCCGGCTTAATGCCCGGGCCGTCATCCTCCACCTGGAACCAGGCACGATTCAATTCGGTGCCGCTGCTGACTTTAATCCAGCCTTTGCCATAGCGTGCCGCATTCACCACCATGTTGGCGACTGCACGCTTAATCGAAAGCGGATGCATACGCACGAAGATCTCGCTGGCGTTTAATGCCGTCTCAATTTCCCGCTCATAGCCGCTTTCGGCTGCCACCACTTCGCCAAGCACCGCATTCAGTTCCGCCATTTCCATCGGCATCTCCTGACCGGTACGCAGATAATCAATAAACTGCTCGATAATGGCGTTGCACTCTTCAATATCTTTATTAATCGACTCGGCAAGATAGCCATCTTCTTCCGCCATCATTTCCGTCGCCAGGCGGATACGCGTCAGTGGCGTGCGCAAATCATGGCTCACCCCGGCCATTAACAACGTGCGGTCATCCGCCAGTTGTTTCACCCCAGCGGCCATCTGGTTAAAGGCGCGAGTCACCGAACGCACTTCCGATGCGCCATATTCCCGCAACGGCGCCGGAATTTGCCCTTTCCCCACTTTGAGCGCGGCATGTTCCAGGTCAACAAGCGGTCGGTTCTGAATGCGGATAAACAGCCAGGCGCCGCCTATCGCCAGCAGCATAATCGCCAGCGTGTAACGGAACAGCGGAGAGAAGTCGCCCTGGTGAATTTCGGTCAACGGCACACGCACCCAGATATTGGGCGACAGCCAGGTCTTCAGCCACACGACTGGCGAACTTTTGTTCACCTCGACGCGCACCTCAGTCGGCCCGCCAAGCTGCTGCGCCATCTGCTGACTTAAGAACTCATAATGCTGAGCCCAACGCAGACCTGCGTCTTCCGCGGCCTCGTTGGAGTAGAGCGAAATCCCTAATTCCCGGTAGATTTCGCGACGAAACGCCGGTGGCACCACCAGTTGCGTACCATCCTCCAGTTGCAGTTTATCGGTCATCAACATACGTACTTCGTAGGCGAGAACCTTATTAAACTGCTGGAGGCTGGGCAAAATGGCGAAGTTCAGCACCACCAGGTAAGTTGTCACCAGGCTGACGAACAGCAAGGTGACAATGAGCAACAACGTGCGGGCGAATGAACTGCGCGGTGAGAAGCGCACTCGCTTCATGCTTTAGAGCCATCCGGCACAAATACGTAGCCCAGACCCCACACGGTCTGAATATAACGTGGATGAGCAGGATCCTCTTCCACCATGCGGCGCAGACGGGAAATCTGCACATCAATAGAACGTTCCATCGCCGAATATTCACGACCGCGCGCGAGGTTCATCAGCTTATCGCGCGATAGCGGCTCACGCGGGTGACTGACCAGCGCTTTCAGCACCGCAAACTCACCGCTGGTCAGCGGCATCGGTTCATCTTCGCGGAACATTTCACGGGTACCGAGGTTCAGTTTGAATTTACCAAAGGCAATGACCGCTTCTTCCTGAGAGGGTGCGCCCGGCAGTTCATTCGCCTGGCGGCGCAGTACCGCGCGAATACGCGCCAGCAGTTCACGCGGGTTAAACGGTTTGGGAATGTAGTCGTCAGCGCCAATTTCCAGACCAACGATACGGTCCACCTCTTCCCCTTTCGCCGTCACCATAATGATCGGCATCGGGTTGCTCTGGCTGCGCAGACGGCGGCAGATAGAGAGGCCATCTTCGCCGGGCAGCATCAGATCCAGCACCATCAGATGGAAAGATTCACGGGTTAACAAACGATCCATTTGTTCAGCGTTAGCGACGCTACGAACCTGGAAGCCTTGCTCGGTAAGATAACGCTCAAGTAATGCGCGCAGACGCATGTCGTCATCCACTACCAGAATCTTATAATTCTCTTGCATTGTTTATACTCCCAAAGGTTCCGACAATTATGAATCCGTATTCTAAAAAAGTGCGCGTTCACGACCAGCTAAATCTGGTATACATTCTAGTCGAAATTGTTACAAAGCATATTTAACAGCAAGTTATATGCATATTTCATCACAGAAAGCATGATTAATCCGCACCTTAGACATAACGATTTGTAAAGCATGTGCGAGACAGAGAAAAGGCAATTGCATGAAAACGCCCCTGATCACCCGTGAAGGTTACGACAAACTGAAGCAGGAACTCGATTTTCTCTGGCGTGAGGAGCGCCCGGAAGTCACCAAAAAAGTGACCTGGGCCGCGAGCCTGGGCGACCGCAGCGAAAACGCCGACTACCAGTACAATAAAAAACGCCTGCGTGAGATAGACCGCCGGGTACGTTATCTCACCAAATGTCTGGAAAACCTGAAAATTGTTGATTATTCACCACAGCAGGAAGGCAAAGTGTTCTTTGGCGCCTGGGTGGAAATTGAAAACGATGAGGGCGCAACCCTGCGTTTTCGCATCGTGGGTTATGACGAGATCTTTGGTCGTAAAGATTACATCTCAATCGACTCGCCGATGGCGCGCGCTTTGCTGAAGAAAGAAGCGGGAGATGTCGCCGTGGTGCAGACACCGGGCGGCGAAGCGACCTGGTACGTTAACGAAATTGAGTATGTGAAATAACCCATCCGGAACAGTCCGAGAGCAACCCATAGCGGCTGGCAATTTTCAGCGCCAGTCCGTATAACTACACGCTGTTTTTATGCAGAAGATGATAAAAAAATGATGAATGATTCGCTCTGCCGCATTATTGCGGGTGAACTTCAGGCCCGGGCCGAACAGGTGGAATCCGCCGTTCGCCTGCTTGATGAAGGGAACACAGTGCCGTTTATCGCGCGCTATCGTAAAGAGGTCACCGGCGGTCTGGACGACACGCAACTGCGTCAGCTCGAAACCCGTCTTGTCTACCTGCGCGAACTGGAAGAACGCCGTCAGGCGATCCTCAAATCCATTGGCGAGCAGGGCAAACTCAGCGACGAACTGGCCAAAGCCATTAACGGTACGCTGAGCAAAACCGAACTCGAAGATCTCTACCTGCCATACAAACCTAAACGCCGCACCCGCGGGCAGATTGCCATTGAAGCCGGTCTGGAGCCGCTGGCCGATGCGTTATGGACCGATCCTTCACAGGATCCGGACACCTTAGCCGCGACCTTTGTCGACGCCAGGAAAGGCATCGCAGACAGCAAAGCCGCGCTGGATGGTGCACGTTATATCCTGATGGAACGCTTCGCCGAAGATGCCGCGCTGCTGGCAAAAGTGCGCGACTATCTGTGGAAAAACGCTCATCTGGTGTCGACTGTCGTCAGTGGCAAAGAGGAAGAAGGCGCGAAATTCCGCGACTACTTCGATCATCATGAACCGATTGCCACCACCCCGTCTCACCGCGCACTGGCCATGTTCCGTGGGCGCAACGAAGGCGTGCTTCAGCTCTCGCTGAATGCCGACCCGCAATTTGACGAGCCGCCAAAAGAGAGCCACTGCGAGCAGATCATTATCGATCATCTCGGCCTGCGTCTTAACAATGCCCCGGCAGATAGCTGGCGCAAAGGCGTGGTGAGCTGGACCTGGCGCATCAAAGTGTTAATGCATCTGGAAACCGAGCTGATGGGCACGGTGCGTGAACGCGCAGAAGATGAAGCGATTAACGTTTTTGCCCGCAACCTGCACGATCTGTTGATGGCCGCACCGGCAGGACTGCGCGCCACCATGGGACTCGATCCGGGTCTGCGTACCGGCGTAAAAGTCGCGGTCGTGGATAGCACCGGCAAACTGGTGGCGACCGACACCATTTATCCGCATACCGGCCAGGCTGCGAAAGCGGCGGTTGCCGTGGCGACACTGTGTGAGAAGCATAACGTTGAGCTGGTCGCCATCGGTAACGGCACCGCGTCCCGCGAAACAGAACGTTTCTATCTCGATGTGCAAAAACAGTTCCCGAAAGTCACTGCGCAAAAAGTGATCGTCAGTGAAGCAGGCGCATCGGTCTACTCCGCATCTGAGCTTGCAGCGCTGGAGTTCCCGGATCTCGACGTTTCCCTGCGCGGTGCAGTCTCTATTGCCCGCCGTTTACAGGATCCCCTGGCTGAGCTGGTGAAAATTGATCCCAAATCCATCGGCGTCGGCCAATATCAGCACGATGTCAGCCAGACGCAGTTAGCACGTAAGCTGGATGCGGTCGTCGAAGACTGCGTGAACGCCGTCGGCGTTGACCTGAATACCGCCTCTGTTCCGCTGCTAACACGCGTGGCGGGCCTGACCCGCATGATGGCGCAGAATATCGTCACCTGGCGTGATGAAAATGGTCAGTTCCAGAATCGCCAGCAGTTACTCAAAGTTAGCCGTCTTGGGCCGAAAGCCTTTGAACAGTGTGCAGGTTTCCTGCGTATCAACCACGGCGACAACCCGCTCGATGCCTCAACGGTCCACCCGGAAACGTACCCGGTGGTGGAGCGTATTCTGGCGGCAACCGCGCAATCCCTGCGCGATTTGATGGGCAACAGCAGCGAACTGCGCAAACTGAATGCCGCTGAATTTACCGATGAGCGCTTCGGTGTGCCAACGGTGACGGACATTATCAAAGAGCTGGAGAAACCGGGTCGCGACCCGCGTCCGGAGTTCAAAACCGCGACCTTTGCTGAAGGCGTTGAAACCCTCAACGACCTGCTGCCCGGCATGGTGCTGGAAGGTGCGGTCACCAACGTCACTAACTTCGGTGCGTTCGTTGACATCGGCGTGCATCAGGATGGCCTGGTCCATATCTCTTCGCTGGCGGACAAGTTCGTTGAAGATCCACATACGGTGGTCAAAGCAGGCGATATCGTCAAAGTGAAGGTGCTTGAAGTGGATCTCCCGCGCAAACGCATCGCGCTGACCATGCGTCTGGATGAGCAACCCGGCGACAGCACCACCCGTCGCGGTAATGGCAACAGCAACGGGGGCAACCGCGATGCAGGCCGCAACAATGCGCGCCCGGCGAAAGCCCCGCGCGGCCGCGATGCACAACCCAGCGGCAACAGCGCAATGATGGATGCGTTAGCGGCAGCAATGGGTAAGAAACGCTAAACGTCAACGATAGCCCTTCCGGAACAAGAGAAGGGCTATTTTTCCTCAAACTATTCGAAAATATAAGTATTGATCCGCACCGTTATTCGACGAAATAAAACTAACGCATTATTTTACATGCTAATTAGCGTTCAAAAATATTAATCAACCCTATCTATAATTAGCTCGCTTAATGCCCTGTATCTGCGCCTTATTTACGTTATCCACTTTCCATTCTTAATAAACGCTTAAGTCTGAAAAATGCCATTAACGATCTTTTTGTGTTTCTCTTTATCCAATGCAGCACGAAATGGATAACACAACAAAATGTTGAGCTACGTCAAAACAGGCCCAAATTAATATATTCGACTGCCTGCCAGCGCATTTTTATGATTGATGATAAAAACTATTCTCATTATCATTGTGCCATGTTGAGTATTTCTCTTTTTTCATTGGCCCTTTACCGGATGCCATGCGCCCGCACGACGCATGATAAATATTGGTTCACAGCGTACATAAGTAGGTTCTATGCAATTCTCTCCTGACAGCGCGTGGAAAATTACCGGCTTTTCACAAGAAATTAGCCCGGCATGGCGGCAAAAACTCCTCTCTTTAGGCATGTTGCCCGGTTCCTCTTTTAATGTGGTACGTGTGGCACCGTTAGGCGATCCCATTCATATCGAAACCCGACGCGTTAATTTGGTGTTACGAAAAAAAGATCTCGCCTTCCTTGAGCTGGAAGCAGTTTCACGTTAATGGTTCAGCCGTTACAGAGAGTTACGTAAAATGAAAAAAATAACCATTGGCTTAATTGGTAATCCTAATTCAGGCAAGACGACATTATTCAATCAGTTAACCGGTGCGCGCCAGCGTGTAGGTAACTGGGCTGGCGTTACCGTTGAACGCAAAGAGGGTTCATTCACCACCACAGATAAACAGGTTACGCTGGTCGACCTTCCTGGTACTTACTCCCTGACCACCATTTCTGCGCAAACCTCACTGGATGAACAGATTGCCTGCCACTACATTCTGAGCGGCGACGCAGACTTGCTGATTAACGTGGTAGATGCCTCCAACCTGGAGCGCAACCTCTACCTGACCTTACAACTGCTGGAACTCGGCATTCCCTGCATTATCGCGCTGAATATGCTTGATATCGCCGAAAAGCAGAAAGTACGCATTGATGTCGATGCCCTTGCTGCGCGCCTTGGTTGCCCGGTAATCCCACTGGTTTCCACACGGGGCCGCGGCATAGAAGCCCTTAAGCTGGCGATCGACCGTCATCAGGCTAACGACAGCGTTGAACTGGTGCATTACGCTCAACCACTCGCACGAGAAGCTGACGCGCTGGCGCATTTGATGGGTGACGAGACGCCGTGGCAGCAACGCCGTTGGATGGGGCTGCAAATGCTGGAGGGCGATATCTACAGCCGCGCCAATTCAGGCATCAGCGCCCAGCACCTGGATACCAGCCTGTCTCGTTTGCAGGCCGAAATGGATGACCCGGCACTGCATATTGCCGATGCACGTTATCAATCCATCGCCGCCATTTGCGACGCGGTGAGCAACACGCTGACTGCCGAGCCCAGCCAGTTCACGGCCGCGGTCGACCGCGTGATCCTGAACCGCTTTTTGGGCCTGCCTGTCTTCCTGTTCGTGATGTACCTGATGTTCCTGTTCGCCATTAATATCGGTGGCGCGTTCGCACCTATTTTTGATGCCGGTTCAGTGGCAGTTTTCGTGCATGGCATTCAGTGGCTGGGTTATACGCTGCACTTCCCGGCATGGCTAACCGTGTTCCTTGCTCAGGGGCTGGGCGGTGGGGTGAATACCGTACTGCCGCTGGTTCCCCAGCTTGGCATGATGTACCTGTTTATGTCTTTCCTAGAAGACTCCGGGTATATGGCGCGCGCCGCCTTTGTGATGGATCGCCTGATGCAATCGCTGGGATTGCCGGGTAAATCCTTTGTGCCGTTGATTGTGGGCTTTGGCTGCAACGTGCCATCGGTGATGGGTGCGCGTACGCTCGATGCACCGCGTGAACGGTTGATCACCATGATGATGGCGCCGTTTATGTCCTGCGGTGCGCGTCTGGCGATCTTTGCCGTCTTTGCTGCGGCTTTCTTTGGTCAGCAAGGCGCGGTGACGGTCTTCTCACTGTATGTGCTTGGCATTGTAATGGCTATTCTGACCGGGCTGATGCTGAAGTTCACTCTGCTGCGCGGTGAAGCGACTCCGTTCGTTATGGAGCTGCCGGTTTATCATGTACCTCACCTGAAAAGCCTGCTGCTGCAAACCTGGCAACGTCTGAAAGGTTTTGTTATCCGTGCCGGTAAAGTGATTATCGTGGTCAGTATTTTCCTGAGCGCGATGAACAGCTTCTCGCTGGATGGCCGCACCGTCGACAAAATCGACGAGTCGGCGTTGGCTTCCATTAGCCGCGTCTTCACTCCCCTGTTAGAGCCGATTGGCGTGCATGGCGATCACTGGCAAGCGACGGTCGGGCTGTTCACCGGCGCGATGGCAAAAGAAGTGGTGGTGGGTACGCTGAATACGCTCTACACCGCCGAAAATATTCAGGAAGCGGCGTTTAATCCGGCGGAATTCAGCCTGACGGGCGAGTTAGCGGCAGCGCTGAGCGAAACCTGGAAAAGCCTGCAAGACACGTTCAGTCTGAGCGTGCTGGCCAACCCGATTGAAGCCAGCAAAGGCGAGGGTGAGATGGCCACCGGTACAATGGGCGTGATGAGTGAGAAATTCGGCAGTGCGGCAGCCGCTTACAGCTACCTGATTTTTGTGTTGCTTTACGTTCCCTGCATCACGGCAATGGGCGCTATCGCCCGTGAATCCAGCCGTGGCTGGATGGGGTTCTCGGTATTATGGGGACTGAACATCGCCTACTCGCTGTCGACCCTGTTCTACCAGACGGTGACGTTTAACCAGCACCCGGTTTACAGTCTGACCTGCATTCTGGCGGTGCTCCTGTTCAACGTTGTGGTCATTGGCGCGCTGCGCCGTGCCAGAAGCCGGGTGAACGTCAACCTGCTGGCAACACGCAAAACCGTCGCCAGTTGCTGCGACAGCCCGGCGGGCGACTGCCACTAAGGAGCGACATGATGGCATCGTTAATTGACGTACGGGATTTACTGGCCTTGCGCGGGCGAATGGAAGCCAGCCAGCTCAGCGCGACACTGCACACGCCGCGAGCGCTGATCGATGCCATGCTCGCGCGCATGGAGGCCATGGGCAAAGCGGTTCGCATTCAGGAAGAGGCTACCGGGTGTTTGACCGGTAGCTGTAAACACTGCCCGGACGGGAAAGACGCCTGCTCACGCGAGTGGTGGGCGTTGCGATAATGGCACCCTCCTCCCCGATGGGAGGAGCTTAAAGCCGCGATTTAAGCGCCACCAGCGTGTCACAAAAAGCATCAGGATGTGAGATAAACGGCGCATGCGCGGCTTTCGGGAAGATCACTGATTCACTCTCCGGCCACATCTCATCCAGCAGCGGGACGATTTTGCGCGGCACCAGCCCATCAAGCCGGCCATACAAACGCAAAAACGGCATGGACAGCCCCGTTAACACCTCACGCAAATCCACCGTTTTCAGGATCTCCAGTCCACCATTCAACACCTCTGCCGATGGCATATCCAGCGACAGCACCGCGCTTTTCAACAATCGGGCATCCTGCTTTGCCGTTTCCGTTCCCAGTGTTTGTAGCGCCAGAAAACGTTCGACGGTGCGCTGGAAATCTTCACTGAGTTGGTGCTGAAACCCCGCCAGCACATCGGGCTTGATCCCGGCCCAGTCATCCTGCGCGCTAAAACAGGGCGACGAGGCTACCGTGACCAGTGCATTAACGCGTTCAGGAGCCAGTAACGCTGCCTGGCTTGCCACCAGCCCGCCGAGACTCCAGCCAAGCCATACCGCTTTTTCCGGTGCCTGAGACAATATGAGGTCCGTCATTTGCCGCAGTGTTAACGCAGTAAAACCACGGCTCCTGCCGTAGCCCGGCAAATCCACCAGATGCAGGGTAAAGTGCGTACTCAATTCCGGGGTGATGCAATCCCAGACTTGCGCATTCAGTCCCCATCCGTGCAGCAGCACAAGATGACAATCTCCTTCGCCTTTGGTTTGCCACCAGATGTCACTCATCAGTTATCGTTCTCTTTTTTCACACAGGGAGGTGCAATATGCTAACAGCGCCGGGGTTATGCTGGCTATGCCGGATGCCGCTCGCATGCAGCCACTGGGGAATCTGTTCGTTGTGCGCGCGTGTCATCCTCAGGCGTGGCAGCGTTTGCCCTTTGTGCGGTTTACCTGCCGCCCGCGACGATATTCACTGTGGGCGTTGCCTGCAAAAACCGCCACCCTGGCAGCGGCTTATCGCCGTCAGTGATTATGCACCACCGCTCAGTACGCTACTGCATCAGTTTAAGTTTGCACCGCGTCCGGAAGCAGCTAATGCGCTGTCCCGGCTGCTGTTATTAGCCGTACGTACCGCGCACCCGACCCGGAATCCGGCAAAACCCGATATGATCCTCAGCGTGCCACTGCATACCCGTCGCCAGTGGCGCAGAGGCTTTAATCAAAGCGATCTGTTATGTCAGAAGCTGGCGCATTGGTTACAATGCAGCGCTCCACGCGCCGCGCTGCGCCGCCTGCGAGCAACGCCGGTTCAGCATCATCTCAGCGCTCGTTTGCGCAAACAGAACCTGAAAAACGCCTTCCGACTTGAATTGCCGGTCGCTGGTCTCCATATCGTCGTGGTGGATGATGTCGTCACGACCGGCAGTACTGTTGCAGAAATCACCCGCCTGCTTTTACGCAGCGGCGCAGCGACTGTTCAGGTATGGTGCCTGTGTCGAACCTTGTAGACCCTCGATGATGGGCGTATTATAACCAAGTAAAATAGTCAACTATTAGGCCATTGCTATGATCCGTATCTCCGACGCAGCCCAGGCGCATTTTGTTAAACTGCTGGCAAATCAGGAAGAAGGGACACAAATCCGCGTATTTGTGATTAACCCGGGTACGCCAAACGCCGAGTGCGGCGTCTCCTATTGCCCACCGGACGCGGTTGAAGCAAGCGACACCGCACTGAAATTTGAGCAGTTGATCGCCTACGTCGACGAACTGAGCGCGCCGTATCTGGAAGATGCGGAAATCGATTTTGTTACCGACCAGTTGGGTTCCCAGCTCACGCTGAAAGCGCCGAATGCAAAAATGCGTAAGGTCTCTGACGACGCCCCGCTGATGGAACGCGTGGAGTATCTGCTGCAGTCGCAAATTAATCCTCAACTCGCCGGCCACGGCGGCCGTGTATCGCTGATGGAAATCACCGATGAAGGCTACGCCATTTTGCAATTTGGCGGCGGCTGTAACGGTTGTTCTATGGTCGACGTCACGCTGAAAGAGGGGATCGAGAAGCAGCTGCTGACCGAATTCCCGGAACTGAAAGGCGTGCGCGATCTGACCGAGCACCAACGCGGCGAGCACTCCTACTACTAAGCCTTACTCCCGTTGTCGCATACAGGCCCGGTGGCGCTTCGCTTACCGGGTCTTGCGCCAGATGCCCGTCCCCCGCCATCTGGCGATGCCTCCCCGGTTAAGTCATATACCCCTCGCTGTTACCCGTATCCTTGTCATCACAGATCGCTTTTTCATTGTGGTTAGTTTACTCGCGTTAATATGACGGATGTCTCAGTTCTCACATTTAGATCCGCCTGGTGATTCTCTTCCCATAGATGTTACCCGTATCATTTCAGTCAGCACCCACAAGACAACAACATCCAGCTACAATTTTGAGTTATGGATGTAAGCCGTAACGGTGCGGCAGCCCGCTGTTTCGTACCCTGGAGCATTAAGGGACTGCCAAAAAAGAATGACGTTACCCATAACAAATTAAAGGCCAGGTAAATCATGCCATTAGTCATTGTCGCTATCGGTGTCGCCCTTTTATTGCTGTTAATGATCCGTTTTAAACTCAACGGGTTTATTGCCCTGATCCTGGTGGCGCTCGCCGTCGGGATGATGCAGGGCATGCCGTTGGACGCGGTGATCAAATCCATTAAAGCCGGAGTCGGTGGAACGCTGGGTAGTCTTGCGCTGATCATGGGCTTCGGCGCCATGCTGGGTAAACTGCTGGCGGATTGCGGCGGCGCGCAGCGCATTGCCACGACGCTCATTGAGAAATTCGGCCGTAAACACATTCAGTGGGCCGTGGTGTTAACCGGTTTTACCGTCGGTTTCGCCCTGTTCTATGAAGTGGGCTTTGTACTGTTGCTGCCGCTGGTGTTCACGATTGCCGCGTCTGCACGTATTCCGCTGCTCTATATCGGTGTGCCCATGGCCGCTGCGCTGTCCGTCACGCATGGTTTCCTGCCACCGCACCCAGGTCCGACCGCCATTGCCACCATTTTCCATGCGGACATGGGGAAAACCCTGCTTTACGGTACGCTGCTCGGTATCCCGACGGTGATCCTCGCAGGCCCGGTATATGCGCGCTTCCTGAAAAGCATTGATAAGCCGATTCCTGAAGGTCTGTACAACACCAAAACCTTTACCGAAGAAGAGATGCCAGGCTTTGGCGTCAGCGTCTGGACCTCTCTGGTACCGGTGATCCTGATGGCGTTGCGCGCGGTAGCGGAGATGGTGCTGCCGAAAGGTCACGCTATCCTTCCGTATGCCGAGTTCTTTGGCGACCCGGTGATGGCAACGATGATCGCCGTCCTGATTGCGGTCTTCACCTTTGGCCTGAACCGTGGTCGTTCAATGGACGACATTAACGACACCCTGACCAGCTCTATCAAAATCATCGCCATGATGCTGCTGATCATCGGCGGCGGCGGCGCGTTCAAGCAGGTTCTGGTCGATAGCGGCGTGGATAAATACATTGCCGCCATGATGCACTCCACCAACCTCTCTCCGCTGTTTATGGCGTGGTCTATCGCTGCCGTCCTGCGTATTGCGCTCGGATCTGCAACCGTGGCGGCGATCACCGCAGGCGGTATTGCCGCGCCGCTGATTGCCACCACCGGGGTAAGCCCGGAATTGATGGTGATTGCCGTGGGCTCCGGTAGCGTGATCTTCTCCCATGTGAACGATCCGGGTTTCTGGTTGTTCAAAGAGTATTTCAACCTGACTATCGGTGAGACCATGCGTTCCTGGTCCGCGCTGGAAACCATTATCTCCGTGTGCGGCCTGGTAGGATGCTTGCTGCTGGGAATGGTGGTCTGATAAAACGCAGGTCCCTCCTGACAAGATGAAAATGCCCGGTCTGACCGGGCATTTTTATTAGCGTTTACCTGCTGCTTTGCGGCGACGATCGAGATCCTTAATCAGGCGGTTAACCTTCTCATCGGCAAACATCTTCTCCAGCGTAACCGCCAGCTTACGCCGCCAGTTCTTATACTGATAACTGGTGCCCGGAATGTTTACCGGCCCTGGCATATCGAGCCAGTCTTCCGGCTGTAATCCCAGTAACGCGCTGTTGCTATCCGCGATAAAACGCTGCATCCCACGATTAAGGATCGCCGTCATCGGCATGCGTGAGGCATTATGCCCGGCACGTTTTGGCAGGCACCCGGACTGATGCAACGCATCCAGTAACCCCTGTTTTGCCCTTTCGCGATCCTGATACAGTCCACGCAATATCACTTCATCCGGGTAGAGCCCAAGGGTTTTGCCGAGGGTTAAATCGCCGCTCTCCCAGTATCCCCGTAACGTCGGCAGATCATGCGTGGTGGCGACCGCCATCGACTGTGGCGGATAGGCCTGCGGCGTACGGAAGGTCTTTTCATGATCGCTTTCAAAATAGAGCACCTTGTACGAGTAAACGCCGCAACTGCGCAGCTTACCGACAATCTCCACCGGCACCGTACCCAGATCCTCACCAATCACCATGCACTGATGACGCTGACTTTCCAGCGCCAGAATAGCGAGCAGATCATCGACCGGATACTGCACATACGCCCCGTGGTCAGCGGTTTCACCGTAAGGGATCCACCATAAGCGCAGCATCGACATCACATGATCAATACGCAGCGCGCCACAGCTTTTCATATTGGCGCGTAGCAGATCGATAAACGGCGCATAACCACGAGCCTGCATAACATGCGGATCCATCGGCGGCAGCCCCCAGTTTTGCCCCAGCGGCCCCAGAATATCCGGTGGCGCGCCAACGGAGGCTTTCAGGCAATACAACTCGCGATCGCACCAGGTTTCCGCACCGCCTTCCGCCACGCCTACCGCCAAATCACGGTACAGGCCAATCGGCATACCGTTGTTCTGACTTGTCGCCCAGCATTCGGCAAACTGCGTATACGCCAACCACTGAAGCCAGAGATAGAAATCCACCTCGTCGGCATGTTGCTGACAAAACGCTTTCACCTGCGGGCTTCGGATAGACTGATACCCTTCCGGCCATACGGGCCAGCCCCAGCGCAATTCATCCTCCTGCACCTGCCAGGCATGTAGCGCATCAAATGCCGCCTGCCAATACAGGCTTTCCCCCTCCTGCTGCACAAAATCCCGGAAGGCTAACGCTTGTTCGTCATCTGCGGCGCGCTGACGAAAGTGCTTCCATGCCATACGCAGCGCCGCCAGTTTCAACGCGGTCACCGTGGCGTAATCCACCCATTCGGCATCCCGCGCAGCACCTAGCGTTTGCTGCGTCGTGGGCAACGTCCACCATGCCTGCGCCTCTTCACTGTCGCGAAAGTCCGTCAGGGCATTAACATCGATATAGATAATATTCAGCCAGCGCCGGGATGACGGACTGTACGGACTGGCGCTCTCCGGGTTCGCCGGATAGAGCGCATGAATAGGGTTTAAACCTATAAACGCACCGCCGCGCTTTGCCACCTCGCCCAGCATCGCCTTCAGATCGCCAAAGTCGCCAATGCCCCAGTTATCCTGCGAACGCAGGGTGTAAAGCTGAACGCAAGCGCCCCACAGCTTTTTCCCCTCCAGCAATGCCTGCGGTTCGTAACAGCGTGCCGGAGCGATAATTAACCGGCACGGCCATTGCTGGCCTTTCTGCTCCAGCACCAGAGAGTGATAGCCGAGCGCCAGCCCGCCTGGCAACGCCAGGTTCGCACCGCCTCGCACCTCGCCTGTATGCTGTTTGCCCGCTTCCGTGGTCAGATGCCAGCGGAAATCGCCTTTGCCCTGCACCGGCAGTACCTTCTTTTTGCCGCGGATAAAAACCTGCACCGGTGGCACAGGTGAAACTGTGCCTGTCGCAGGAGCCGGATGCATGGCCTCCAGCAACCGCCGTTTGGTGAGCGCAGTAATGGACTGCGGTTTGCCGTGCGCATTGATGTAGTCAGGGCTGATCCCCGCCGCCAGCGCGGCATGCTCCAGACGTTTGCTTTCCATTGCGCTTCCTTAGCGTTTCGCCTGCCAGATACGGGTTTGATAATCACGAATCGAGCGATCGGAGCTGAACATACCGCAGCGGGCGGTATTGAGGATCGCAGCACGGCTCCAGGCCTCCTGATCGCGATACAGTGCATCGACACGTTTTTGCGCTGCCACATAGGCGCTGAAATCCGCCAGTACCAGGTACGGATCGCCGCCCTGTTTGCCAATGCTATGCAGCATTTGATCAAACGCATGCTTGTCGCCGCCGCTAAACTTCCCGCTCTCCAGCGCTTTCAGCACCGCATCCAGTTGCTTGTCTTTCTTGCGCCATTTCAGCGGATCGTAGCCTTTAGCTTTCAACGCTTTCACCTGCTCAACGGTATGGCCGAAGATAAAGATATTCTCTTCGCCAACCTGCTCGGCAATCTCGACATTCGCGCCGTCCAGCGTCCCCACGGTGAGCGCGCCATTCAGCGCCAGCTTCATATTGCCGGTGCCGGAGGCTTCCTTACCGGCGGTAGAAATCTGTTCGGAAACATCCGCCGCCGGGATCAGTTTTTCCGCTGCCGACACACAATAATCCGGCAGGAACACCACCTTCAGTTTGTCGCCCACCTTCGCGTCGTTGTTGATCACCTCCGCCACTTTGTTAATGGCATAGATAATGTTTTTCGCCAGGTAATAACCCGGCGCGGCTTTCGCGCCAAACAGGAATACGCGCGGCACACGGTCGGCCTTCGGGTTTTCGCGGATCTCGTTATACAGCGCAATGATATGCAACAGACCGAGATGCTGGCGTTTGTACTCGTGAAGGCGTTTGATCTGAATATCAAATAGCGCCTGTGGGTTGATCTCAATACCGGTACGGGCTTTGACAAAGGCCGCCAGACGGATCTTGTTCTGCTGTTTGATCTCGCGATATTGCTGGCGGAACGCCGCATCATCAGCGTATTTCTCCAGATTAATCAGCTGATCGAGATCGTTAGCCCACTCTTTTTTCAGCGTTTTATCCAGCAACGCTGCCAGCAAGGGGTTGCACTGCTTAATCCAACGGCGTGGGGTAATACCGTTGGTCACATTGTGGAATTTACCCGGCCATAACTGGTGGTATTCCGGGAACAGATCTTTGACGACCAGGTCCGAATGCAGCGCTGCGACCCCGTTTACCGCAAACCCCCCGACCACGCACAAATTCGCCATTCGCACCTGTTTGTGATGCACCACCGCCAGCTTAGCCCATACCGCCTTGTCGCCAGGCCAGGTCTTCTCGACCAGTACCTTAAACTTGTCGTTGATCTGCTTAATTATCTGCATATGGCGCGGCAGCAGCGCTTTTACCAGGGTTTCGTCCCAGCACTCCAGCGCTTCCGGCATCAAGGTATGGTTGGTGTAAGCAAAGGTCCGGCTGGTGATCGCCCAGGCCTCATCCCAGCTCAGTTGATGCTCATCAAGCAACACGCGCAGCAGTTCCGGGATGGCAATGGTCGGGTGAGTGTCGTTTAACTGGATAACTTCAAAATCCGGCAGTTGCGCCAGTTTGCGTCCTGCCAGATGGTGGCGGCGCAGAATATCAGCCACCGAACAGGCGCACTGAAAATATTGCTGCATCAGGCGCAGTTTTTTCCCGGCCTGGTGGTTGTCATTGGGATACAGCACCTTGGTGAGTTTTTCTGCGTCAATGCCGGTTTGCTCGGCACGCAGGAAATCACCGTCGTTAAATTTGGTCAGATCAAACGGATGAGCATGCGTCGCCTGCCACAGACGCAGCGGCTGCGTCACACTGTTGCGATAACCAATAACGGGCAGATCCCAGGCTTCGCCAACCAGGGTAAATGCCGGTTGCCACAGCCCCTCTTTGCTGACCTTACCGCCAATACCTACGTGCACGTCCAGCTGTTCGTTGTGGCTGAACCACGGGTAGCTGCGACGATGCCAGTCATCCGGCGCTTCATGTTGTTGGCCGTCGACAAAAGATTGACGGAACAGGCCATACTGGTAATTCAGCCCATAGCCTGTGGCGGATTGTCCCACCGTCGCCATTGAGTCCAGAAAACAGGCTGCCAGTCGCCCAAGCCCACCGTTGCCTAACGCCGGATCGATCTCCTCTTCCAGCAGATCGCTAAGATTTATCGCGTGCGTATCCAGCACCGCCGCCACATCCTGATACCACCCCAGATTAAGCAGATTGTTGCCCGTCAGGCGACCAATTAAAAACTCCATCGAGATGTAGTTAACATGGCGCTGCTTTTTCTCCGCTTTCGGCGCAGGCTGTGCTGCCAGCAGTTCCGCCAGCGCGCCGCTGACTGCGTGCCACCACTGACGGGTGGTCATTTCCGTTGCAGCCGCCAACCCCAAACGCTGCCACTGGCGAGTGAGGGCCGCTTCAAACTGCGCTTTATCAAACGTTGGCTTTGACATAAAGAATCCGGGTCCTTTTGTGAATTAAATCGACGTTAGCGCTAGTGTGCCAGGCTCAGTTTATGAGTTCCTCATCCTGCCTGGGATTAGCCGGGGAGGAGTAGCGGGGATGAGCGAAAATTGTGATCGCCGCCACTTAAAGGTAGCGTCTCTTTTGCACATTTTTCAAACAAAAAGCAGCAAAACGAGACGGAAAAATGCGCGCCGTTTTAACGAAGGGGAAAAAGGATATGAAATGTCGTTTCAGAAGAAATTGGTTTTGCTCATCTGTGAAAACCGGCAGATATTAAATTCATTTAAAATCTGGTTCTCACGGTTTCGCTATTTGTGCGATTTAACCCCGACAGAGATAAATAGCTTTCCGGGACGCGGAACGTTAACAAACGCACCACGCGACAGACCTGGACAGCCCGCCAATTCTGCCCCCACGACTTTTGTAACTATTGTTCTTAATTTATTCATTACGGAAATAAAAATGTGACATGGTGCAAATTCACAATCGTCAGATTTGGACATAACTTGCAATAAACTCACATCTGACCGACCTTATTAGTATTAATTACGAAGCGCAAAAAAAATCATCCCCCCAGTTTGCCTCACAGTGAAGTGATAACTATGTTGATTCCGTCAAAATTAAGTCGTCCGGTTCGTCTCGACCACACGGTGGTGCGTGAACGTTTGCTGGCGAAACTTTCCGGCGCCAACAATTATCGGCTTGTGCTGATCACAAGCCCTGCGGGTTACGGAAAAACAACGCTCATTTCCCAATGGGCGGCCGGTAAAAATGACATTGGCTGGTTCTCGCTGGACGAAGGAGATAACCAACAAGAACGTTTTGCCAGCTACTTTGTCGCCGCTATCCAGCAGGCGACAGGTGGTCACTGCGCAAGAAGCGAGGCGATGGCGCAAAAACGCCAGTACGCCAGCCTGGCCTCACTCTTTTCTCAACTGTTCGTGGAACTGACTGAATGGCAGCGGCCGTTGTATTTGGTGATTGACGATTACCATCTAATAACGAACCCGGTAATCCACGATGCCATGCGTTTCTTCCTGCGCCATCAACCGGAAAACCTGACGCTGTTTGTGCTATCACGCAACTTACCTCAGTTAGGCATTGCCAACCTGCGCGTGCGTGAACAGTTACTGGAAGTGGGCAGTCAGCAACTGGCCTTTACCCACCAGGAGGCCAAACAGTTTTTTGATTGTCGCCTGGCGTCACCTATCGAAGCCGCAGAAAGCGGCCGCCTGTGCGATGATGTCGCGGGCTGGGCCACCGCGCTCCAACTCATCGCGCTTTCCGCCCGGCAAAACCACAGTGCCCCACATCAGTCCGCGCGCCGTTTGTCAGGAATTAACGCCACCCATCTCTCCGACTACCTGGTGGATGAGGTGCTGGATAATGTTGATACCGATACCCGTAAGTTCCTGCTAAAAAGCGCGCTGCTACGCTCAATGAATGATGCCCTGATTGTCCGGGTGACCGGCGAAGAGAATGGGCAAATGCGCCTGGAGGAGATCGAACGCCAGGGGCTCTTCCTGCAACGTATGGATGATTCCGGCGAGTGGTTTAGTTATCACCCGCTGTTCGGCAGTTTCCTGCGCCAGCGCTGTCAATGGGAACTGGCGACCGAACTGCCGGATATCCACCGCGCAGCGGCGGAAAGCTGGATGGCGCAAGGCTTCCCAAGCGAAGCCATTCACCACGCACTGGCCGCTGGCGATGGCGTTATGCTGCGGGACATTCTGCTGCATCACGCCTGGGGACTCTTTAACCATAGCGAACTGAGCGTACTGGAAGAGTCGCTGAAAGCGCTGCCATGGGAAAGCCTGCTGGAGAACCCGCGTCTGGTGCTGTTACAGGCCTGGTTGATGCAGAGCCAGCATCGCTATGGTGAAGTGAATATGTTACTGGCCCGTGCTGAGCAAGAGATGACCACGCAGATGGACTCTTCATTGCACGGCGATTTCAATGCCCTGCGTGCTCAGGTCGCCATTAACCATGGCGATCCTGTTGAAGCGGAGCGGCTGGCAATGGTTGCGTTGGATGAGCTGCCGTTGGCGAACTACTACAGCCGTATTGTCGCCACCTCCGTGCATGGCGAAGTGTTGCACTGTAAAGGCGAGCTGACCAGTTCGCTGTCGGTGATGCAGCAAACCGAGCAGATGGCCCGCCGCCACGATGTCTGGCATTACGCGCTGTGGAGCCTGATCCAACAGAGCGAAATCCTCTTTGCGCAGGGCTTTTTGCAGGCCGCCTGGGAGATGCAGGAGAAAGGCTTTACGCTGATCCGCGAACAACACCTCGAACAACTGCCGATGCACGAATTCTTGTTACGCATTCGTGCGCAGCTTCTCTGGGCATGGGCGCGGCTGGATGAATCAGAAGCCGTGGCGCGTCAGGGGCTGGAAGTCCTGTCCGCATTGCAACCGCAACAGCAACTGCAATGCCTGGCGCTGGTGGTGCAAAATTCCCTGGCGCGCGGCGATCTGGATAATGCCCGCAGCCATCTGCACCGCCTGGAAAACCTGCTTGGCAACGGTCAGTACCACAGCGACTGGGTGTCGAACGCCGATAAAGTCCGGGTCATTTACTGGCAAATGACCAATGACAAGAAAGCCGCTGCGCAGTGGCTGCGCCAGACGCCAAAACCCGAGTTCGCCAATAACCATTTCCTGCAAAGCCAGTGGCGCAACATCGCCCGCGCACAGATCCTGTTGGGGGATTTCGACCCGGCGGAAATGGTGCTGGAAGAGCTGAATGAAAACGCGCGCAGCCTGCGACTGATGAGCGACGTCAACCGCAATCTGCTGTTGCTTAATCAACTTTACTGGCAAGCCGGGCGTAAAAACGATGCTCAGCGCGTACTGCTGGAGGCCTTGCAACTGGCTAACCGCACCGGGTTTATCAGCCACTTTGTGATTGAAGGCGAGGCGATGGCGCAGCAGTTGCGTCAGTTAATTCAGCTCAATACGCTGCCGGAGCTGGATCAGCACCGCGCCCAGCGTATTCTGCGCGAGATAAACCAGCACCACCGGCATAAATTCGCCCATTTCGATGAGAGTTTTGTTGAACGACTGCTGACCCACCCGGAAGTACCGGAACTGATCCGCACCAGTCCGTTAACCCAGCGTGAATGGCAGGTGCTTGGGCTTATCTACTCCGGTTACAGCAACGAACAGATTGCCGGGGAGCTGGCTGTCGCCGCGACCACCATCAAAACCCATATCCGCAATCTTTACCAAAAACTCGGCGTTGCTCACCGTCAGGATGCAGTCCAGCACGCGCAGCAGTTACTGAAAATCATGGGGTATGGCGTCTGACGGCGGCACGGTGCCGTCAGACATCGCACTCTGTCAGCACAGCTCAAGCTGAATATTGCTGTTAGTAATCACTTTCATCACGCCAGCAGGCGGCATGATATCGGTGTAGACCGCATCTACCATGCTGATGCTGCCCATATTGACCATCGCGTTGCGACCAAATTTCGAGTGATCGACCACCAGCATGACGTGGCGCGAATTTTCGATAATCGCGCGTTTGGTGCGCACTTCATGGTAATCAAATTCCAGCAGCGAACCATCGGCGTCAATGCCGCTGATGCCGAGGATGCCAAAATCGAGACGGAACTGAGAGATAAAATCGAGGGTCGCCTCCCCGACTATTCCGCCATCGCGGCTACGCAACTCCCCGCCCGCCAGAATGACGCGAAAATCATCTTTCTTCATTAAGGTATTGGCGACATTCAGGTTGTTGGTCACCACGCGCAAGTCGCTGTGATCGAGTAACGCATGGGCTACCGCTTCCGGCGTGGTGCCGATATCAATAAACAGCGTTGCGCCGTTGGGGATTTGCTCCGCGACTTTGCGCGCAATACGCTCTTTTTCTGCGGTCTGCGTCGATTTACGATCGTGCCAGGGGGTATTCACCGAACTGGACGGCAACGCCGCACCGCCATGATGACGTAAAATTTTATTTTGATCGGCCAGGTCGTTCAGATCGCGACGAATAGTCTGCGGGCTAACGGAAAATTGTTCGACCAGCTCTTCGGTACTGACATATCCCTGTTGTTTAACCAGTTCAATAATCGCGTCATGACGCTGTGTTTGTTTCATGAATTGTCCCTGAAGAATTATGTTCGTTTTCGCACATTCTGTGAGTCCACCAGCGCCATCGCCAACCCAATCAGCAGGCCGGCAGTATGCGCGCCGCTGGCGATGGCGAAGCCCGTCAGGCCAAACCACTCCGCCACCATCAATGCCACCGTAAAGATAAACAGCCCATTAGGCAGGGCGACCTGCGGTTGCGGATCGCGCACGCCATGCAGCCAGACATAGCCAATCAGCGCATAGACCACGCCGGATAAACCGCCAAACCAGGGTCCGGTTAGGTGGTACTGAACAAAACCGCTCAACAGCGCACTGATCACGGTGATCACCAACAGTTTTCCGCTGCCCAGCCGCTTTTCCACCGCGCCGCCAAGATACCACCACCAAAAGAGGTTGAAGATGATGTGCACCAGGGAAAAATGCATTACTGCATGGGCGAAATAGCGCCATACCTCAAACTGCACGCTGGCATCCCACGGCCAGGCCAGCCACATCATCACCGTTTGGTCGCCAACAATATTCATCAATACAAACACGAATATGCTAAGCGCGGAAATGATCAGCGTTAAGGGACCGCTGCGTTCACGTATTGCCGCCTTCAACGGGAAACGGCGGTAATGCAGGCCACTGCCGGTTTGCCCGGATTGCCAGCTCGCCGCGAGATAACGCGGATCGGTGGGGTTTTCAATAAAACGCGCAAGTTCTGCTCGCACGCGCTCAAGCTGGCTCTCATCTGCGAGCCAGATGTCGCTTTGCACATGGTGTTGAATGGTCAGGATCACACCCTGGGTCTGCATATAATCAACAAACGCCTGGGCGACGCGAGGGTTAGCAAAAGAGGTAATCATCAACATGACAGGCGTCGCTTAATCCGTACAAAGAGAGACAGTATAGCGGTCTAAAGCGTGCCGTGTGCCACTTCAGCCGGGAAATGGCGATGCCAGGCATCGAAACCGCCGTCGACACTGTAAACCTGATCGTACCCCTGTTGCAGCAGATATTGCGCTGCGCCTTTACTGCTGTTGCCGTGGTAGCACATCACCATTACCGGCGTATCGAAGTCGTTTTCGCGCATAAACGCGCCCAGCGTGTCGTTGGTCAGGTGAAACGCCCCCGGCGTATGGCCCATGGCAAAGCTTTGCGGATCGCGGATATCCACCAGCACAGCCTGTTGCTGATGCAGTTTTTGATGGGTTTCTTCTACGTTAATGCACTCAAAGTGTTCCATGGCTTTCTCTTAATTGACACAGGGAATGGCTATTCTCCTGTCAAGTGTACGTCGTGACGGCAGGTAAACGCCATTATGTTATGCATATCACTCTAAATTGTTTTTTTGATGTTACCAATGGCGCGTTCATTTGCTATTATGAGCGATATCGAACATTTTTGAGCTTTAACGAAAGTGCATGAGGGTAGCATGGAAACCAAAGATCTGATTGTGATAGGCGGGGGCATCAACGGTGCCGGTATCGCGGCAGACGCCGCAGGGCGGGGTTTATCCGTGCTGATGCTGGAAGCCCAGGATTTAGCCTGCGCCACCTCCAGCGCCAGCTCCAAATTGATCCACGGCGGGCTGCGCTACCTTGAACACTATGAATTCCGTCTGGTGAGCGAAGCGCTCGCCGAACGCGAAGTATTATTGAAAATGGCGCCGCATATCGCTTTCCCGATGCGTTTCCGCCTGCCGCACCGCCCGCATTTACGTCCGGCATGGATGATCCGTATTGGTCTGTTTATGTACGATCACCTGGGCAAACGTACCAGCCTGCCGTCATCTACCGGTTTGCGTTTTGGCGCAGAATCGGTACTCAAACCGGAAATCGTGCGCGGTTTCGAATATTCTGACTGCTGGGTCGACGATGCGCGACTGGTGCTTGCCAATGCGCAGATGGTAGAGCGTAAAGGCGGCGACGTGTTAACCCGCACTCGCGCCACCCGTGCGCGTCGCGAAAATGGAATGTGGATTGTCGAAGCGGAAGATATCGACACCGGGGAAAAATATAGCTGGCAGGCACGCGGTCTGGTGAACGCAACGGGACCGTGGGTGAAACAGTTCTTTGACGACGGTATGCATTTGCCCTCGCCGTATGGTATTCGCCTGATCAAAGGCAGCCACATTGTGGTGCCGCGCGTGCACTCGCAGAAACAGGCTTATATTCTGCAAAACGAAGATAAGCGCATTGTGTTTGTTATTCCGTGGATGGATGAGTTCTCTATTATCGGCACCACCGATGTCGAATATAAAGGCGATCCGAAACACGTGGAGATCGAAGAGAGCGAGATCAACTACCTGTTGAAAGTGTATAACGCCCACTTCCGGAAACAGCTGAGCCGCGAAGATATTGCCTGGACCTACTCTGGCGTGCGACCACTGTGTGACGACGAATCGGACTCACCGCAGGCCATCACGCGCGACTACACGCTGGATATCCATGATGATAACGGCCAGGCGCCGTTGTTGTCGGTCTTTGGCGGTAAGCTCACGACCTACCGTAAGCTGGCCGAACATGCGCTGGAAAAACTGACACCGTATTACAAAGGTATTGGCCCGGCCTGGACCAAAAACTGCGTTCTGCCAGGCGGGGAGATCGCTGGCGATCGTGATGATTACGCAGCAAAACTGCGTCGCCGTTACCCCTTTATTAGCGAGTCGCTGGCACGCCATTTCGCCCGTACCTACGGTAGCAACAGCGACCTTATTCTCGAGAATGCCAGCAGTCTTGAAGACCTGGGTGAGCATTTTGGTCACGAGCTCTATGAGGCGGAACTGCGCTACCTGGTAGAACATGAATGGGTTAAGCGCCTGGATGACGCCATCTGGCGTCGCACCAAACTCGGGATGTGGTTAAATGCAGAAGAGCAATCCCGCGTTGCACAGTGGTTAGCCCATCATCAGAAAGACGAGTTGTCGTTAGCCTCATAACAGTAGTCATGCAGGATGGCAGCTACGCGAATCCGGTCTGCGGGCCGGATTTTCGCAGCGCCATCCTGACATCTCACTACAAACGCACCGGTTTGATATGCCAGATATTCTCCGCATATTCGAGGATGGTGCGATCAGACGAGAAATAGCCCATATTGGCGATATTATGCATCGCTCGCATCGTCCACTCTTCCGGATGCTGATACAACGCATCTACTTTGTCCTGGCAGTCGACATAGCTACGGTAATCCGCCAGCACCTGATAGTGGTCGCCAAAGTTAATGAGTGAATCCACCAGATCGCGGTATCGACCCGGTTCCTGCGGACTGAAGAGACCGGTCGCGATTTGCGTCAGCACCTGGTGCAACTCTTCATCTTTTTCATAGTATTCACGCGGTTTGTAGCCCTTGCGACGCAGCGCTTCCACTTCATCTGCCGTGTTACCGAAGATAAAGATATTTTCCTCGCCGACATGCTCGAGCATTTCCACGTTCGCACCGTCCAACGTCCCGATAGTCAGCGCCCCGTTCAGCGCAAACTTCATATTGCTGGTCCCGGACGCTTCCGTCCCCGCCAGCGAGATCTGCTCTGACAGATCGGCCGCCGGAATGATCACTTGCGCCAGGCTCACGCTGTAGTTAGGGATAAACACCACTTTCAGCTTATCGCCAATCACCGGATCGTTATTGATCACCTGCGCAACATCGTTGATCAGATGAATAATGTGCTTCGCCATGTAATATGCGGACGCCGCTTTACCGGCAAAGATATTCACTCTCGGCACCCACTCTGCCGTCGGGTCGGCCTTGATGCGGTTATAACGGGTGATCACGTGCAGTACATTCATCAACTGGCGCTTATATTCGTGAATACGCTTGATCTGCACATCAAACAGCGCCTTCGGGTTCACCACTACATTTAACTGTTGGGCTATCACATTCGCCAGCCGCTTTTTATTCTCCAGCTTGGCCTGACGAACAGCCTGATTCACCATCGGATAGTCAATATGCTGCTCCAACTCACTCAACTGGCTCAGATCAGTACGCCAGGTGCGGCCGATATTTTCATCCAGCACGTCCGAGAGCGACGGGTTCGCCAGTGCCAGCCAGCGACGCGGCGTCACGCCGTTGGTGACATTGAGAAAACGCATCGGAAATATTTCGGCAAAATCAGCAAACAGCGACTGCACCATCAGGTTAGAGTGCAGCTCAGAAACGCCATTCACTTTATGACTGACCACCACCGCCAGCCAGGCCATACGCACACGACGCCCGCTGGCTTCATCAATAATTGACGTCCGGCCCAGCAACTCAATATCGTCAGGATGCTGTTCCTGCACCGTTTTCAGGAAATAGTCATTAATTTCAAAGATGATTTGCAAATGGCGCGGCAAAATCTTGCCGAGCATTTCCACCGGCCAGGTCTCCAGTGCCTCACTCATCAAGGTATGGTTGGTATACGAGAACACCTGGCAGGTCACTTCAAACGCGTCGTCCCATTCAAACTTATGTTCGTCAATCAACAGGCGCATCAGTTCCGGAATAGACAACACCGGGTGCGTATCATTGAGGTGAATGGCGATCTTATCCGCCAGATTCTCATACGTCTGATGCAACTGATAATGACGGCTCAGGATGTCCTGAATCGTCGCCGAGACAAGGAAATACTCCTGACGTAAACGCAATTCACGCCCGGAATAGGTCGAGTCATCCGGATAGAGGACGCGCGAAACGTTTTCGGAATGGTTTTTATCCTCTACCGCCGCGAAGTAATCCCCCTGGTTGAATTTACCCAGATTGATCTCGCTACTGGCCTGGGCATTCCACAGGCGCAGCGTATTGGTCGCGTCAGTATCATAGCCGGGGATAATCTGGTCATAGGCCACCGCGAGGATCTCTTCGGTTTCGACCCAGCGGCTCTTTCTTCCCTCCTGCTGAATACGACCACCAAAGCGCACTTTGTAGCGGGTATTGTGGCGCTTGAACTCCCACGGGTTACCGTATTCCAGCCAGTAATCGGGAGACTCTTTTTGCCGCCCGTCGACAATGTTCTGTTTAAACATGCCGTAGTCATAGCGGATGCCATAGCCGCGTCCGGGCAAGCCCAGCGTCGCCAGCGAATCAAGGAAGCAGGCCGCCAGTCGCCCGAGGCCGCCATTACCAAGGCCCGGGTCATTCTCTTCATCGATCAGCTCTTCGAGATCCAGTCCCATCTCCTCCAGCGCGCTTTTCACGTCATCATAAATGCCAAGCGAGAGCAGTGCGTTGGAGAGCGTGCGGCCAATCAGGAACTCCATCGACAAATAGTAAACCTGACGCACCTCTTGGGAGAGCTGCGCGCGAGTGGAGCGCAGCCAACGTTCTACCAGTCTGTCGCGCACAGCAAACAGCGTGGCATTCAGCCATTCATGTTTGTTAGCGATAACCGGATCTTTACCGACGGTGAACATGAGTTTGTAGGCAATCGAGTGTTTTAATGCCTCAATACTTAATGTCGGTGCTGAATAAGTAAAAGGTGCATTCATAAGCGTGATTCCTGGAAATCTATTTCAACCGAAAATAAAGATCGCGGTACGACTGTGCTGCGACCTGCCAGCTAAAATCCATGGCCATTGCCTGCCGCTGGACAAAGCGCCAAAGCGAAGGCCGGGACCACAACACGAAAGCCCGCCTGATTGCTCTTAACAGCGCCCAGGCATTACTGTCCTCAAAAACAAAACCGCTGGCGATGCCATCGGCCAGGTTTTCCAGCGAACTGTCGGATACGGTATCCGCCAGCCCTCCGGTACGACGCACCAGCGGTAATGTCCCATACTTCAGGCCATACAATTGCGTTAAACCACATGGCTCAAAACGGCTCGGCACCAGAATCACATCTGCGCCGCCCATGATGCGATGCGAGAAGGCTTCGTGATAACCAATCTGTACCCCGACCTGCCCGGAATGTTCGGCGGCAGCAGCCAGGAACCCTTCCTGTAACACCGGATCGCCTGCACCGAGCAGCGCCAGTTGCCCACCTTGTTCAAGTAATCCCGGAAGCGCCTCCAGCACCAGGTCGAGGCCTTTCTGGCTGGTCAGTCGGCTAACCACCGCAAAAAGCGGAACTTTATCGTTAACCTTCAATCCCATAGCGATTTGTAGCTGGCGTTTGTTCTCCGCTTTCTCTTCCAGCGTATCCCGCGTATAACGCGCGCCAAGCAACAGATCGGTGGACGGGTCCCAAATTTTTTCATCCACACCGTTGAGTATGCCGCTCAATCGCCCTTCAAGCTGCCGCTGACGCAGCAGGCCTTCCATACCATACGCATACTGCGGTTCGGTGATCTCCCGTGCATAGGTCGGACTCACGGCAGTAATATGATCGGCATAATACAATCCCGCCTTCAAAAACGAGATCTGACCGTTAAATTCCAGACCATGCATGTTAAAGAACGACCATGGCAATTGGATGTCATCCATATGTTGTGCATAAAACATGCCTTGATAGGCGAGGTTATGCACGGTAAAGACGGATTTCGCCGGACGCCCGTTTGCCGCAAGGTAAGCGGGAACCAGGCCTGCATGCCAATCGTGAGCATGCACCACATCCGGGCGCCAGAATGGATCAAGCCCGGTGGCCATTTCGCTGCCCACCCAACCCAGTAGAGCGAAACGCAGTACGTTGTCAGGGTAAGCAAACTGGTTTGTGTCGTGGTAAGGACTACCGGGACGTTCGTAAAGGTGCGGCGCGTCGATCAGGTATATTCCCACACCGTTAAAATGCCCGAACAGCAGCGTAATACGCCCGGCGAAAGTGTCCCGACGGGACACCACATGTGCATCAGTCACACCCCGTCGAATATCGGGGAAAGCGGGCAGCAATACGCGGGTATCAACACCACCGGCAATCTGCGCCGCAGGCAACGCGCCAATCACGTCCGCCAGACCTCCGGTCTTCAGCAACGGAAACATCTCAGAACATACATGTAAAACCTGCATTATCGCTCCTGTTCAAAACCACCCGGTTAGCGAAGCCGTTAGCGGGAAAACAGCGCGCGGACCCCTTCCGCGCAAGGTTAAAATAAAGGCTTTCAGGCTTTCAGTTTGCGTAACATTTCACGCGTGACCAGTACAATCCCCTCTTCTGAACGGTAAAAGCGACGGGCGTCTTCCTCTGCGTTTTCGCCAATCACGGTACCTTCAGGGATTTCACAAGCTCTATCGATAATGCAGCGGCGCAGCCGACAGGAGCGCCCAACCCAGACATCAGGCAGCAGCACAGCCGAGTCGATATTGCAGAACGAATTCACGCGCACGCGATTGAACAACACCGACTGCACCACCACTGACCCGGAAATGACACAACCACCAGCCACCAACGAATTCAATGTCATGCCATGGCTACCGGAGCGGTCCTGCACGAATTTCGCGGGTGGAAGAGATTCATTATAGGTACGGATTGGCCAGCTTTGATCGTACATGTCCAGTTCCGGCACCACTGAGGCCAAATCGAGGTTCGCTTTCCAGTAAGCTTCCAGCGTTCCCACGTCCCGCCAGTAGGGCTCTGAATTCGGGTCAGACTGTACACAGGAGAGCGGGAAAGGGTGCGCATACGCCATGCCAGCCTTTACCACCTTCGGCAGGATATCTTTGCCGAAATCATGGCTTGAGTTTTCGTCTTTATCATCCTGCTCCAGCAAGCCGTACAGGTACTCCGCATCGAAAATGTAGATACCCATACTGGCCAGCGCCTTGCTGTCATCGCCAGGCATACTGGGCGGTTGCGCGGGTTTCTCGACGAAGTCGATCACTTTGTCCTGGTCATCAACAGCCATGACGCCGAACGCGGTCGCTTCATGAACGGGCACCGGCAAACAGGCAACGGTGCAGCGCGCTCCTTTCTCGACATGGTCGATAAGCATGCGCGAATAGTCCTGTTTGTAGATATGGTCTCCCGCCAGAATGACGATGTATTCCGCACCGTAGCGCCGAATAATATCGAGGTTCTGCGTCACCGCATCCGCCGTGCCGCGGTACCAGTGTTCTCCGTGCACGCGCTGTTGAGCAGGCAACAGATCGACAAACTCGTTCATCTCTTCATTGAAAAAGGCCCAGCCGCGTTGGATGTGTTGCACCAGCGTGTGGGATTGATATTGCGTTATTACGCCAATACGGCGAATACCGGAGTTAATGCAGTTAGACAGGGCGAAGTCGATAATGCGGAATTTACCGCCGAAGTGCACCGCAGGTTTGGCACGCTTGTTGGTTAAATCTTTCAGGCGCGTCCCGCGCCCTCCTGCCAGGATCAGGGCGACAGACTTTAATGGCAGCTGACGGGCCAACATTGTAGGGTCGTTCTTTTCTAATCTCACCATGACTGACTCCATTTTTATGACCGCTGAAATACACACACTCCGTGTGCTGGCCCATGCCAGACAGCCATTACGACCGGGTTGTCTTCTCCGGCAAAGGGAGGAATGGCGCGCCACTCCCCTTCGGGCAATATGATTTCCGCTACCTCAGGCGTGGCGTTAATCGCGATCAGCACATTGCCTGACAGCAGAATTTGTAAACGCTGCATCCCCTGTTGCCACTCCTGCGTAGTGAGTGGCGCTCCTTCGTTGTTTAACCAGACGACATGACCGTCGCCCTCCTCCCACCATGTATCGCGGGTCAATGCCGGAATTTGCTGACGCAGGTGGATCAACGCGGCGGTAAATGCAACCAGCCCGCTATCGGCTTGCGTCCAGTCGAGCCATGTCAGCGCATTGTCCTGACAATACGCATTATTGTTGCCGTGCTGGCTGTGCCCCTGTTCGTCACCAGCCAGCAGCATTGGCGTGCCTTGCGACAACAGCAGCGTCGTCAACAATGCATGTACGCTGGCGCGCCGCCGTTCAATCACATCCAGGTTGCCACCCAGCCCTTCAAACCCGTGATTGTTGCTGTGGTTATTATTTGTGCCATCGCGATTGTCTTCACCGTTAGCTTCGTTGTGCTTATGGTTGAAACAGACGCAATCCCGCAGCGTAAAACCATCATGGGCGGTGATCAGGTTGACCGACGCAGACGGCAAGCGGCCACCGCGTTTAAAGACATCGCTGGAGGCGGCAAAACGTCCGGCAAACTCCCCGAGGGGAAGCGATGTTTCAAGCCAGAAACGGCGCATCGCATCGCGGAAATGGTCGTTCCACTCGGCAAAGGGCGCAGGATAGTTACCAACCTGGTAGCCGTCAGGACCAATATCCCAGGGCTCCGCGATCAATTTCAGGTCGCGTAATACAGGATCGTTCTTGATCGCCATAAACAGCGGCGCCTGCTGGCTGAACGCTGGCGTACGCCCCATCACCGATGCGAGATCAAATCGAAAACCATCCACATGGAACGTCTCCACCCAGTAACGCAGACATGCATGGGCATACGCCACGACGCCAGGGTTACTCAGGTTCAGCGTGTTGCCGCAGCCGGTCCAGTTGTGATAACCGCCATCCTCTCTAATCCAATAATAGCTACGGTTGTCAATTCCGCGCAGGGAGAGGGTCGGTCCGTCGAGATCGATTTCGGCGGTGTGGTTAAGCACGATGTCGAGGATCACTTCGATTCCGGCCTGGTGCAGCGCTTTCACCGCCTCGCGAAATTCAACAATGGCCTGCCCCGGCGCACTGGCGTAACGTGGATTCAGCGCAAACAACGCCAGCGGGTTATAGCCCCAGTAGTTGCTTAATCCCAACCGCTGCAAACGCGGCTCGCTGGTGAAGTGGGCAACCGGCATTAACTCCAGCGCGGTAATGCCAAGATGTTTAAACCAGTTGATCATCACCGGATGTCCCAGCGCCTTGTAGGTGCCGCGAATGGCTTCCGGAATATCGGGATGGAGCCAGGTCAATCCTTTAACATGCGCTTCATAAATAACGGTGTTACCCCAGGGAATACGCGGCGGGGCATCATGCTCCCAGTCGAAGACTTCATGCACCACAACGCTGCGCGGGGCAATAGCGGCATTATCGTGTGGATCGGGCTGCTCATCGCCGCCATGGAATAGCGGGTTATCCTGCACATCGCCCTCCACGCGCTGCGCGCAAGGATCGAGTAATAATTTCGCCGGGTTGAAACGGTGCCCTTGCGCAGGATCCCAGGGGCCATGCACCCGATAGCCGTATTGCAGACCAGCCCGACCGCCTTCCAGAAAACCGTGCCAGACATCCCCGGTACGGCCAGGCAAATCAACGCGCTGCTCATTGCCTTCATCATCAAACAGGCACAGTTCTACACGCTCCGCATGGGCGGAGAAGAGTGTAAAATTGACGCCATCATCCCGTAGATGCGCACCGGGTGGTGTGGCGTTACCGGCCGCCAGTCTCGTCATTCCCCCTCCCTGACCAGCCAGATGGTGCCCAGCGGTGGCAATGTCAGTAACAGCGAGTGTTCACGCCCACGATTGGCGATCGCATCACTGTGCAACACACCGCCGTTACCGGTATTGCTGCCGTGGTAATGCATAGAGTCGCTGTTCAGCTCTTCACGCCAGCGACCTGGCTGATTAATCCCCACGCGGTAATCGTAGCGCGGTACTGGCGTGAAATTGCTGGCGACAATGATTTCATTACCCTGCTTATCCCGGCGTACAAAAACAAATACCGAGGCTTCATGATCGTCCACCACCAGCCACTCAAAACCGTAGGGGTCATAATCCAGCTCATGTAGCGCTTTATGATGGCGATAGGCGTGGTTCATATCGCGTACCAGCCGCTGAACACCGTGGTGCCAGTTATCACCGCCCTCCAGCAAATGCCAGTCAAGGCTGCTATCGTGATTCCACTCGCGCCCTTGGGCGAATTCGTTACCCATAAACATCAGTTTCTTGCCGGGAAAAGCCCACATCCAGGCGTAGTAAGCGCGCAGGTTGGCGAACTTCTGCCAGGCATCGCCGGGCATCCTGTCGAGGATCGATTTCTTGCCATGCACCACTTCGTCATGGGATAGCGGCAGAATAAAGTTTTCGGTGTAGTTATAGAGCATGCCGAAAGTGAGTTTGTCGTGGTGGAACTTGCGGTACACCGGATCAAGCTTCATGTAGTCCAGCGTGTCGTGCATCCACCCCAGATTCCACTTGAACCAAAAACCCAGTCCCCCCATCGAAGCCGGGCGTGACACGCCGGCAAAATCCGTAGACTCTTCCGCCATACTGACCGCTCCGGGAGCCTGCTCACCGAGGATACGGTTGGTATTGCGTAAAAACTCAATTGCCTCGAGGTTTTCGCGCCCGCCATATTCATTGGGGATCCACTCCCCTTCTTTGCGGCTGTAATCGCGGTATATCATCGATGCCACCGCATCCACACGCAGCGCATCAATGCCAAAACGTTCGATCCAGTACAGCGCATTGCCGACCAGGTAGTTGCTCACTTCCCGACGGCCATAGTTGTAGATCAGCGTGTTCCAGTCCTGGTGAAAACCTTCACGCGGATCGTTATGTTCGTAGAGTTTGGTGCCATCGAAATCCGCCAGACCAAAATCATCAGAGGGGAAATGTCCCGGAACCCAATCGAGGATCACACTAAGGCCGGCGGCATGTGCAGTATGGATAAAATGCAGGAAGTCATCGCGGGTGCCAAAACGGCGAGTCGGCGCATAAAGCCCGGTTGGCTGATAGCCCCAGCTCCCGTCGAAGGGGTGTTCATTAATCGGCATCAGCTCCAGATGGGTGAATCCCATCCATTTGGCGTAGGGCACCAGTTGATCCGCTAATTCCCGGTAACTCAGCCAGAAATTGTTGTCGGCATGTCGACGCCAGGAGCCCAGGTGCACTTCATAGATAGAGATAGGCGCATCAAACTGATTTGCTTTTTTGCGCTCTTCACTCTGTGTTTTCTTGCCTGGCAGGCCGCAAATCAGCGATGCGCTGTCCGGACGCATCTGGGATTCAAACGCGTAAGGATCGGCTTTGATCCGCAGTTTGCCTTGTGCATCTATCATCTCAAATTTATACAGTTGCCCGTTCAGCGCTCCGGGGATAAACAGCTCCCAGATCCCGCTTTCACGACGCAGGCGCATGGGGTGGCGACGACCATCCCAGTAGTTAAACTGCCCAACTACGGAGACGCGCTGCGCATTAGGCGCCCAGACGGAAAAACGTGTCCCCACCACGCCCTCCATCGTATCGGCATGCGCGCCAAGCGTTTCGTACGGCCGCATATGCGTGCCTTCACTCAGCAGCCAGGCATCAACATCCTGCAACAGAGGGCCGAAGCGATAAGGGTCATCAATCAGGTTCTCCTGTCCGTGCCAGACAACGGCAAACTGATAATAGAAAGGATTTTTGCGGCGCTGCATCACGCCACAGAAAAAGCCCCGCGAGTCGAGACATTCCAGCTTGCCGACTTTGCGTCCGGTTTTCGGTTCGATAACCCAGACTTCCGTGGCATCGGGCAACAGGGCACGAACCTCAAGACCTGCGTCGGTGGAATGCATTCCCAATACGGAAAAAGGATCGGCAAAATGACCGGCGATTAGCGCGTCAATCACGTTTTTATCAACATCAACGGACATGGTTCTCATCCTGTTGTAATGGTATCGCACCTTCCACCGTGGTTACGTCCGGTTGCGATACTTATGTGATCTGAACGGTGCAGCCCCTCGGGAATCTGCTCAGCACCGTCCCATTTCAGGCAAAATATGAAAATACCCAACCTTAAGCATAGCCAACGTGCTCAGACTCTTGAGAAAATAAAAACATCACTTTTTATTTGCGGAAAATTTGCGGAAAAAAAGCATAAAAAAAGGGGTGCCGAAGCACCCCCTGATTCTTTTTTTTATGCTTACGCCAGTTGGCGCAACATACGACGCAGCGGCTCGGCTGCCCCCCACAAAAGCTGGTCACCTACAGTGAAAGCGGAGAGGAACTCCGGCCCCATATTCAGCTTACGCAGACGGCCCACAGGCGTGGTCAGCGTGCCAGTGACTGCGGCAGGCGTCAGTTCGCGCATGCTGATCTCACGATCGTTTGGCACCACTTTCGCCCACGGGTTATGCGCCGCCAGCAGTTCTTCCACGGTCGGAATTGAGACATCTTTTTTCAGTTTGATGGTGAAAGCCTGGCTGTGGCAGCGCAGCGCGCCGATACGTACGCAAAGGCCATCAACCGGAATGATGCTGGAGGTGTTGAGGATTTTGTTGGTTTCCGCCTGGCCTTTCCACTCTTCACGGCTCTGACCGTTATCAAGCTGTTTGTCGATCCACGGGATCAGGCTTCCCGCCAGCGGTACACCAAAGTTTTCGACCGGCAGCTCGCCACTGCGGGTCAACGCGGTGACTTTGCGTTCGATGTCGAGAATAGCGGAAGCCGGATCCGCCAGTTCCGCCGCAACGTGGTTGTGCAACTGACCCATTTGCGTCAGCAGCTCGCGCATGTGGCGCGCGCCGCCACCGGATGCCGCCTGATAGGTGGCGACAGAGACCCACTCCACCAGATCGTTGGCGAAGAGCCCGCCGAGGGACATCAGCATCAGGCTGACGGTACAGTTGCCGCCGACAAAGGTTTTCACGCCATTGTTCAGCCCGTCGTTAATCACAGCCTGGTTGACCGGGTCGAGAATAATAATGGCGTCATCTTTCATGCGCAGCGAAGAGGCTGCGTCAATCCAATAACCCTGCCAGCCGCTTTCCCGGAGCTTTGGATAGATTTCGTTGGTATAATCGCCGCCCTGGCAGGTGACAATAATGTCGAGTGCCTTCAGCGCTTCCAGATCGAACGCATCCTGAAGTGTGCCCGCTGCCTGGCCGCTGAATGCGGGAGCAGCTTGCCCAAACTGGGAAGTGGAAAAGAAGACAGGGCGAATGGCGTCAAAATCGCGCTCTTCAACCATGCGTTGCATGAGTACAGAGCCGACCATTCCGCGCCAGCCGATAAAACCAACATTTTTCATAGCGAAGTTCCTGCAGAGGTGTGTGCTGTTGTGCGAGCCAGTGTCCAACTGGGGTATGACCACATTACAAAATGCTGCCAAAGTCGCAAGTGAAATTAATCAATGATCGCGAATGTATCAGAAACGCAGCTAATTACTGCAATTATGTGGCAAGTGTCAGGGATAATAATGAATGAGTGAGATCATCTCCGCAACCGTGTTGCTGATCCTGATTATGGATCCGTTGGGCAACCTGCCTATCTTTATGTCGGTATTAAAACATACCGAGCCCAAGCGCCGCCGGGCCATCATGATCCGCGAACTGCTGATCGCCCTGCTGGTGATGTTTATCTTCTTGTTTACTGGTGAAAAGATCCTCGCGTTGCTGAACTTACGCGCCGAGACGGTCTCCATTTCCGGCGGCATTATTCTGTTTCTGATCGCCATTAAGATGATTTTTCCCAGTGAGTCTGGCGGCAGCAGTGGTCTTCCCGCCGGTGAAGAACCCTTTATTGTGCCACTGGCAATCCCGTTGGTTGCAGGCCCGACTTTGCTGGCAACGTTGATGCTGTTGTCGCACCAATACCCGAATCAGATGGGGCATCTGGTGATTGCGCTGCTGATTGCCTGGGGCGGTACGGTGGCCATTCTGCTGCAATCATCGTTGTTTCTGCGTCTGCTCGGTGAGAAAGGCGTCAATGCGCTGGAACGCCTGATGGGGCTGATTCTGGTAATGCTCGCCACCCAAATGTTCCTCGATGGGATAAGAGTGTGGATGAAGGGATAGCCTACTTCTCTTCAATTTTTATCTGTCTGTCCCGGCTGCGGAGGGACTTTCAGGTAAGCAACAGCGTTTGATATCACCTTGCCAGACGCGGGTAAAAAAAACACCACGTTAAACAACGTGGTGTTTTTCAACGCCAGATGGCGGTTTTGCCTTATCAACCAGGCATACCAACCTTAGCTCAGCAGTGTAAAGGCAATCATGCCAATAATCGCGCCGGTGGTGCCGAGGATGGTCTCCATCATCGTCCAGGTCTTCAGGGTTTGCGCTTCCGTCGCACCGGTAAAGCGACCATACAGCCAGAAACCGGCGTCGTTCACGTGGCTCACCACGATGGATCCCCCCGCGATGCAAATAGAGAGTGCTGCCATCTGCGCGCCGTTGAAGTGCAGTTGTTCAATCACGGGCATCACCAGACCGACCGCAGTCAGGCAGGCCACCGTGGCGGAACCCTGAATAATGCGCACCGCCGCCGCCAGCACAAAGCAGGTGATCGCGATAGGCAGTCCCATTCCGGTCAGTGCTTCGCCCAGTGCCGGGCCGACGCCTGAGTCAACCAGCACCTGCTTGAACACGCCGCCCGCACCGATCACCAGCAAAATAATGCCAGCCGGCTGCAACGCATGACCGCAAATTTCCATCACGCGATCTTTCGCCATGCCCTGACGTATTGCCAGGCCGTAAATCGCCACCAGGCACGCCACAAGGATCGCGGTGAACGGGTGACCGATAAATTCCAGCCAGTCATACAGGCTGCTGCCTTCGGTCACGAAGCGCGCAGCGATGGTTTTCATCCCGACCAGCACCAGCGGCAGCAGGATCAGCGACAGACTGAAAGCAAATGACGGCATTTTGCCTTCGCCCAGATGCGGCTCGCTAACATCGTCCGGAATATGCAGTTGCACATGGCGACTAATAAAGTTGCCCCACAGCGGACCCGCAATCAGCATGCCTGGGATTGCCGCACACAGGCCAATCAGGATCATCCAGCCAAAATCCGCATGCATCTGCGAAGCCAGCAGCATTGGCGCGGGCCCCGGTAGCAGGAACGCCGCGGCCGCCGCAACACCGGCAAACAACGGGATCACCAGTTTGACCAGGTTAGTGCCGGTGTGGCGCGCCATTGAGAACGCAACACTAATCAGCAACACAATCGCCACTTCAAAGAACAGCGGTAATGCGCAAATCAACCCTGCCAGACCAATCGCATAATGTGCGCGATTGTGACCAAACGATTTGAGCATCTTGACGGCGATTTGATCCACCGCGCCGGTCTCATGAAGAATTTTGCCGAACATCGCGCCGAGCGCCACCACAATGGCGAGGAAACCCAGCGTACCGCCCATGCCTTTTTCCATGGTCTGCGCGATCTTAATCAACGGCATTCCGGAAAAAAGCCCTGCACCAATAGACACCACCATCAAAGCCATGAAAGCATGCATACGCGCTTTCATCACTAAAAACAGCAGCAGTAAAACCGACCCTACTGCTGTTAAAACAAGCGTTAATGTACTCACTGCGCACTGCCTTTATTAATGACTGCAATCGTGCTGGCGACCACGTCGTCCAGCGGTTGATCGATATCAACGATCAGCACATCACGCTCATCTGCGCCCGGCTCTTCCAGCGTGTCAAACTGGGTTACCAGCATCTGCGTTTTGAAGAAATGGCCTTTACGCGCTTTCAGACGGCTTTCGATGACATCAAAATCGCCTTTCAGATAGATAAATGAGAGGTTCGGGTTACCGTCGCGCAGCTGATCGCGGTAATGCTTTTTCAGCGCCGAGCAGACAATTAGCGACACTTTATTGGTGCGTTGCATGGCAAACGCGGCGTCGTTCAGCGCCTGTAGCCACGGCTTACGGTCATCGTCGTTCAGCGGTTCACCGGACGCCATTTTAGTGATGTTGCTGCGCGGATGAAGGAAGTCACCGTCAAGAAACGCGGCATGCAGCTGATGCGCCACTTCGCTGGCGACGGCAGATTTACCACTGCCGGAAACGCCCATCAGGACATAAACGTGGTGATCAAGATTAGTCGTGCTCAAAGGGAGGCCCCCACTGGTGCAAGAGTGAATTGTTACGGGTAACTGTTATCGGTAACATTGTCCTGCCGGGGTAACGGAGAAGCAATATCCATTCGTGCCAGAGATAAATAAGTGTGAGCTACTTCAAATTTGTCAGACTAAATAGATCCACCCGGTGACAAAGTGAAACCTAAATCTAACATTTTCGGCGTAACTGCTTCACCACGAATGCGCGCCAGCAGACGTTCGGCTCCGATACGCCCCATGCGTTCACGCGGCGTGAGCACGCTCGCCAGACGCGGCTCCATTACCTGGCCAATGTCGTGACCGTGGAACCCGGCGATCGCCATATCATCAGGAATTCTCAGCCCCAGGCGCTGGCACTCAAACGCGGCACCTACCGCCAGGTCATCGTTGGTACAGAAAATTCCGTCCAGTTGCGGGTACTCGCGACGCGCCTGACGCATCAGTTCAATACCGGCGGTGTAAGAGGAGGACTGTTCCACCATCACACTGTACGGCATGAGCCCGGCATCCAGCATCGCCTGCTCGTAACCCTTCTGTTTGATGATAGTACGTTCATCCAGACGTGCGCCGAGATAGGCAACGCCGCGATGACCGCGTTCAATAATCGCGGCGGTCATCTGCCGCGCCGCTTCGAAGTTATCGAAACCGACGGCGATATCCAGGCAGGGAGATTTGCTGTCCATTAATTCCACAACCGGAATGCCCGCCACTTCAATCATTTTCAGCGTACGTGGCGTATGTGTGCGTTCGGTGAGGATCAGGCCGTCAATGTTCCAGGAGAGCATCGATTCCAGACGCTCTTCTTCCATTTCGGCTTTATAACCGTAGTGCGCCAGCATGGTTTGATAGCCGTGCGCATCCGTCACGCTTTCAATACCGCGCAACACTTCAGCGAACACCTGGTTGGTCAGCGAGGGAAGCAATACGCCAATAGCGCGGCTGGTGGCGTTGGAGAGAATATCGGGAGCGCGGTTGGGAATGTAACCCAGCTCATCAAGCGCAGCAGCGATTTTGCCACGTAACGCAACGGATACCTGTTCCGGGTTACGCAAAAAACGGCTGACCGTCATTTTGGTCACGCCAACGCGATCGGCCACATCCTGAAGTACGGGTCTTTTCTTTTTCATCGTCCTGACATTTTAAACAGAGAGAGATTTTCTCAGTTTATCACGGACAACGCGCAACCTTCCGGCCAAAACCAGAAGGTTGCGTCATTTATTTAAGGCACATCAAACTGGCGGCAGGTCAAACAGCAGAATTTCACTGTCGCTATCGGCATGAACCGAGACAGCCTGCTCATCCCAGATTGCCAGACCATCGCTGGTGGTGGCTTTGGTGCCGTTAATGGTGACATCCCCTTTTACCACCTGGATCCACACGCGGCGATCCGCGGCGATCTGGTGTACCGACTGCTCATCTTTCAACAGTGCCCAGCGGTAAAGTTCCATATCCTGGTGCACTTTCAGAGACCCATTGCGTGCGTCCGGCGACAGCACCAGTTGTTTACCCTGCGCAGCATCAAAGCGGCGCTGCTCGTAGCGCGGCGTGATGCCGTTCGTTTCCGGAATGATCCAGATTTGGTACAGGCGCAGACGCTCAGTATCGCTTGGGTTGTACTCAGAGTGACGTACCCCGGTCCCGGCGCTCATAATCTGGAATTCACCCGCAGGCACCTGCTCTTTGTTGCCCATGCTGTCCTGGTGCTCAACGGCCCCTTCCAGCACATAGGTCAGGATTTCCATGTCTTTGTGCGGATGGGTGCCGAAACCCTGCCCCGGATCGATCACGTCGTCGTTAATGACGCGAAGCGCCGAGAAGCCCATAAAATTCGGATCATAATAGTTGGCGAAAGAGAACGTGTGCCAGGAATCCAGCCAGCCATGATTTGCGTGGCCACGGTCGTTTGCTTTGCGTAAGAAGATCATGTTTTTTACCCCCGTATGTTTTCGATGGGGTAAGTGTGGACGCAATCGGTCGGGGATCATAGAGGGTGAAAATTGACTCCTCTGTTCAAAAAATGTGAACAAGTTGTGAGGAGTCTTTTCAGGCTATTTTGCGAGGGTTACCGTGGCAGGTGACACCTGCTCAAAGGCACGCTCCAGCAGTTCAAGGTTGGTGAGAACTTCAGATTCCTTGACGTAATTTGGCGCGCCATTCACCAGCGTTTCATACAACGCATCGTAGACGCGGCCATAATCGCCTTTTTCCGGCGCGATCTCTTCCCGCACCGTTTCGCCCGCTGCATTCACATACTCAAGCACGCCAATGCTATCGTCTGCGGCAAATCCGGCCTCACCCGGCATGATATTGGCTTTCAGGCTGGTTTCCTGTTGATCGATACCGTATTTGATAAACGAACCTTTGGTGCCATGAACAATAAATTTGGGGTAGTCGATCTTCACCAGATGGCTGGTTTTGACGATGGCTTTCAAATCGCCATAAAAGAGTTGTGCTTCGAAGGTATCGTCCGGATTGGCCTTATTACGCAGACTACGGATGTCATACGCGGCATGATCCGGTCGGCCAAACAGAGAGATAATTTGGTCCATGGTATGAACGCCCAGACCGTAAAAGGATCCCTCCTGCGGCAAGCCGGGTTTGGTTTCCGCCACCGGGCGGTAATAATCAAAATGGCTTTCGATTTCAACGATATTGCCAAGCTTACCGCTTTCAATCGCCTTTTTGGTAGTCAGGAAGCAGGCGTCAAAACGGCGATTCTGATACGGCGTGACCGTCAGACCTTTGCGTTTCGCCAGTTCAAACAGGGTGATCGCTTCCGCCATCGTTGGCGTAAACGGCTTTTCCACCAGCACATTTTTACCCGCTTCCAGCGCTCGCTTTGCATAGTCGAAGTGGCTGTCAGCGTGGGTGCAGACGATCACCAGTTTGACCTGCGGATCATTAAAGATGTCATCAATATCGCTGGTAAAGTGAATATGCTGATAGTGCGGATGCTGCTCTTCTGGTTTAGGGTGACGCCGGAAAATATGCGCCACATGCCAGCTCGCTTTGCGGTTGAGTACGTAGGGAAGATGATAGCGAGTGGTGCTTTTGCCAAATCCAATGAATGCGCAATGTAAGGTCATGTTCCAGTCCTTGTTAAGGTGACTGCCATTACCATAGCGCAATCTTGCGGAAGTTGTCCCTGCATGGGGTCTTAAAAGACCGGCATGCTTGCGGCAAAAAAAAAGCCAGCACCCGGCTGGCTAAGAAAATACTGGAAGCAATGTGAGCAATGTCGTGCTTTCAGGATTACCGCTACGGTTTCCCTGAACGCATGGCAATAATAATCATTATCATTCGCACTTGTCTACTGATTTTTGCAAAAATTGGCAGTTGACGCTGCATCACAAAGCCAGGAATGTGTAAGGCACCCCCACAAACCAGGAGAAGCAGGATGAGTAAGATAGTGATACGCCATGCCGAAGCGCGCGATGCAGAAGCTCTACGCCAGTTTTATGCGCAACCTGAGGTGTATCACAACCTGCTACAGCTACCTCACCCGCCTGCTGAGCTGTGGGAAGATCGTCTGAAACCGCAGCCAGGCCGCCGCCAGTTGGTCGCCTGTATTGATGAACAGGTCGTCGGAAACCTGACGCTGATGTTGGAACAAAATCAGCGACGTAGCCATGTGGCCTTTTTTGGCATGGCGGTTTCGTCAGCGTTTCACAATCGCGGCGTCGCCAGTGCACTTATGCAGGAGATGATCAACCTGTGCGATAACTGGTTGCGCATCGAACGCATTGAATTGACGGTGTTTATCGATAACGCGCCCGCGCTGGCCGTGTACCGCAAATTCGGCTTTGAGATCGAGGGCACCGCTAAGCGTTACGCACTGCGCAATGGCGAGTATGTGGATTCTTACTTTATGGCACGCGTGAAGGGTTAAACGGAAACCTCTCCCCGGGTGGGGAGAGGTTTAAATCAATAACCGGCCGTTAAATCATCCACCGAACGCGGGTCAGACGCGCCATACAGCGTGCCATCCGGCCCGACCATAATGCTCTGCGTACTGCCCATCGCCTCTTTCACCACCACTTTCTGCCCGCGTTGCTCGAGCAGTTTTAGCGTATCCGGGCTGAAGCCTTTTTCCACGCGCAACTCATCCGGCAACCACTGATGATGAAAGCGCGGCGCATTGCTCGCTTCGGCGACGTTCATCCCAAAATCGATGCTGTTAACCACCATTTGCAGCACTGTTGTGATAATACGACTACCGCCGGGACTACCGGTGACCAGCCAGGTTTTGCCGTCTTTCACCACAATGGTTGGCGACATGGAAGAGAGCGGACGTTTGCCGGGGCCGACCGCGTTGGCGTCACCGCCAACCAGTCCGTAGACATTCGGTACGCCGGGTTTTGCGGAGAAGTCATCCATCTCATTATTCAGCAAAATGCCGCTATTCCCCGCGACAATCCCGGTCCCGAACGTGGTGTTCAGTGTATAGGTCACCGAAACCGCATTACCGTCTTTGTCCACCACGGAGAAGTGCGTGGTTTGGTTACTCTCATACGGCTCCAGCTTACCGGGACGGATCTGGCTGGAGGGCCGGGCTTTGTTAACGTCAATTTTTTCCGCAATGGATTTGGCATACGCTTTATCGGTGAGTGCCTGCCACGGCACTTTCACAAAGTCCGGATCGCCCAGATATTCAGAGCGATCGGCATAGGCGTACTTTTCGGCTTCCGCCATCACCTGCATTGCATCGGCGCTGCCAAAGCCATATTTCGCCATGTCGAAGTTTTCAAGAATATTGAGGATTTGCACAATATGGATGCCGCCCGATGACGGCGGCGGCATGGAGTAAACCTGGTAACCACGATAATCACCGCTGATGGGCGTACGCTCTACGGCTTTATAATTTGCCAGATCCTCTTTGCTGATAAGCCCGCCGTTCTTACTCATCTCTTGCACGATCTGGCTGGCAATCTCGCCTTTATAGAAAGCATCCGGCCCTTTCTCCGCAATCAGTTCCAGGCTTTTGGCGAGATTGCTCTGCACCAGTTTGTCGCCTTTTTTCAGCGGTTCGTCGTTTTTCCAGAAAATCGCTTTACTGTTTTCGTGGTTTGGCAACACTTCGCTGCCGTAGGTTTTCAGGCCGTCCGCCAGCGCATCATTCACCGTGATCCCTTGTCTGGCCAGCTTAATCGCAGGTTGAATGACTTTGTTCAATGGCAGAGTGCCGTACTTCTCCAGCGCCAGCGAGAACCCCGCAACCGTGCCGGGCGTACCGGAAGCCAGATGCGATGTCAGTGATTTTTTACTGTCCGGGTTGCCTTGATCGTCAAGAAACATATCGCGTGTGGCCGCGGCGGGTGCCATTTCGCGGAAATCGATAGCAGTAACCTTGCCATCTTTGGTGCGGATCATCATAAACCCGCCGCCGCCCAGGTTCCCGGCCTGGGGATGGGTGACTGCCAGCGCATAGCCCACCGCGACGGCAGCATCCACGGCGTTCCCCCCCTGTTTCAGGATATCCACGCCGACACGGGTTGCGGTCTCATCCACGGATGCCACCATGCCCTGCTTCGCCCGCACAGGATGGAAGACATCGGCTTCAACGCCGTATGAGACGGGCGCAGGTGCTTGCGTCGGTGGCGGCGCTGCGCCCGCGCTAAAACATCCTCCCGCGGTCAGCGCGGCGATGGCCACCCAGCGCGCAAACGTCTGTTTCATCATCGTTGTTCTCCGAATAGAAGGGCTACAGTTCCCGATTAAGTCTGGTTCACAACTCCTAAAAAATCATCGTCATGAATGAAACGAGGTAAACTTAGGAGAAGCCTCAAAGGAGGAAAGGACGATGAAACGATTACTGTTTGTGGCGGCACTGCTGCCTTTTGCCGCATTTGCACAGCCACTGAATACCACTAATAATCCCAACCAGCCGGGTTATGTGATCCCCAGCCAGCAGCGCATGGAAACGCGGATGCTTAATCAGCAACAACAACAGCAAGGAATGCTGAATCAACAGCTACAGACGCAAGCCCGTCAACAACAACAACACCTGCAGACCCAGTTAAATAACGACGCGCAACGCGTAAGGCAGGCCCAGTCGGGGGAGCTCGATCCCAGCCGCCAGCAACTGCTCCCCAATACTAACGGCGGCATGCTCAGCCAGGGGATCGGTAATGGTGGCAGGGTGAATATGCAGCAGCATATGTTGCCGCAGAATCAGAACGGCAATCAGCTCAGCAACGGAACAAATAATGCCGATACTGGAACACAGCAGCACATGTTGCCGCAAAATCAGAATGGCGGCCTGCTGCGTGGCACGCCGTCATCCACAACGCCTTAAAACGTAAAATCAGGGCCGATCTCGTCGATTTTATCGGTGCAGATACAATCTACGCCCCAGCGCAGCAACTCTCCCGCGCGTTGGGGTTCATTGACGGTATAAACCAGAATGCGTAAACCCGCTGCACGCAGCATCCGCGTGCGGGCTTCGTCCAGCAGACGATGATTCAGGTGAATTGATACGCACCCTAACCGGGTAGTCAGCGCCTGCCAGTCATCACGCCATTCATCCAGCAATAGCCCGCGCGGCAGCTCAGGCGCAGCCTGTTGCGCCGCTTCCAGTGCATCAATCTCAAAGGAAGAGAGCAGCGGGGGCGTCATGTCTGCCCAGAGTTCTCGCGCCGCCAGCGCCACCACTTTGCCCGTCAGCGGCCCGGTGCCGGTGGTGGGTTTGATTTCGATATTGGCCATCATGCCGTGCAGACGGCAGCGCTCCGCCACCTGAGAGAGCAGCGGCAACGGCTCACCTTTAAATTTCCCGCCGTACCAGCCGCCCGCATCCACTTTCAGCAAATCATTCCATGCCAGCTCGCCCGCCACGCCCCAGCCATTGCTGGTGCGCTCGAGGTTGTCGTCATGCAGTAGGAAAATTTGCCCATCTTTTGACAGCTTGGCGTCGAACTCAATCATCGTGTGACCGTAGCGAGCGCCGACATCAATCGCCGCCAGCGTATTTTCCGGCGCCAGTTTACCGCCGCCACGATGCGCGACGATGTGGGGATATGGCCAGTTACTCATACTCGTTGTCCTGTTTCACCATCAAATAAGTGGAGGTGATTTTCCGGCAGAGAGAGCCACAACGTGCTGCCTGCCGCCGGGCGCTCCTGATGCGCAAGACGCACCACCAGCTTCTGCTCTCCCCAGCGCCCATGCGCCAGGTTATCTGCGCCGAGCATCTCCAGCGTATCCATCACCAGCGGGATACCGCCGGCGGATTGTGAGCTTAACGCAATATGTTCCGGGCGGATACCCAGCGTCATTTTACGCCCGGCGTAACCGTGATAGTACCCGTTGATGGGCAGCGCCATACCGCTGTCCAGTTCAAAGTGGGTGCCGGCGCTACTGATACGACCATCAAGCAGGTTCATGGCCGGGCTGCCAATAAAACTGGCAACGAAACGGCTGGCGGGTTTTTCATACACCTCAACCGGCGTACCAATCTGTTCCGCCACACCTTTGTTCATCACCATCACCCGCTGTGCCAGCGTCATCGCTTCCACCTGGTCGTGTGTCACATACAACGAGGTGGTGTTCAGGCGACGGTGCAACTGTTGCAGTTCCAGGCGCATCTGTACACGCAGTTTGGCGTCGAGATTCGAGAGCGGTTCATCAAACAGGAATACCGCCGGATCGCGCACAATCGCACGCCCCATCGCGACACGCTGACGCTGACCGCCAGAAAGCTCGCGCGGGCGGCGTTTTAACAGCCCATCCAGTTCGAGAATACGTGCTGCTTCCGCCACGCGCCCGGCGATATGCTCCTTGCCCATACCGCGGATCTTCAGCCCCCACGCCATGTTCTCCTCCACACTCATGTGCGGGTAGAGCGCGTAGTTCTGAAACACCATCGCAATTCCGCGATCTTTGGGTTCCATTTCCGTAACACGCTGGGTATCGATCCAGATATCGCCGCTGGAGACACGCTCCAGCCCGGCGACCATGCGCAGCAGGGTGGATTTCCCACAACCGGATGGCCCAACCATAACAATAAATTCGCCGTCGGCGACATCCAGCGTCAGTGGCTGGATCACCTGGGTTTTACCATTGTCCCAACTCTTCGTAACCGCTTGTAATTTTAATCCTGCCATCTTATTTCTCACTGTCGACCAGGCCGCGTACAAAGGCGCGCTGCATGGCTAAAACGATAACGACCGGGGGGATCAGCGTCAGCAACATGGCTGCCATTACCTGGTTCCATTGCGTGGTGCCTTCGCCGCTGGCAATCATGCCCTTCACGCCCGCCACGGCGGTGCCAAGGTTCACATCGCTGATAATCAGCAGCGGCCACAGATACTGGTTCCAGCCGTAGATAAAGGTGATAACAAATAACGCCGCAAGGTTGGTTTTGGAGAGCGGCAGCACGATGTCGCGGAAAAAGCGCATCGGTGAGGCACCATCAATGCGCGCCGCTTCCATCAGTTCGTCCGGCAGCGTCATAAAGAACTGGCGGAACAGGAATGTTGCGGTGGCCGAGGCCATCAGTGGCAGCGTCAGGCCGGTGTAGCTGTCGAGCATTTTCAGGTTGGCGATCACTTCCACCGTCGGAAAAATGCGCACTTCCACGGGCAGCATTAACGTACTGAAGATCATCCAGAAAAACAGGTTACGCAGCGGGAAACGGAACCAGACGATGGCAAACGCCGACAGGATCGACACGGCGATTTTCCCGATGGTGATCACCAGCGCCATAATGAAACTGTTGGTCAGCATCAACCAGAAAGGCGCGCTGTTCACGCCGATACCGTTTATCCAGATATTGCGCAGGTTTTCCCACAGGTGCGTCCCGGGGATTAAGGTCATCGGGGTGTCATAGACCGCCTTGATATCCAGCGTTGCCGTCACAAAGGCGACATACAGCGGAAACAGCACCACCGCGATGCCGAGAATAAGCATGATATGGCTGAACAGGGTCAGGCCAGGGCGATTCTCAATCATTGGTAGCGCACCTTACTTTCAACATAGCGGAACTGAACGACCGTCAGCACAATCACCAGCACCATCAGCACCACCGACTGCGCCGCAGAAGCGGAGAGATCCAGCCCGGCAAAACCTTCACGGTAGATTTTGTAGATAAGCGTGGTGGTCGCCTGTACCGGTCCACCTGCAGTGGCAGCATCGATAACCGGGAAAGTGTCGAAGAAGGCATACACCAGGTTCACCACCAGCAGGAAAAAACTGACCGGTGCGATTAACGGTAGCGACAATGTGAAGAACCGGCGAACAGGCCCTGCGCCATCAATGGCGGCCGCTTCCACCAGCGAACGGGGGATCGACTGTAACGCCGCAAAAAAGAACAGAAAGTTGTAGCTTATTTGCTTCCACACCGAGGCGAACACCACCAGGAACATAGCCTGGCCACTATGTTGCGCATGGTTCCAGTCATAGCCAAAGTGTTCCAAAAAGTGGGTGATCAGCCCGCGCCCGGGATTGAAGAGGAAGATCCACAACACTGCGGCAACAGCAGGAGCAACGGCATAGGGCAGCAGCATCAGCGTTTGGTAAATCCGACTGCCACGCACCACGTTATCCACCAGAGCGGCAAAAAACAGTGACACGAGCAGACCGCTGAACGTCACCAGTGCGCTAAACCGGATAGTCGTCCAGAAGGCATCCAGATAATAGCTGTCGTGAAACAACGCCACGAAGTTATCCAGCCCAACGAACTGGCTGGAAAGCCCGAACGGATCGACGCTCTGCACCGAGTACCACAGCGCTTCGCCCGCAGGCCAGATAAAGAAAATAACCGTGATCGCCAGTTGCGGCGCAACCAGAAGGTAAGGTAGCCAGCGTGAACGAAACACCGGACGGGATGAGGACATAAATTAGCTCTGCTTGTGTTTGCCTCTCCCCTGCCCCTCTCCACCAGGGGCAAAGAGAAAAACACCCTCTCCCGGGTAGAGAGAGGGCCGGAGAGAGGGTGAGAAGATTAAGACTTAGTGGACTGCTCGAAGCGGCGCAGCAGTTGGTTACCACGCTCTACGGCCGCATCCAGCGCCTGCTGCGGGGTTTTCTTGCCGGTCCATACGCTTTCCAGCTCTTCATCAACAATGGTGCGGATCTGCGGCATGTTGCCCAGACGCAGACCTTTGGTGAAAGCCAGAGGCGGCTTGTTCAACATCTGACGGGTAGCGATATCCGCACCGGGGTTTTTGTCATAGAACCCTTGCTGGCGCGTCAGGTCGTAAGCGGCGGTAGTAATCGGCAGATAACCGGTTTTCTGGTGCCATTCGGCTGCGTTTTCCGGTTTCGTCAGGAAGTCGAGGAATTGCGCAACGCCTTTGTAGGTTGCCTCGTCTTTGCCCTGCATGACCCACAGGCTCGCTCCACCGATAATGGCGTTCTGCGGCGCACCTTTCACCGTGGCATCGTAAGGCATCATGCCGACGCCATAGTTAAATTTGGCGTAGTGACGAATATCTGCCAGCGACCCAGAAGACGCGGTAGTGATAGCGCAATCGCCGTTATAGAACTTCTCGGTGGACTCATCTTTACGTCCAAAGTAGCTGAATTCACCTTTCTTGTTCAGTGCTTCCAGCATGGCGATATGTTTCACCTGCTCCGGTTTGTTAAATTCCAGTACGGCGTCCGTACCGTCAAAACCGTTGTTTTTGGTCGCAACCGGCAAACCATGCCAGGCGCTGAAGTTTTCAATCTGTATCCAGCCCTGCCAGCCGCTGGCGTAGCCGCATTTCATGCCTGCAGCTTTCAGCTTCGCGGTGTATTCGGCGAGATCCTGCCAGGTTTTCGGCGGCTGGTCCGGGTTCAGACCGGCTTTTTTAAAAGCGTCTTTGTTGTAATAGAGCACCGGCGTGGAGCTGTTAAACGGCTGAGAGAGCAAATGGCCGGTTTTAGAGTCGGTGTAATAGCCGGAAACCGTCGGAACGAACTGGCTTTCATCAAACTTGATGCCTGCGTCCTGGAAGACCTGGTACACCGGCTTGATCGCTTTTGATGCCATCATGGTCGCGGTGCCCACTTCGTATACCTGCAAAATCGCCGGCGCGTTGCCAGTACGGAAGGCAGCGATACCTGCGCTCAGGCTCTGCTCATAGTTGCCTTTGTACACCGGTACGATTTTGTAATCCGGATGGGTGTCATTGAAACGTTGCGCCAGGGAGTCAACTTCTTTACCTAACTCCCCTTCCATCGAATGCCAGAATGGAATGGTGGTTGCGGCCAGGGCGTTGCCTGCAAAAACGAATCCCAGCGCCAGACCCAAAGCTGTATGTCGTAACGTTGTCATTATGCTCTCTCTTGTTATACGGGATGCGCGATATCACGCGTTTTGTGCTCGCGAGGTAACATGACATGCTCGAATGACAGAAAAATAATCTTTTAATTACAAATAAATGACAACCAGGCGTCAGGGAAATGTCGGTGGGATGATAGTAACGTGAAGGAAAAATGGCGGATTGCCAGAGGATAAGGGAAAGGGCTTCCCTGCTCGCAAAGAAGCCCTTTATAAAGGCGCTCAGAGGCGATGCCGGCAACTGTCGCTCCTGAAAAGGCAGGGATTGCTCCCTGCCTCCAGGTTGCTACTTACCGGATTCGTAAGCCATGAAAGCCGCCACCTCCCTGTCGCTATCCCTGTAGCGGATCTCGCACAGTGATTTTCGTGTCAGCCAGGTGAATATCACGAGTGTGAAACACACCATAAATACGCACCAGAGAAGAGTGTTTCGCGGAATTTTCATGGTTCACGCCTCCTTGCCTTGCGGCGGGTAAGAGGCTATCCTGATGTTGTTCAGGCATTCGGATGGCCTCGTGGTGGTTAATCAACATTAACTTACTACGGGGCTTTCTTCTTTCTGCCGCACAACTTTCTACCGTCATGAGGCAAAAAGCCTCAAGCGCCGCCCGCATCATATCCCATCAAATCCGCAGGCAGCATCCCGGCATGGCACTTTTCAGATAATAAAAAACCGGCCACTCGCGACCGGTTCAGATGTTTTACGCGAACGTTTAACCGCCCAGATAAGCACTGCGCACCGCTTCATTCGCCAGCAGCGCTTCACCGGTATCTTCCAGCACCACGTGACCATTCTCCAGCACATAGCCGCGATCGGCGAGCTTCAGCGCCTGGTTGGCGTTCTGCTCCACAAGGAAGATGGTCATCCCTTCTTCACGCAGTTGCTCAATGGTGTCGAAGATTTGCTGAATAATGATAGGTGCCAGTCCAAGCGACGGCTCGTCCAGCAACAGCAAACGCGGCTGGCTCATCAATGCACGGCCAATGGCCAGCATCTGCTGCTCACCACCGGACATGGTGCCCGCACGCTGAAGACGGCGCTCATGCAGACGCGGGAACAGCTCATACACCCGCTTAATGCGGGTTTGATACTGCTCGCTGTCGGCAAAGAAACCGCCCATCGCCAGATTTTCCTCAACGGTCATACGCGAAAAGACACGACGCCCTTCCGGGACAATCGCCACCGCTTCACGCATGATCTTCGCGGTTTGCCAGTCGGTAATATCTTTACCATCAAACACAACACGCCCACTGGTGGCGCGCGGATCGCCGCACAGCGTCCCAAGCAGCGTGGTTTTACCCGCACCGTTCGCGCCAATCAGGGTCACGATTTCCCCCTGATTAATATGCAGACTGACATCGTGCAGTGCCTGGATTTTGCCGTAGTGGGCGCTTACTTTGTCAAACGACAACATGACTTTTTCCATCTTAGCCTCACCCACCTTATGCTTCGCCCAAATAGGCGCGGATCACGTCCGGATTGTTACGAATTTCTTCCGGTGTTCCGTTCGCCAGCGGCGTCCCCTGGTTCACCACATAAATACGATCGGAAATGCCCATCACCAGTTTCATATCGTGCTCAATCAGCAGAATGGTGGTGTTGTGGTTATTGCGCAGCTCAACAATCAGCTCATCCAGTTCTTTCGTCTCTTTCGGGTTCAGACCGGCGGCTGGTTCGTCGAGCATCAGGATCTCTGGCTGCGTCACCATGCAACGCACGATTTCCAGACGACGCTGGTCGCCGTAGGCAAGGTTGCTCGCCTGGCGGTTAGCGTGCGCTAACAAACCAATACGATCCAGCCAGGTGGCGGCGCGATCCAGCGCTTCACTCTGCGCCCGGCGAAACGACGGGGTTTTCAGCAGACCAGAAAAGACCCCGGTCTTTAATTGCTGATGCTGTGCCACCAGCAGGTTTTCGATCACCGTCATTTCACGGAACAAGCGCACATGCTGGAAGGTGCGCACCACGCCCATCCGGGCGATTTCCTGACCCGGCAGCCCTTCCAGGTGCTGGTCACGCAGCATAATGGTACCGCCTGTCGGTTTATAGAAACCGGTGAGACAGTTGAACACCGTGGTTTTACCTGCACCATTCGGACCAATCAGCGAAACGATCTCTTGTGCCTTCAGCTCCAGCGCCACGTTGTTAACGGCGAGCAGGCCGCCGAAGCGCATCATCAGGCCGTTTACGGATAATAATGGCTGACTCATGCCTGCTCTCCTTTTACTTGCCCGTTTTTCAGTTTCAACTGCGGACGGGTCATCGGCAGCAAGCCTTGCGGACGCCAGATCATCATCAGTACCATCAAACCACCCAGCATCAACATGCTGTATTCATTAAAGTCACGCATCAGTTCACGGGAGACCACCAGCAGGATAGCGGCGAGGATAACCGCAAATTGCGACCCCATCCCCCCCAGCACCACGATCGCCAGTACAAATGCAGACTCGGCGAAGGTGAAGGATTCCGGACTGACAAACCCCTGGCGCGCAGCAAACAGCGTCCCGGCAAAACCGGCAAACGCCGCACTGATGGTAAACGCCGTCAGCTTGATGCGGGTCGGGCTAAGACCCAACGAACGGCAGGCGATCTCATCTTCGCGCAGCGCTTCCCACGCTCTGCCCAGCGGCATGCGCAGCAGACGGTTGATCACAAACAGCGTCACCACCACCAGCAGCAGCGCCACCAGGTAGAGGAACACGACACGATCGCCGGGATCGTATTGCACATTAAAGAAGTTGCTGAAGGTATCCCAACCGCCTTCACGCGCCGTCCGGCTGAACTCCAGACCAAACAGCGTCGGTTTCGGGATCTGGCTAATGCCGTTCGGGCCACCCGTAACTTCAGTATTGTTCAACAGCAGAATACGGACGATTTCCCCAAAACCCAGCGTCACAATCGCCAGATAGTCGCCACGCAGACGCAGCACCGGGAAACCAAGCAGGAAACCCGCGGCGGCGGAGACCAGACCGGCCAGCGGCAGGCAAGTCCAGAAACCGAGACCGTAATAGTGGTTCAGCAACGCAAAGGTATACGCGCCAATCGCGTAGAAACCACCGTAGCCCAGCACCAGCAGGCCAGAGAGACCCACCACTACGTTCAGGCCCAGACCGAGAATGATATAAATCATTGTCATGGTGGCGATATCCACCGTACCGCGCGACACCACAAACGGCCACGCCACGGCAATCACCAGCAGCGCCAACAGGAACAGCTTCTGTTTTACCGTTGAGCCATCAATAGCTGGCAGAATAAACTTCGGCCCGGAGACACCCTTCAGTGATTTCTGGAACATCGGGCGCAACAACTGGAAGAAAAAGACCACCGCCGTGCCGATAAATACCCACTGCCAGCGAATATGCGCAGCGGTGTTCACCACCAGTTTGGTCCCGTCCAGTTCCAGTTGGACGCCCATAAAGACGCTCGCCAGGATGAAGAACAGCGCAGCAGAAAGCAGCGCCATCGCAAAATGCATCGGTTTCATACTTTTTCAACCTCCGGGCGGCCAAGGATACCGGTCGGCATCACCAGCAACACCATGATCAACAGCGCAAACGACACCACATCTTTATATTCGGTACTCAGATACGCCGAAGAGAGGGATTCCGCCACACCGAGGATCAGCCCGCCGATCATAGCGCCAGGAATACTGCCGATACCGCCGAGCACTGCCGCGGTAAACGCCTTCATCCCCGCCATAAAACCGATGTAAGGGTTAATAACGCCATAGAACTGGCCCAGCAGCACACCCGCCACCGCCGCCATTGCTGCGCCGATCACAAAGGTCAGCGCAATCACGCGGTCAGTATTGATGCCCAGCAGGCTTGCCATTTTTAAGTCTTCCGAACAGGCGCGGCAAGCGCGCCCCATGCGGGAATAGCGGATGAACAATGTCAGCGCCAGCATGGAGATAAACGTCACGATCCAGATAACCAACTGCATGGTGGTGATGCTGGCAGAAAAGTTTTCACTGTGACCGACTACCCACTGGCCGTTAAACAGGCTTGGCAACGCCACGTCACGGGAACCTTCGGTCAGGCTGACGTAGTTTTGCAGGAATATCGACATACCGATGGCGGAGATAAGCGCAATCAGGCGTTTGGAGTTACGCACCGGGCGATAGGCCACCCGTTCAATGCTCCAGCCGTAAGCGCTGGCTATCACTATCGCCCCGACGAAACCGGCCGCCACCAGCAACCAGCTGGAGTCGATGCCCATCATCATCAGTGCAGCGATAATCATAAAAGAGACATAGCTACCGATCATGTACACCTCGCCGTGGGCGAAGTTGATCATACCGATAATGCCGTAAACCATGGTGTAACCAATGGCGATCAATGCATAGGTGCTTCCCAGCGTGACGCCGTTAAACATCTGCTGCAAGAAGTAAAGAAACTGCTCGGACATAACATAACCTTCTTAAATCTCTCCAGACGTTGCGCCCGGAGAGAGGGATGACAGTTATTTCGCCACGGACGACGAACCATCGGCGTGCCATTGGAAAACGCCAAAATCAAATCCCTTCAGATCGCCTTTTTCATCCCAGTTCAGCGGCCCAATCACGGTTTTAGCCCCGTTGGCTTTTAAATCTTTGATCAGCGCCAGCGGCTCGGCGCTGCTGCTCCGCTCAAGCGCGGTCGCCAGCGACTGTACGGCGGCATAGGTAATCCACACATACGGACCGCTCGGATCTTTTTTCTCTGCTTTCAGCGCATCGACGATGCCCTGATTCGCAGGATCCTGGTCATAGCGTTTCGGCATGGTAACCAGCATGCCTTCCGCTGCATCCCCCGCGATATTGGACAGCGACGCGTTGCCCACACCTTCCGGTCCCATAAACCGGGTTTTCAGGCCGTTGGCGCGAGCCTGACGCAGCATCTGCCCCATCTCAGGGTAGTAACCACCGTAGTAGACAAAGTCGATGTTTTCTTTTTTCAGGCGTGCAATCAGCGCAGAAAAGTCTTTTTCACCGGCGGTAATACCGTCGAAGAACACCACATTCGCTCCGCCCGCTTTCAGCCCGTCCTGAACGGAACGTGCGAGGCCTTCGCCGTACTGCTGTTTATCATGGATGATGGCGATGCGTTGCGGCTTCACCGTATTCAGGATGTATTTTGCAGCAGTCGGCCCTTGCGAGGAGTCCAGCCCGGCAGTACGCATAATGTGCTGATAACCGCGCTGGGTCAGTTCCGGATTGGTCGCGCCAGGCGTGATCATCAGAATGCCTTCGTCTTCATAGATATCGGAAGCAGGCTGCGTTGATGAGGAACAGAGGTGACCAATGACATATTTCACGCCGTCGTTAACGATTTTGTTAGCGACAGCAACCGCTTGTTTCGGATCACAGGCATCGTCATATTCCATCGCAACCAGTTTGTCGCCTTTGATCCCGCCTTTAGCGTTGATATCGTGGATTGCCTGCCGCGCACCGTTAAACTCCATGTCGCCCCACTGCGCAACAGGACCGGACATCGCACCTACAACCGCGACTTTAATCTCTGCCGCCATGGCCGCGTGAGACATCGCAAGTGCAACCATCCCCGCGATCGCTGTCTTCGCGTTCCTTCTCATTCTTTTAAATCCCCACTTGTCGTGATGTTGTGTAAATATTTTGTTTTTTTATGGTTAAAAAGCATTCTGTACTTTTAATGTACAACGCTATTTTTACCAGTGCCTTTAATGGTTTAGCGCAGTTTTTTGGCAAAAACCAGACTAAATCCTCTATTTTTCAGGCGATTAAGCAGAGATAATATTCTGTATTTAATCGGAGATAAACAAAAAAAGGCCAAGCTTCAGCATAAAATAATGGTACAAAGAGCGGAATAAATCACTACTGATCAGGTTAAAATCCTGTCTGTTTTTCGATCTCCAATGTTTCACGCTACCCCGAAGGCTGCGGCAAAATTATTCGCCTGTTAGATGAAAAATAAAAAACTAACAGACCCGGCCAAACGAAATTGTTTACACTCACACTATCTTTTGCATTTTGGACAAGCTGTACATGAAATTGACTATCATCCGACTGGTGAACTTTACCGAGCAGGATCATATTGATTTAGCGAAAGTCTGGCCGGAATACTCTCCCGCGTCGCTCGACGTGGACGACACGCACCGCATCTATGCGGCGCGCTTTAATGACAGGTTGCTGGCCGCCGTACGCGTGACATTACGCGGTACCGAAGGCGCACTGGATTCACTTCGCGTGCGCGATATCACTCGCCGTCGCGGTATCGGGCAATATCTGGTCGAAGAAGTGATGCGCGATAATCCGGCGATAACCAGTTGGTGGATAGTGGATATTGGTGTGGAAGACAGGGCCGTGATGGCCGCCTTTACCCAAACACTGGGCTTCACCGCACAAGAAAACGGCTGGGAAAAACGCTAAAAAAAGCCGGATGGGAAGATCTCCATCCGGCTTAGAAGAACGCCCTGCCCGGGAATATGGCGTCCCAGGCAGGTTGCTACTCTCCCCCGGATACCTACAGAGATAAGTAAACGGGGTAAGCGAACGCAGCCAGTGCGCCTGCGGCACGAAAGGCTGCAGTCAGTTCAGGCTTATTTCGCGTCGGTTGCCGTGCCGTTAGCATGCCAGGTGAAGACACCGAACTCAAAACCTTTCAGATCGCCTTTCTCATCCCAGGACAGCGGCCCCATTACGGTATCCACTGAGTGCCCTTTCAGCCAGGTTGCGATAGCTGCCGGATCGGCAGACTGATTCAGGCCAGCAGCCAGCGACTGCAGCGCCGCGTAGGTGGTCCATACGAACGCGCCGCTCGGATCCTGTTTCTTGCCTTTGATCGCGTCCACAATCGGTTTGTTTGCCGGGATCTGATCATAGTTCTTCGGCTTGGTCACCAGCATGCCTTCCGCAGAGTCGCCTGCAATATTAGACAGGGAAACGTTGGCGACCCCCTCCGGGCCCATGAATTTGGTTTGCAGACCTGCTGCGCGTGACTGACGCAGGATCTGACCCATTTCCGGGTGATACCCGCCGTAGTAGACGAAATCGATATTTTCTTTCTTCAGGCGCGCCACCAGCGTAGAGAAGTCTTTCTCACCCGCGGTGATACCGTCAAAGAACACCACGTTCGCGCCGCCTTTTTTCAGCCCGTCCTGCACAGCGCGCGCCAGGCCTTCGCCATACTGCTGCTTATCATGAATAACCGCGATACGCTGCGGCTTCACGCTCTGCAGAATGTATTTCGCGGCGGTCGGCCCCTGATCGGAGTCCAGACCGGTGGTGCGCAGCGTCAGTTTGTAACCACGGCTGGTCAGCTCTGGTGCCGTCGCTGCAGGCGTGATCATCAGAATGCCTTCATCTTCGTAGATATCAGACGCTGGCTGAGTGGAGGAGGAGCACAGGTGACCGATTACGTATTTGATCCCGTCGTTAACCACTTTGTTGGCAACCGCTACCGCTTGTTTCGGGTCGCAGGCATCGTCATATTTCACCGCAACCAGTTTGTCGCCTTTGATCCCACCCTTCGCGTTGATATCGGCAATTGCCTGCTCAGCGCCGGTAAATTCCTGGTCACCGTACTGCGCAACCGGACCGGACATTGCACCTACAACGGCAACTTTAATATCTTTGGCGAATGCCACGTTGCTCATTGCTAACGCAATACATCCCGCCAGTAACGCTTTGCCCTTCATTTTCATCCTGAGATTCCCCATTGTTATGGTGATTGCTATTTGTTGTGATGTTGTTGTTTGACACATTATTTTGCTTATACACATAAGCAAAGAATATGATAGTAGTTATTAGCGATTCTGCCCGTGCACTGGCAGCATACTCTGCTAAAACATACCCCAATTTTCAGAATATGGAATAACAATTTTGAAGGTTGTGCGACAGCGTGATGACCGTTTGTGGAAAAGCCGCCCATAAGGCGGCTAAATAATTAGTGCGTCAGCGACTGCTGGAGAATATCCAGCGCTTTACGGAACTGGACTTCCGGAATGGTCAATGGATAGAGGAAACGGATCACGTTGCCGTAAACGCCGCAGGTCAGCAGTAACAGCCCTGCCGCCAGCGCCTTATCCTGCACCTGTTTCGTAAATTCTGCCGACGGTGCGCCGGTGTTCGGATCGTTAAACTCCACCGCCACCATCGACCCCTGCGCACGAATCTCCGCGATATAGGGGCACCGCGTTTTGGCGTTGTTCAACACTTCCACCAGATGTTTACCCAGGTGATTAGCGCGTTCGCACAAATCCTCTTCTTCGATAACATCCAGCACCGCATGCGCTGCCGCCACCGCCAGCGGGTTACCTGCATAGGTGCCGCCCAGCCCGCCAGGTGCAGGAGCGTCCATGACCTCCGCGCGTCCCGCAACCGCCGACAGCGGCAAGCCGCCCGCCAGACTCTTCGCCATGGTGATCAGGTCAGGTTTAACGTCGTAATACTCCGAGGCAAAGAGTTTGCCGGTACGGGCAAACCCGCTCTGGACTTCATCGACAATCAATAAAATACCGTGGCTATCACACAACTTACGCAGCGCTTGCATAAAGTCCGCAGGTGCGACATTAAAGCCTCCTTCGCCCTGTACCGGTTCCAGCAGGATAGCGGCAACCTGATCCGGTGCGATATCGGCTTTAAAAATGCGTTCGAGGCTTTTCAGCGCATCGTCCGTGCTCACGCCGTGCAAGGTGTTTGGGTACTGCGCGTGGTAAATCGAACCCGGGAACGGGCCAAAGCCGATTTTATAAGGGGCGACTTTGCCAGTCAGGGCCATGGTCATAAAGGTTCGGCCATGGAAACCGCCGCCGAAGGTGATAACACCCGGGCGCCGGGTATATGCACGGGCGATTTTCACCGCGTTTTCCACCGCTTCCGCCCCCGTTGAGAAGAACGCTGTTTTGGCCGGGCCAGTGACCGGCACGCGCGCATTGATGCGCTCCGCCAGTGACACATAGCTTTCGTAAGGCACGATTTGGTAGGCAGTATGCGTAAATGCCTGCAGCTGTTTTTCTACCGCCGCCATCACTTTCGGATGGCGATGTCCGGTATTCAGCACTGCAATACCGGCGGCAAAATCGATCACTTCGTTGCCTTCCACATCCCACAGCGTGGCGTTCTCCGCTTTTTCGGCGTAAAACCCGCACATCACCCCAATTCCACGCGGCGTCGCCTGTAAACGGCGTTGATGTAATTCGTTATTTTTCACCTTGATGTCCCCTGTCTGTGTATGCCCGCTTACCAAGTATATAGCGCCTTTAGCAATGCGATATTTCACTCAGTTTCGCGCAAGCGATGGAACACCGACAGGACAGCTTTTATGTTGCGATGTGACAGAAACAAAAAGTGGTGAATGACGGGACGAAACGGCGGGATAACATGGGATGAAGGCGAAGACAGGAACAAACAGACAACAAAAAGCCGGGAGAGGCTGACGCCGTCCCGGCTTGTTTCACTGCAATTCGCTTACGCTTCGATAGCGGCGCGCAGTTTTTTCATCGCGTTCTTTTCTAACTGACGCACACGCTCGGCAGACACGCCGTAACGGTCGGCCAGCTCCTGCAACGTGGACTTATTCTCTTCGTCCAGCCAGCGGGCGCGAATAATCTGCTGGCTACGTTCGTCCAGCCCCTGCATCGCATCGACCAGTTTGTTAGCGGCCTGCTCTTCCCAGTTATCGTCTTCAATGCCGTCGGCAAAGTTAGACGATTTATCCTGCAGATAAAGCACCGGTGCCATTGGCTGGCTGTCTTGCGCATCGTCATCAGGCGACATATCAAAGGTCATGTCCTGGGCGGCCATACGCGATTCCATTTCACGCACGTCTTTGCTGGTTACGCCCAGCTCACGGGCAACCATTTCCACTTCATCCTGATTGAACCAACCCAGACGCTGCTTGGTTTTACGCAGGTTAAAGAACAGCTTACGCTGTGCTTTTGTGGTAGCGACCTTCACGATACGCCAGTTGCGCAATACGTACTCGTGGATCTCAGCTTTAATCCAGTGTACGGCGAAGGAGACCAGGCGCACGCCCACTTCCGGGTTGAAACGACGCACGGCTTTCATCAGGCCGATATTACCTTCCTGGATCAGATCCGCCTGCGGCAGACCATAGCCCGAGTAATTACGAGCAATATGAACAACAAAGCGCAGGTGAGACAGAATCAGCTTTTTGGCTGCTTCCAGATCGCCCTGGTAATGCAGCTTTTCAGCCAGTGCCCGCTCTTCATCAGCCGTCAACATCGGCCATGCGTTAGCGGCCCGGATATACGACTCCAGGTTACCAACAGGGGCTAAAGCTAAAGTTTGCATTTCTTTGGTCATTCAAATCCTCTCAATTCACTTTCAACTGGCGGCGGTCAGTCCCCATCAGGCAACAAACATGCCAGCGTTTTTGAGCAACGAGAATAGCACTCACAGTTTTATCAGACAGTGATTTTATCCACAAGTTCCCTGTAGGGTTGTGAATAAATTACGCACAAATTGTGACATCGGGATGAAAAAACCGTGGCAAGGAAGATCAAAGGAATCCGTATCCTTCCCGGCAACGGAATTCTGCATTGCCGGGAAAGAGTATACCAAAATTTTTCTAATCCGGAGTAAAGTGACGTAAATGTTGCACTGTCGCCAGCCAGGCCGCGACCCAGCCAATCATAGAGCACACCAGCAGCAACAGCAGGCACTCATCGAACGACAACCCGCTCAATTCAAACTGGGTGCCAAAGACTTTCGCCACTTCAGTCACCGCCGATGACAAACGCATCACCAGGATTTCCGACAGGATCAACGACAGGAACGCGCCGGAGAAGCCGAGCAGCGCACCGCCATACAGGAACGGGCGCAGAATAAAGCCATCCGTTGCGCCAATCAGTTTCTGCACGTTGATAGTGTCGCGGCGGGCGAAGATACTCAACCGCACGCTGTTGCCAATCACCAGGAAGACAGCCGCCACCATCAATACGCCAATCATCGCCGACACGCGCCCCACCAGCCCGGTGAGTGACGCCAGGCGCGCAAACCAACTATCATCCATGCGTACTTCATCAATGCCGTGGATACGGGAAATGCGGTCACGCAAGGTGTTAAGCGAATCGGGCGTCTGGAAATCAAGTTTCGGCACCACGACCGCCACCGCAGGCAAGGGGTTCTCTTCCAGCATATCCAGTGCGCCACCGAAACCGGACCAGTTGCGGAACTCGCCAAGCGCATCCTCGCGGGAAAGATAGTTCACCTTTTCAACTCCCTGCTCCGACTGCAACTGCCCTACCACCTGCTGAGCAGCGTTATCATCCAGCGCCTTGTCGAAGTAAACGGTGATCTGCGGAGACGGATAGTACTGCGAGGCCGCCTGGTTGACGTTTTTGTACACCATGTAGCAAACGCTGGGCAGCGTCAGAGAGATGGCGATAACCATTACCGTCAGGAAGGTTGCCAGCGGTTTACTTTTCAGATCCTGCAAAGCGCCGTGCCAGGCGTAGCGCACCTGCTCGTTAAACACATTGCTCTTACGCGATGGCGCTTTGTTCGCCGCTTTGCCACGACGCGGCGCATTACGGTTGCTGTCGCCAGAAGAACCAGACGCTTTACGGAAACGGTCAAGCTTGCTGCCAAACTGCCGGATCTGGTTTAGTGCATCACGCTTATTCACCCGCATGGCCTCCGTGCAAATGACCGTCGCTCAGGCTCAGCATGCGATACGAACGCCGGGAAATCAGTCCCAGATCGTGCGTCGCCATCAGCACTGTCACCCCAACGCGGTTAAATTCCTCGAACAGACGTAAGATTCCTTCCGACAGCGCGTCATCCAGGTTGCCGGTCGGTTCATCCGCCAGCAGCACGGCAGGCTTATTCACCACCGCACGGGCAATCCCTACGCGCTGTTGTTCACCACCGGAAAGCTGAATGGGAAAGCTTTTCGCTTTGTCGAGCAGACCCACTTTATCCAGCGCCGCAGAGACGCGACGACGAATATCATCGCCGCTGGCGCCAGCAATGATCAGCGGGATCGCCACATTGTCGAATACCGTACGATCCATCAACAGATGGTGATCCTGAAAAATCATGCCGATTTGGCGGCGCAAAAACGGCACTTCGCGGTTCTTCAGACGGGTAATATCATGGCCGCCGAAAAGGATTTTCCCGGCGCTGGGCCGCTCAATCCCGCAGATAAGCTTCAGCAGGGTGCTTTTCCCCGCACCGGAATGCCCGGTCAGAAAGGCCATCTCGCCCGGCTGCAGGTGAAAGGTCACCCCCTGCAGCGCTTGTCTCCCACCGAGATAGGCTTTGCTGACGTGTTCAAAGCGAATCATTGTTAATCCTCTCGGGCAAAAAGTGCCTCAATAAAATCGCCCGCATTAAACGGACGCAGATCCTCAATACGCTCGCCGACACCAATGTAACGGATAGGAATGCCAAACTGATCCGCCACCGAGAAGATCACGCCCCCCTTGGCCGTACCATCAAGCTTGGTCAACGTAATCCCCGTTAACCCTACCGCTTCGTGGAACAGTTTGGCCTGGCTGATGGCATTTTGCCCGGTGCTGGCGTCAATCGTCAGCATCACTTCGTGCGGCGCATCTTCGTCCAGTTTTTTCATCACGCGGACGATTTTCTTCAGTTCTTCCATCAGGTGCGATTTGTTCTGCAAACGCCCTGCGGTATCGGCAATCAGCACATCCACATTACGCGCCTTCGCCGCCTGGATAGCGTCAAAAATCACCGAGGCGGAATCCGCGCCGGTATGCTGAGCAATCACCGGAATATTATTGCGCTGGCCCCACACCTGGAGCTGTTCCACCGCTGCCGCACGGAAGGTATCCCCCGCCGCCAGCATGACCGATTTGCCCTGTTGCTCAAACTGACGCGCCAGCTTACCGATGGTGGTGGTTTTCCCCACACCATTCACGCCAACCATCAGGATAACAAACGGCGTTTTGCCTTCGACACTGAGCGGCTCATCCACTTTTGCAAGGATCCCGCTCATCTCATCTTTCAGCAAACCATACAGTGCTTCGGCGTCGCGCAGTTGTTTGCGGCTGGCGCCTTCTGTCAGATTGGTGATGATTTTACGCGTGGTTTCCACGCCCACATCCGCAATCAGCAGTTGCTCTTCCAGCTCTTCAAACAGATCATCGTCGATCTTTTTCCCGCGGAACAGACTGATAAATCCGGATCCGAGATTCTCTTTTGTTTTCAGCAGGCTGCGTTTAAGACGCGCAAAGAAACCCTCTTTCGTCGGTTTCTCCTGTTCAATCGCCGTCTCGTCCACCGGCACCACCACAACCGCTTCTTCAGCCGCCTGCGCCGCCAGCGCCTGGGCTTCCAGCTCTTCGTCGCTCAGCGGTGCGTCGTTGTCTTCAGCATCAACGTGCGCTTCCGCGTGTGGTTCAGCTTCCGACAGCCACTCTTCAGCGCCGCTCTCCTGCTCAACCACCTCTTCCGGCAGCGGCAGCTCTTCGTGTTCAAGCTGCGCGCGCGTCTCTTCCGCTACCGGTTCCGGAGACGGTGCTTCGTGGCTGAGCGTTTCGCTTACCGCTACGACCTCTTCGGCGAATTTTTCACTGTCGGCAGGCTCAGCTACCGGCGTCTCGTCAACCGGCTGCTCAGTGACAGGCTGTTGTTCGGTTTGCGCCTCATCGGCCTGCTCTTTCTGCCCAAAGCCAAGCCAGGAAAAAAAGCCACGTTTCTTCTCATTTGCCATTGGCGACCACACTCCTCGCGATTGATTCATGGCGCAGCCCGTCTGCACGACCAGGACTGAAAACATTTGTTAATTAGTCGGATAGTCTACCACTTTCCTGAACTCGCATCACGACTTGAGGATTAGGGTTTAACGTCCTTCTCCGGGCCGCTAGAATAGCAGGCCGAAATGATGAGCAAAGCGAAAACCATGAAGAAACCCAACCGTGCCGCCAGCGGCCAGATACGCATTATCGGCGGGCAGTGGCGAGGCCGAAAACTGCCGGTGCCCGACAGCCCCGGCCTGCGCCCGACCACCGACCGCGTGCGTGAAACATTGTTTAACTGGCTGGCACCCTCAATGGTAGACGCCCACTGTCTCGACTGCTTCGCCGGAAGCGGCGCGCTGGGGCTGGAGGCACTGTCGCGCTACGCTGCCCGTGCCACCCTGCTGGAGATGGAGCGCAGCGTCGCGCAACAATTGCAACAGAATCTGGCTACGCTGAAAGCAACGAATGCAACCGTCGTTAACACCAATACGCTGAGCTTTTTAGCCGCGCCGGGCACCCCGCACAATATTGTGTTTATCGATCCCCCCTTTCGTAAAGGCATGCTGGAAGAGACGCTACGCTTGCTGGAAAACAACGGCTGGCTCGCTGATGACGCGTTAATCTATATAGAAAGCGAAGTGGAAAATGGGCAACCGCCGGTGCCTGCGCACTGGCAACTGCATCGGGAAAAAGTCGCGGGTCAGGTGGCTTACCGTCTCTATCACCGCGCAGTACAAGGAGAGAAGCATGCCGCTGCTGATTAATTTGGGCCGTCTGTTGATGCTGTGCATCTGGGCCTTTTTGCTGTGGAACTTAATTAAACCCTTTCCGCGCCCACTGAATATTTTTGTCAACGTCGCGCTGGTATTCACCGTGTTTATGCACGCTTTGCAGGCTACTATGCTGAAAAGTGCACTGCCGAAAGACGGTCCGCAGATGAGCAAAGCAGAACAGATCCGTATCTTCCTGTTCGGCGTTTTCGAGCTGTTGATCTGGCAAGAAAGGCTCAAAGCGAAGAAATAAGCCGGTCAGAAAAAGCGGAATTACGTCCATAGTGGGGGAGTCAGCATTGTCATCCCCCTTTCCCCGCCACTACACTGAGTAAGAGAGATTCACGCAACGCTAAAAGATACAGGGACTTAATTATGCTGTGGTCATTTATTGCTGTCTGTTTATCCGCCTGGTTGTATGTCGACGCCTCCTACCGCGGCCCGGCCTGGCAGCGTTGGGTTTTCAAACCCGTTACCTTACTTCTCCTGTTGTTGCTGGCCTGGCAAGCCCCGATGTTCGATGCCATCAGCTACCTTGTGCTGGCGGGTCTGTGCGCTTCACTGGTCGGGGATGCGCTGACGCTTCTGCCACGGCAAAAAATGCTCTACGCCATTGGGGCATTTTTCCTTGCTCATCTGCTTTATACCATCTACTTCGCCAGCCAAATGACGCTCTCCTTCTTCTGGCCATTGCCGCTGGTGTTGCTGGTGATTGGCGCACTACTGGTGGCGGTGATTTGGACGCGGCTGGAAGAGTTGCGCCTACCGGTGCTCACCTTTATTGCCATGACGTTAGTGATGGTCTGGCTGGCAGGTGAACTGTGGTTCTTCCGTCCGACAAGCCCTGCGCTGTCTGCATTTGTTGGTGCCACGCTGCTGCTGCTCGGCAATGTGGTCTGGCTGGGCAGCCACTACCGTAAGCGCTTTAGCGCCGATAACGCTATTGCGTCCGCTTGCTACTTCGCCGGGCATTTTCTGATCGTTCGCTCTCTGTATATTTAAAAAGCTTGACTCTGGAGTCGACTCCAGAGTGCATACTCTGGTTAATGAGAAAATTATCATTAACCGGAGGATGCAATGCCGACCCCCACACCGCAGCCTGAACCGAAAAAAGCCCCGCAGTTCGCGGCGGTCAAACTGCGCCCGATGCCGGAAAAACCGCAACCGTGTTGTGCCGACGAAACCTGCGAAAACACCGTTGCTGCCCCGGTGAGCGCCGAAGGTGAGCGTTATAGCTGGCAGGTCTCCGGTATGGATTGTGCCGCCTGTGCCCGTAAAGTGGAAAACGCCGTACGCCAGCTTGATGGCATCGGCCTGGTGCAGGTTGCCTTCGCCACAGAAAAACTCACTGTCGTGGCTAACCGTGATGTACGTACACAGGTCGAACAGGCGGTACAGCAGGCGGGTTATCAGTTGCGAGGCGAACACAGTGCGCCGGAAGCGCCTCCTTCGAGCCTGCGCGAAAACCTGCCGCTGCTCCTGTTGATCGTCATGATGGCAATAAGCTGGTTGCTGGAGCAGTTCAACCATCCGCTCGGCCAGGCCGCATTTATCGCCACTACGCTTGTTGGCCTGTGGCCTATCGCCCGTCAGGCGCTGCGCTTGATGAAAAGCGGTTCCTGGTTCGCCATCGAAACGTTAATGAGCGTCGCCGCCATCGGTGCGCTGTTTATTGGTGCCACTGCCGAAGCCGCCATGGTGCTGATGCTGTTTTTAATTGGCGAGCGCCTTGAAGGCTGGGCTGCCAGCCGCGCACGCCGTGGCGTCAGCGCATTGATGGCGCTGAAACCGGACACCGCAACCCGCCTGCGCAACGGTGAACGCCAGACGGTGGCAGCCAGCGAACTGCAACCCGGCGATACGATTGAAGTCCCTGCCGGTGGTCGTTTACCGGCGGATGGCCGTTTGCTGTCTTCGTTTGCCAGCTTTGATGAAAGCGCACTCACCGGTGAATCCGTACCGGTTGAACGCGCCAGCGGCGAGGCGGTTCCCGCCGGGGCGACCAGCGTTGATCGGCTGGTCACGCTGGAAGTGGTTTCCCGACCCGGTGAAAGCGCCATTGACCGTATCCTGAAACTGATTGAAGAAGCGGAAGAGCGTCGCGCGCCGATTGAACGCTTTATCGATCGCTTTAGTCGCCTCTACACGCCTGTGATAATGGGAGTTGCACTGCTGGTCGCCCTCCTGCCTCCGTTACTGTTTTCCGCACCCTGGCTGGAGTGGATCTACAAAAGTCTGGCGCTGTTGCTGATTGGCTGCCCCTGCGCACTGGTGATCTCCACCCCGGCGGCGATTACCTCCGGCCTTGCAGCAGCGGCTCGACGCGGTGCACTGATCAAAGGCGGCGCAGCGCTGGAGCAACTGGGCAGCATCCGCCAGATTGCTTTTGATAAGACCGGTACGCTGACCATCGGGAAACCGCAGGTCGCCGCGTTAAACCCGCTGAGCGGGTGCAGCGAAGAGGAACTGTTAACACTGAGCGCCGCTGTTGAACAAGGCTCCACCCACCCGCTGGCGCAGGCCATCGTGCAGGAAGCTCAGCGTCGCCAGCTCGCCATTCCCGATGCGCAGGCGCAGCGAGCTCTGGCCGGGAAAGGTATTGAGGCCGAAGTAAACGGGCGCACCATCCACATCAGCGCGCCGGACAAACTCGCCGCAAGCATGCTGGACAGCGCGTTACTGGCGCAGATTAATCGCCAGGAAAGCCACGGTCAGACGGTGGTTGTGGTACAGCGTGACGGAGAAGTGATAGGGACGCTGGCGTTGCAGGATACGCTGCGTGACGACGCCAAAGAAGCCATAGCCGCGCTCCATGCGTTAGGGGTACAAGGCGTGATCCTCACCGGCGATAACCCGCGTGCAGCGGCGGCGATTGCCGGGGAATTGGCACTGGATTTCCGCGCCGGGCTGCTGCCGGAAGATAAAGTCAGCGCCGTACAAACATTAAACCAGCATGCGCCGCTGGCGATGGTGGGCGATGGTATTAACGACGCGCCAGCAATGAAAGCCGCCACCATTGGCATTGCAATGGGTAGCGGTACAGACGTCGCACTGGAAACTGCCGATGCAGCATTAACACATAACCGATTGACTGGTCTTGGTCAGATGATCCGCCTGGCGCGTGCCACACACAGCAATATCCGGCAGAACATCGCCATGGCGCTGGGACTGAAGGCCATATTCCTGGTGACGACGCTGCTGGGAATAACGGGATTGTGGCTGGCGGTGCTGGCGGATACGGGCGCGACGGTGCTGGTGACCGCCAACGCCCTGCGCCTGTTGCACCGCAAAGATTAGTGGCTTTTACGCACTACATAGCGGTACGGCAGCGTCTCGGTTTGCCCGGCGACCAGCTCATGTTCCATAAAACGGCAAAAGCCGGGAATATCGCGGGTGGTTGCCGGATCGTCGGCAATAATCAGTAATGTTTCGCCAACCTGCATGTTGCGTACGGTTTTGCGCACCATCATTACCGGCTCCGGACAGCGCAGGCCCTGAGCGTCCAGCGTATGGTCGGCAGTGATAAACGGATCGGTCATTTTCATCTCACAACGGAAAAAACCGCATTAGTTTACGCTGCCTTTTTTGTGACGCAAGCAAGGTTAACGATTGCGTTAAAAATAGCCATTGCATCCGGTGATGATTGCAGTATCATGCGGCGGCTCTGTTTGACAGAGCATAAAAAGTACTGGGTTCCCTCACCCCATTTACCAAAAAGGTCACAATATGACGCAATTTTCGCACTCGCAGCGCATGAAGGCGCTGTTCTGGCTTTCGCTTTTTCACCTGCTGGTGATCATCTCCAGTAACTATCTGGTCCAGTTGCCGGTTGCCATTTTTGGTTTCCACACCACCTGGGGCGCATTCAGTTTCCCGTTTATCTTCCTGGCGACGGATTTAACCGTACGCATTTTCGGCGCGCCCCTCGCACGGCGGATTATCTTCGCAGTGATGGTTCCGGCGTTGCTGGCTTCGTATGTGATCTCCTCCCTGTTCTATATGGGTTCCTGGCAGGGCTTTGGTGCACTCGCCCACTTCAATCTGTTTGTGGCGCGTATCGCCACCGCCAGTTTTATGGCCTATGCGCTGGGTCAGATTCTTGATGTACACGTATTTAACCGCCTGCGTCAGAACCGTCGCTGGTGGCTGGCGCCTGCCGCATCAACCGTTTTTGGCAACGCCAGCGACACCGTTGCATTCTTCTTTATTGCCTTCTGGCACAGCCCGGATGCGTTTATGGCGCAGCACTGGATGGAAATCGCGCTGGTGGACTACGGCTTCAAAGTGATTATCAGCATCGCGTTCTTCCTGCCGATGTACGGTGTGCTTTTGAATATGTTGCTGAAAAGACTGGCAGACAAATCTGAAATTCCCGCACTACAGGCCAGCTAAAGGTACGGCTTATCAGTTATGATAAGATGCACTGATGAGCCGTTATGGCTGTTTATTGAAAGGATGAAGTCAATGCGCAATCTGGTGAAATATGTCGGTATTGGCCTGCTGGTAATGGGGCTGGCGGCCTGTGATAACAGCGACAGCAAAAAACCTGTTCAGGGCGCCGCCGCTGAAAGCAACGCCAACGGCCAGCCCGTCACGCTGCTCGACGGCAAACTCAGCTTCTCGCTTCCGGCAGATATGACCGATCAGAGTGGCAAACTGGGTACACAGGCTAACAATATGCACGTCTACTCCGACGCTACCGGGCAAAAAGCCGTGATTGTGATTGTGGGCGACAACACGCAGGAAGATCTCGCCGCACTGGCGAAACGCCTGGAAGATCAGCAGCGCAGCCGCGATCCGCAACTGCAAGTGGTGACCAATAAATCCATTGAGTTGAAAGGCCAGACCCTGCAACAGCTCGATAGCATTATCTCCGCCAAAGGTCAGACTGCATGGTCTTCTGTGGTACTGGGTAAGGTCGATAATAAACTGCTGACCCTGCAGGTGACGCTGCCGGCGGACAACCAGCAGCAAGCGCAAACCGCGGCAGAAAACATTATCAATACCATCGTGGTGAATTAACACCGCGCCGGAAATGAAAAAAGGAACCTTCGGGTTCCTTTTTTATTGCGGATCTCCGTGATACCAGGCATTACTCCAATGTTGGACGTAACTTCAATCGCCACGCCAGCAGTAGCGCTATCGCCACCAGTCCAGCCGCCGCCAGATAAATCATTGAGACCCCGGACCAGGCCATCAACAACCCTGCCAGCGGCCCGGTAATACCGAGCGACAAATCCATAAACACCGTATAGGTGGCCAGTGCAGAACCCTGGTTATGCTGCGGTACGGCTTTCACCGCCACCACACCAAGTGCAGGGAAGACCAGTGAGAAACCCGCGCCAGCAAGGAAGACGCCAAGCTTCGCCATCCACGGATCCGCCGCCAGCCCTACCAGCACCAGGCCGGTGGTTTCCACCGCAAAGCAGATCATCGCCACATTCAACCCGCCGAAGCGGTTAATGCCGTTCGGAAACAGCAGACGTGTGCCCACAAACGCAACACTGAACAGTGTCAGGGCGAAGGCCGCCCCTTCCCAGCCCTGCGCATCGTAATAAAGGGTAATAAAAGTGGCGATAACACCGAAGCCCGCAGAGCCCAGCGCCAATGCCAGGCCATACACCCACACGCGGCCCAGTACGGCGCGAAACGGCAACGGTTTGCCTTTACTGGCTTTCACTGCCGGGCGCGGCAGCGCCAGCAAAATCGCCAACAGCGCCACCCCCATAATGGTGAGTGATAACCCGGCTAAACCACCATAGCGATAACAGAGCACCCCCAGCGGAGCACCAAGCGCCATCGCACCGTACGTCGCAATGCCATTCCAGGAAATAACGCGCCCAATATGTACAGAGCCAACCACACCGACGCCCCACAAAGTGGCTCCGGTTCCGGCAAAGCTCTGGCCGATCCCCAAAATGACACGCCCGAGGCACAGCAACACCAGGCTAAGGATACCGGCATGGCTGCTACCCATCCCCGCTAACATGTAGCTCAGTCCACTCAGAAACGCGCCGCACAGGCCAAACACCACCACCTTTTTCGGCCCCAGCGCATCGGCATAACGCCCGGCATGCGGTCGGCTAAGCAGCGTAGCGAAGTATTGTAAACTGATGACCAAACCGGCCCAGAAGGCGCTATACCCCATAACATCATGGACATAGCCAGGCAACACGGCCAGCGGCAGGCCGATAGTGAGGTAGCTTGCGAAGTTAAAAATAACGACGGACAAAATCCGCAGATTAAGACGCCATCCGCTAAGCGCCGATTCAGCGGCGTTTTCAGGCATGAGAGTGAAATCCAGATATTTACAACAGTGTTTCACTATTACCACGTCAGCGCACAGAAATCAGCATTCACTTTAAGAATATCGTCGTCAGGCGAAGACCTTACAAGGCACTACACTTGAACAGGCAAAATGACATAAGGACGTACACATGACATATCCTCAGCCTGATCAGGCGGGTTTACATATTCTCTTAAAACTGGCTGCGCTGGTGGTGATCCTCGCCGGTATCCATGCTGCCGCCGATATTATCGTGCAACTTTTACTGGCGCTCTTTTTTGCCATCGTACTCAACCCGTTAGTCCGCTGGTTTATCCGCCGGAAACTGTCGCGCCCGGTCGCTATCGCCATCGTCGTTCTGGTTATGCTGATCGTCCTCACCGCGCTGGTCGGCGTGCTGGCCGCGTCGATAAACGACTTTATGACCCTGTTGCCAAAATATAACCGCGAATTAACGCGCAAATTCCTCGATCTGCAGCAAATGGTACCGTTCCTCAACCTGCATATGTCGCCGGAACGCATGCTGCAACGGATGGATTCCGATCGCGTGATGACGTTTGCCACCACGATGATGACCCAACTCTCCAACGCCATGGCCAGCATCCTCCTGCTGGTAATGACCGTCGTATTTATGCTCTTTGAAGTCCGCCATGTGCCTTATAAACTGCGTTTCGCGCTGCACAACCCGCAGATCCACATTGCCGGACTGCACCGGGCGCTGAAGGGCGTGTCGCACTATCTGGCACTGAAAACCTTGCTCAGTTTATGGACCGGGGTCATTGTCTGGCTGGGTTTGGTACTACTGGATGTGCAATTCGCATTGATGTGGGGAGTACTGGCGTTTTTACTCAACTATGTTCCCAATATTGGCTCCGTGATCTCCGCTATTCCGCCCATGCTCCAGGCATTACTCTTTAATGGCGTTTACGAATGCCTGCTGGTGGGTGCGCTCTTTCTGGTCGTGCATATGATCATCGGCAATATCCTGGAGCCCCGTATGATGGGCCACCGCCTTGGCATGTCGACGCTGGTGGTATTTTTATCATTATTAATCTGGGGCTGGCTGCTCGGCCCGGTAGGAATGCTGTTGTCGGTTCCCCTCACCAGCGTATGTAAAATCTGGATGGAGACCACCACCGGGGGGAGCAAACTGGCTATTTTGCTCGGGCCAGGCAGACCTAAAAGCCGCTTGCCAGGATAAATGACCTACCAACGGGGGTAGTTTTATATTTATCTTATTAACGTTAAAGTAAAGAAAATAATTGCGCCTGCTTTATTGCAGGCGTTTTAACGATAAACAATGCACCACTTAAAACGCCTGAAATTTACCTTAAGCTAATTAAATAAATATAACAATTTTATAACCAGAATAATTACCCGCATCAGAATCAAGCTAACAGCCTGTAATACATACGATTAGTAATATATAACCATTGATATCCTCTTATCATTATGGTTGCACTGTACACAATGATATTTTATTATCCGCCCACCCCGGCTGACTCCACAAAATTTGGCAATATGCTTATAAAAAGCCGGGCAGCAGTATCACTCACTTTAAAAACACCCAATATTCGCAAACAAAAATGGCAATCTGCACCGTTTTTATTGGCAGTATTTTCCATTTTCATCATGGCGTTGGATTAATTCCAGAAAGTAAGTGTGTCTTCAATCTTAAATTATTTGATACGGAGTTCTCATGAAGAAGATTGTTCAATTCCTGGCTGTGATTGCCGTAGCCGGAGCACTGGCAGGTTGTGCGCGTACCGCTATTGTGCAAAATATCGACGCCCCGGTCAGCGCAGGTCACACTCAGTCTCAGGTGCGCGCCGCTATTCTGAAAGCGGGTCAACAACGTCAATGGGTTATGAACGATGCTGGCCCAGGCGTTATCACAGGTCGTCTGGATAACCGCGGCCACGTTGCCGAAATTCGTATTACTTACGCTGCAGACAGCTACTCCATTAACTACGCAAACAGCCTGAACCTGAAAGCGTCTGATGGTCGAATCCATAAAAAATACAACACTTGGGTGAACACCCTCGATAAACAAATTCAGCAGAATTTGGCTTCAGGCGCCGCGCTTTAATTGCCATCCTGTCTAAAGTCGGGCCGGTAACGGTCCGATAATCCTGATGCATTTAATAAGGTTGTATACGCCATGTATGAACAGGATCCGTTCAGCGCGCTCGAAGCAATAGCGGAAGCGCAGCGTATTGCTTTTGCCCCGATGCTATTCCAGACGGCAGTTTGTCTGCGTAAGTTTGGGTTGCTGGATTTTCTCGATAAGCAAGGAAATCAGGGCGCAACCCTTGATGAAATTGTTCTCGGGAGCGAAGCCGATGAATATGCCGCGAGTGTATTACTCGACATGGCGCTTAGTGGACGAATTATCACGCGCAGTGCAAATCGTTTTTATCTTGCCAAAGTCGGACACTTCCTGCTCCATGATACAATGACGCGTGTGAATATGGATTTTTCGCAGGATGTTTGTTATCAGGGACTCTATTTCCTTGACGAGGCGCTAAAACAGGGAAAACCTGCAGGGCTGCGCGTGTTTGGCGAATGGCCGACCATTTACCCGGCATTATCGCAATTACCGAACCCGGCACGGGAAAGTTGGTTTGCTTTTGACCATTACTATTCCGATGCGGCGTTTAACGCAGCGTTACCGCATATATTCGCCAGCCAGCCGGCAAATCTGTACGATATAGGCGGTAATACCGGAAAGTGGGCAATCAGTTGCTGCAAATATGACGAAAACGTCGCGGTAACCTTGCTGGATCTGCCTGAGCAAATCGCCCTGGCGCAGCAAAACGTCAACGCAGCGGGACTCGCTTCGCGGATCGGCTTCCATGCAATTGATATGCTGGGTGACGCGCCGCTGCCCAACGCAGCGGATATCTGGTGGATGAGCCAGTTCCTGGACTGCTTCTCCCCGGAACAGATTGTTGGCATCTTAAGTAAGATAGCCCAGGTCATGAAACCGGATGCCAGACTGTGTGTGATGGAACTGTTCTGGGATGCGCAAAAATTTGATGCTGCGGCATTCAGTTTAAACGCAACGTCGTTGTACTTTACCTGTATGGCGAATGGCAACAGCCGTTTTTACAGCGCGGAGAATTTCCTGCGCTATCTCGACATGGCGGGCTTCGGCGTTGAAAAGCGCCTCGATAACCTCGGGGTGGGGCATACCTTATTGATATGTCATAAAAAATAAGAAAGGGCGGCGCCCGCGCCGCCATGATGCCCGAAACGGCATCACTGGATATCACGTTTTTTCGCGGACGCGCGTTTGATGAAATTTGCACTCAAGATTACCGACTGGCAGGCTCGTGCGCCGGGATTAAGTGAAGCGGCGCAGTGGCGGGAATGGTCACAAAACCTCGACGCTATCGATCCGGCGTTACCCCAGGCAAAATTGACCGCACTGCCCATGATGACCGCGCGTCGTCTCAGCTCAGGCAGTCGGCTGGCCGTTGAATGCGGCATCACGCTGCTGCGCCAGCATCAGGTAGAGGCCGTGGTCTTTACCAGCCGCCACGGTGAGCTGGAGCGTAACTTCCGCATTCTGCAAGCGCTGGCGACGGGGCAGGATCTCTCGCCGACCGATTTCGCGATGTCGGTGCACAACTCGGCTGTGGGGAACCTCACTATTGCTGCCCAACAACCTATCGTCTCCTCTTCGCTTTCCGCCGGGCTGGATACCTTCCAGCAGGGGCTATGTGAAGTCATCTGCTTTTTGCAGGCGGGTTATCAGCGCGTACTGATGGTGGATTTCGATGGCGCGCTCCCGGCGTTTTATCACCCCGGATTGCACCCGGATATGCCAACCTGGGCCTATGCCGTCGCGCTGGTCTTTGAAGCCGGTGAAGACCTGCAATGCACCAGTGAAGCGGCAATCTGTGAAGGTGAGCCACGGCTACCCCAAAGCGTGCAATTTTTACAGCATTATCTGCGCGAAGAGCGTGAATTCATGATTCCCGGCGAGCGTTTGAACTGGCACTGGAGCCGCGCATGAAACGTCTCGCCTCTCGCCTGAATTGGTTCTGGCGCTTGCTGATGACCGGCTTGTGCTTTGCGCTGTTTGGCATCGGTGGGCTGTTGCTGTCGCTGGTGTGGTTTAACCTGTTGCTGATTGCCGTGCGCGACAAAGCAACGCGCCGCCGCCTCGCACGCCGCAGTATTGCCGCCAGTTTCCGTCTGTTTTTAAACACCGCGAAAGCAACAGGCGCACTGGATTACCGCATCCACGGCGTAGAAACCCTGCGTCATGAACGCGGTTGTCTGGTGGTGGCCAACCACCCTACGCTTATTGATTATGTTCTGCTGGCATCAGTGATGCCGGAAACCGACTGCCTGGTTAAAAGTGCGCTGCTGCGCAATCCCTTTCTTGGCGGCGTGGTAAAAGCGGCGGACTACCTGATTAACAGTCAGGCGGATGCCCTGCTTCCCACCTGTGAGCAGCGCCTGCAACAGGGCGATACGATTCTCATCTTCCCGGAAGGTACGCGAACACGCCCGGGAGAGGCAATGACACTGCAACGCGGCGCGGCGAATATTGCTGTGCGCTGCGGTTGTGATCTACGCATCGTGGTCATCCACTGTAGTGAACATCTGCTGGATAAACACAGCCGATGGTATGACGTCCCACCCCGTAAGCCCATGTTTACCGTGGAAGTACGCGAACGGGTGGCAATAAAACAATTTTTTGATGCGGAATCGCAAGAACCGGCGCTGGCGGCAAGACAGTTGAACCGGCATCTTCTGCATCAATTAACACCGGGTTTTGCACCTTTTTAGGAATGAATGATGCAACAGCTTTATCTTGAAATTAAAAATCTCATCATCAACACACTGAATCTGGATGAACTGAGCGCCGATGACATCGACACCGATGTGGCGCTGTTTGGGGATGGTCTGGGTCTGGATTCTATTGACGCGCTGGAATTAGGTCTGGCGATTAAAAACCAGTACGCCGTGGTCTTGTCGGCCGAAAGCGAAGAGATGCGTCAGCACTTCTACTCTGTCGCCACGCTGGCGTCATTTATCCAGGCTCAACGCGCATAAGGGTGGGTTCGCTATGATCGAGAAAAATGAAATTTACCAGGAAGTCTCCACCCTTCTTACCAAACTGTTTGAAATCGACCCGCAGGATATCTCCCCGGAATCCCGGCTGTATGAAGACCTGGAGCTGGACAGCATCGACGCCGTCGACATGATTGTGCACCTGCAGAAGAAAACCGGTAAGAAAATCAAGCCGGAAGAGTTCAAGGCCGTGCGCACCGTACAGGATGTTGTCGACGCGGTAGAACGTTTACTGCAAGAAGAGTAAACCACGATGCGCGGATCCCGCCTCCAATCGGGACTCAGGCTGGTCGCTGCCCTGTTAATGCTCAGTTGGCCATTTGTGATCTGGTTTGGCCTGACACATAACAGTCTGCACTGGCTGCTGCCCCTGATGGCACTAATGCTGCTTTTCCGTTTACGGCAAGCCCGGCAGGCGATAGCACCACTGCGCGCTGTCAGTGGCGGCGTGGCGGTCGTGGGCATCGCGCTGTGCGCGGCAAGCTGGCTGCTAAAAACCCACCAGTTGCTGCTGTACTACCCGGTGGCGGTCAATCTCATCATGCTGGCGGTGTTTGGCGGTTCACTCACAACGGCGATGCCGCTGGTGGAACGACTGGCGCGCCTGCGTGAGCCGCAGTTACCCGCCGCCGCCGTACGTTATACCCGCCGCGTAACGCAGATCTGGTGCATCTTTTTTGTGCTGAACGGCGGCATTGCACTGTTTACCGCCCTGTACGGCGATATGCGTCTGTGGACAGCCTGGAACGGGATGATCGCCTATCTGCTGATGGGCGCACTCATGGTGGGAGAGTGGCTGGTGCGCCGCCAGGTGATTAAACGAGAGACAACATGAAGACCCTTCCTTTCGCCGCCTGGCTAAACAGCCCGCGTACTGCCGAAACGCCGATTGCCTGGCTTGGCGATCAAACATGGACGCTGGGACATTTACGTCATGACGTTTCACAATGCGTGGCGCAATTAACGCAGCAACCTGGCAAACGCTGGGCACTCTGTTTCGAAAATAGCTACCTGTTTATTGTGGCGCTGTTAGCCTCGCTGCACGCGGGTAAAACCCCGGTCATCCCTGGTCATAGCCGGGTATCGCTGCTGGCAGAGCAACAATCCTTGTTCGACGGGGTGCTAAGCGACCGGCCGCTGAACTGGGAAGGGCCACACTATGTAGTGGCGTCCGACAACAGGCAGGCCGCAGATGTGCCCACCTTTCCCGCACTGCGCGAAGATGCCTATGTTGAGCTTTTTACCTCCGGCTCCACCGGTCAGCCGCGTCGGGTTATCAAACCCATCGCCTGTCTGGACAAAGAAGCCGCGTTACTGGCTGCGCGCTTTGCCGATCGCCTGGCCGGGTGCCGTGTTGTCGCCTCCGTGGTGCCGCAGCATCTGTACGGTCTGACGTTTCGTATCTTTCTGCCAATGTCGCTCGGGTTGCCGCTGCATGCCGCCATGCTCTATTACGCTGAGCAACTTGCTGCGCTCGACGGGCAGCACCGTTATGCGTTTATCAGCAGTCCGGCATTTTTAAAACGTCTCGATCCCCGGCTCTCGCCTCCGCCCGTGTCGCTTATCCTCTCGGCGGGCGGCATGCTGCCCTGGCGCGATGTTCAGGAAACGGCGAACTGGCTGGGCGTCTGGCCGGATGAAATCTATGGCAGCACTGAAACCGGGATCCTAGCCTGGCGCTATCGCCAGCAGGATAACATCTCATGGCTGCCGTTCCCCGGCGTGACCATCGAACAAGAAGCGGAGAGCTTTCGCGCGCATTCACCACTCATTCCCGAACCCGATGGCTTGTTGCTGGACGATGAGCTGATTTTTGATGCCAGCGGCACATTCCTGATTGCCGGTCGCCGTGGTCGGGTGGTCAAAATCGAAGAGAAGCGCATTTCACTTACCGAGATCGAACGCCGCGTTCTGGCGCTGGGCGGTATACGTGAAGCGGCGGCGCTACCGGTCTCCCGTGGCGGTCGTCAGGGTGTGGGTGTTCTGCTGGTGCTGGACGATGAGATGCGCACGCAATGGCAACACAGCGACAGTAAAGCCCTTGAGCTGTCGTGGCGGCGGGCGCTTATCCCATGGCTGGAGCCGGTGGCAGTGCCGCGCTACTGGCGAATTCTTGATGAGATCCCGGTCAACAGTATGAACAAGCGGGTTTATGCGCAACTACAGGAGTTATTTCATGAAACCCCATGAAATTGAACGCCATCAGGCGCAACCACAACACGCGGAAATCGTGATCCAACTGGAGCCGGAACTGTTCTGGTTTCGTGGTCACTTTGCCATTCAGCCTCTGCTTCCCGGCGTTGCACAACTCGACTGGGCGATGCACTACGCCACCACCCTGCTGGCGCCGGAGCACCGTTTTCACAGCATTCAAAGCGTGAAGTTCCAGGCGCCTCTACTGCCGGACAATGTCGTCACGCTGGTGCTCGACTGGCACGAAGAAAAACAGCAATTGACCTTCAGCTATCATCGCCATGAAGGTGAAGTGCGCCACCTCTGCAGCAGCGGGAAAATTCGCCTATGTCGTTAACGTTTACCCCTTGTGTGGTGATCCCTTGTTATAACCACGGCGCAACCATGTCCAACGTATTGACTCGCTTACAGCCTGCGGGCCTGCGGGTTTTCGTGGTGGATGATGGTAGCACTGACGATACGCCAATCATTCTGGAAGCGCTGGCGCGTGGCGACAGCAACCTGACGCTGATCCGCCTGCCGCAGAACGCCGGAAAAGGCGAAGCGGTGATCCGTGGCTTGCGTGAAGCCGCACAAGCGGGCTTCACGCATGCGGTGCAGGTGGATGCCGACGGGCAGCATGCCATTGAAGATATCCCGGCGTTACTGGCGCTGGCGGAGCAACACCCGCAGGCGCTGATTTCCGGCCAACCGCTCTATGACGACTCCATTCCACGTTCGCGTCTATATGGTCGCTGGATCACCCATGTCTGGGTATGGATTGAAACCCTGTCGCTGCAACTGAAAGACAGCATGTGCGGTTTTCGCGTTTACCCGATTGCCCCCACGCTGCAGCTCGCCAGCCGGGTGACGTTGGGCAAACGTATGGATTTCGACACCGAAGTGATGGTGCGACTTTACTGGCAGGGCAATGACAGCTACTTCGTGCCAACGCGCGTGATCTACCCGCTGGATGGCCTGTCGCATTTTGACGCCCTGAAAGATAACGTGCGCATCTCACTGATGCATACCCGCCTGTTCTTCGGCATGCTGCCGCGTATTCCGTCCCTGCTGTTTCGCCGCAATGCCACGCACTGGGCGCAGCAAAAAGAGGTGCAAGGCCTGTGGGGTATGCGCTTTATGCTACTGGTCTGGCGCGTATTAGGTCGCCGCGCTTTCTCGCTACTGCTTTATCCGGTGGTCGCCGTCTACTGGCTCCTTGCCCGTGATGCGCGTCGGGCCTCGAAAAACTGGCTGGCGCGGGTGCGTACCACGCTGGCGGCCCGCCATCTTCCGCTGCCTGCCGGGTTAAACAGCTACCGCCACTTTTTGCGCTTCGGCGAAGCGATGCTGGATAAAGTCGCGGGCTGGCGTGGCGAGTTGCACTTTGGCCGCGATGTGGAATTTGCCCCCGGTGCGGAAGAAGCACTCGGACTGCACGATGGCAAAGGCAAACTGCTACTGGCGTCGCATCTGGGTGATGTGGAAGCCAGCCGGGCGCTGGCGCAGATCAACGAGAGCAAGATCATTCATGCGCTGGTGTTTCATGAAAATGCCCTGCGCTTTAAGCAGATTATGCAAGAGATGGCACCGGAGGCGGGCGTTAACCTCATCCCGGTGAAGCACATCGGCCCGGATACCGCGATGTTGCTGAAAGAGAAGCTTGATCGCGGGGAATGGGTGGCGATCGTCGGCGATCGGCTGGCGGTTAACCCACAACGCGGCGGCGACTGGCGGGTGAACTGGAGCGAATTTATGGGCCACCCTGCGCCCTTCCCGCAGGGACCGTTTATTCTCGCTGCGGCGTTACGCTGCCCGGTACTGCTGATGTTTGCATTGCGCCAGCAGGGCAAATTGCGCCTGCACTGTGAAGTCTTCGCCGATCCACTGCCCATGCCGCGCGCCGCAAGGCAGGCCGCTCTGCGCGAGGCCGTCGATCACTATGCTGCGCGCCTTGAGCACTACGCCCTGCAATCACCGCTCGACTGGTTTAACTTTTTTGATTTCTGGCGGCTGCCCGATCATGCACCGCAATCCACGGACAAGGAGTAACAGGTGTTAAACGATCCGCGTTTTACCGCCGAAGTAGAACTGACCGTTCCCTTCCACGACGTCGATATGATGGGTGTGGTATGGCACGGTAACTACTTCCGCTACTTTGAGATTGCCCGCGAGGCGCTGCTGAATCAGTTTGATTATGGCTACCGTCAGATGAAAGCCTCCGGCTATGTCTGGCCGGTGGTGGACACCCGGGTGAAATACCGCGGTGTGCTGACTTTTGAGCAGCATTTTCGTGTACGCGCCCGACTGGAAGAGTTCGAAAACCGCCTGAAAATCGCTTACGACATCTTTGATGCCGCCAGCGGTAAACGCACCACCACCGGTTACACCATTCAGGTCGCGGTGGACGAAAAAAGCCGTGAGATGTGCTTTGTCAGCCCGGCAGTGTTGTTTGAACGTATGGGGGTAACACCATGAAATACTGGCCTTTGCTGGCGCTGTTGCTCAGCCCCTTCGTTGGCGCGATCACGCTGGACACGCTGCAACAACGTTTTACCGAACAACCGATAGTACGGGCGCATTTCACCCAGACCCGCACCATTAAAGATCTGCCGCAGCCTTTACGCTCGCAGGGCGAGATGTTGATCGCACGCGACCAGGGTTTGCTGTGGGATCAAAAAGTGCCGTTCCCGATGGCACTCATGCTCGATGACTCGCGGATGGTGCAAATCATCAATGGTCAGCCGCCACAGGTGATCACCGCCGAAAACAACCCGCAGATGTTCCAGTTTAATCACCTGCTGCGCGCACTGTTTCAGGCCGATCGCGCGGTACTGGAGCAAAACTTCCGTATCGATTTTCAAGATATGGGCGCAGGACGCTGGACCCTGAAACTGACGCCGATCACCACGCCGCTGGATAAGATTTTCACCTCTATCGAGCTTGCCGGTCAGCAGTATCTGGACAGCATCCGCCTGAACGACAAACAGGGCGATCTCACCGATATCGCTTTTTCCCAACACCGACTGACGCCCACCACGCTGACCGATGACGAACGCCAACGCTTTGCCGCGCACTAACTCCCCGCGTCCGGCGCTACTCTGGGGACTGCTCTGCCTGCTGCTGCTCGGCATGCTGTTGATGCTGCTGCCAAAAGCGCGCATGAACAGCAGTGTGCTGGCGATGCTGCCTGCTCAGACGATGGGTACGCTTCCCCCGGCACTGAACGACGGCTTTATGCAGCGCCTCGACAAACAGTTGGTCTGGCTGATCAGCCCCGGCAAACAGGCCAATCCTGAGGCGGCGAAATACTGGCTTTCCTTGCTCAGCCAGTCGCAGGCGGTGAACAACCTGAAAGGGCCGATGGATGCGCAAAGCCAGCAAGCCTGGGGCACATTCTTCTGGCAGCATCGTAACGCCCTGCTCGACAGCGCCACGCGCACGCGTCTGCAAAACGGCGGCGAGGCACAGGCACAATGGGTGCTGACGCAGCTCTACTCGGCGTTTTCCGGCGTGAGCGGTAAAGAGCTGCAAAACGATCCGTTGATGCTGATGCGCGGCGCACAGCTTGCGATGGCGCAGAACAGCCAGAAGCTGCGGTTGATGGATGGCTGGCTGGTGACGCAGGACGATAAAGGTAACGACTGGTATCTGCTGCACGGTGAACTGGCGGGTTCTTCATTCGATATGCAGCAAACGCACCAGTTTGTTAACACACTGGCATCACTGGAAGCGCAACTGAAAGCCCGATTCCCGCAGGCACAGCTGCTATCACGCGGCACAGTGTTCTACAGCGATTACGCCAGCCAGCAGGCCAAACGCGACGTCTCCACGCTGGGCATCGCCACCCTTCTTGGGGTGATTGCGCTGATTGTCGCCGTGTTCCGCTCCCTGCGTCCCCTGCTGCTGTGCCTGATTTCCATTGCCATTGGCGCGCTGGCGGGCACCGTCGCTACACTGCTCCTGTTCGGCGAACTGCATCTGATGACGCTGGTGATGAGCCTGAGCATCATTGGGATTTCAGCAGATTACACACTTTATTACCTGACTGAACGGATGGTGCACGGCGCAGAGGCATCGCCATGGCAAAGTCTCGCCAAAGTGCGTAATGCGTTGTTGCTGGCGCTGACCACCACCGTTGTCGCCTACCTGATCATGATGCTGGCCCCTTTCCCTGGCATCCGCCAGATGGCGATTTTCGCCGCCGTCGGCCTTAGCGCCTCCTGTCTGACGGTGATCTTCTGGCATCCGTGGCTATGCCGCGGTTTACCGGTGCGTCCGGTGCCCGCCATGGTGCTGCTTCTGCGCTGGCTGGCAGCCTGGCGGCGCAATAAAAAACTCGCTATTGGCCTGCCAGTAGCGCTGGCGCTGTTCTCTCTCGCCGGTCTCGCTACGCTGCGCATCAATGACGATATCAGCCAGTTACAGGCGCTGCCGCAGGGGATCCTGGCGCAGGAGAAAGCCATCACGGCGCTGACCGGGCAAAGCGTCGATCAGAAATGGTTTGTGATTTATGGCGATACGCCGCAGCAAACGCTGGAGCGGCTAGAAGCGTTTACGCCGCAACTGGATCACGCGCGCAAACAAGGGATGATTGCGGGTTTCCGCACCCTCCCGATTAACTCACTGGCGCGACAACAGCAGGATCTTGAACTGCTGAAAAACGCGACGCCTGCCGTGACGCGCACACTCCACGCCGCGGGAATGGCAAGTGTTGCGCCAGACCTCAGCCCGATGAGCGTTACCGTTGAACAGTGGCTTGCCAGCCCGGCCAGTGAAGGCTGGCGGTTACTGTGGTTAACGCTGCCCAACGGGCAAAGCGGCGTGCTGGCCCCGGTCGACGGTGTTAAAGACAGTGCAGCGCTTAGCGCACTGGCAAAAACACAACCGGGCATCGCCTGGGTAGATCGCAAAAGCGCGTTTGATGAGCTGTTTGCGCTGTACCGACTGGTGTTAACCGGGTTGCTGTTCGTTGCGTTGGCGGTGATTGCCGCAGGCGCGGTGCTGCGTCTGGGCTGGAAAAAAGGGCTGATAAGCCTTGTGCCATCAGTGCTGTCGCTCGGTTGCGGGCTGGCGGTGTTATCACTGAGCGGTCACGCAGTAAATCTGTTTTCCCTGCTGGCGTTGATGCTGGTGCTGGGGATCGGCATCAACTACACGCTGTTTTTCAGCAATCCGCGCGGCACGCCGCTCACGTCGTTGCTGGCCATCACGCTGGCCATGATAACCACGTTACTCACCCTGGGGATGCTGGTGTTCAGCGCCACTCAGGCTATCAGCAGTTTCGGCATTGTGCTGGTCAGCGGTATTTTTACCGCCTTCCTGCTTTCCCCCCTCGCAATGCCAGCGAAAAAAGAGAGAAAACGATGATTCGCCCCCTCTGCACTGGCGTCGCGCTTGCCGCCGCCCTGCTGCTCACCGGATGCAGCCACTCAACCCATTCTCCCGACGGCAGCCGTCCGCAAGCGTGGCTGGAGCCGGGGACCCGCGTAACGCTGCCTGCGCCGGGGATCGCGCCGGCGGTGAACTCCCAGCAGTTGTTAACCGGCAGTTTTAACGGGCAAACCCAGTCATTGCTGGTGATGATGACCGCCGACGACAAAAAGATCACCCTTGCCGGGCTCTCATCGGTGGGGATCCGTTTATTCCTCGTCACCTATGATGAACGCGGAATTCATACCGAGCAGTCGATCGTCGTGCCGCAACTGCCGCCCGCCAGCCAGGTACTGGCGGACGTGATGATCAGCCATTGGCCGATTGCCGCCTGGCAGCCGCAGTTACCCAAAGGCTGGACACTGACCGATCACGACGATAAGCGCGAACTGCGTAACGCGCACGGCAAGCTGGTGACGGAAATCACCTACCTGCAACGCAAAGGCAAACGTGAGCCGATCAGCATCGAGCAGCATGTTTTTAAATACCACATCACCATTCAGTATTTGGGTGACTGAGATGATCTACATTTCTGCCATCGGCATGGTGAACGCGCTGGGGCGCACCCTGGATGAGATAGCCGCCAACCTGACGCGCGGCCATGCGCCAGGGATGCACACCCGTACAGGCTGGCTGCAGGGGCAAACGGAGGTGGTACTCGGCAGTGTAGACGGCAAACTGCCCGCCATTCCGCCGCAAATGGATGCCCACCGCAGCCGCAATAATCAACTGCTACTGGCGGCGCTGGAACACATCCAGCCAACGGTGGATGAGGCGATTGCCCGCTATGGCCGCGACCGCGTGGCTGTGGTGCTGGGCACCAGTACTTCCGGGCTGGATGAAGGGGATCTGCACGTCCGACTTTCGCTCAACGGGGAAGAGAGCCTTGCATGGCGCTACCCACAGCAGGAACTGGGCGATCCATCGCGCTTTTTAAGTCGCTGGCTGGCGCTGGAAGGCCCGTCGTTTACCGTCTCCACCGCGTGCTCTTCCAGCGCGCGCGCCATTATCAATGGTCACCGCCTGATTGAAGCCGGTCTGGCAGATGTGGCGATTGTAGGCGGCGCAGACTCCCTGAGCCGAATGCCGGTCAACGGGTTTAATAGCCTGGAGTCCTTCTCCACGACGCTGTGCCAGCCGTTTGGCCGTGACCGCTGCGGCATTACGATTGGCGAGGCATCGGCACTGATGGTGCTGACCCGTGAGCCGCAGCCGTTGGCGCTGCTTGGCACCGGCGAATCCAGTGATGCATGGCATATTTCCGCACCGCATCCACAGGGGGAAGGCGCTATCCGCGCCATCAATATGGCGCTGGCGCAAGCCAGGCTCACGCCGGCCGATGTGGGGTATATCAATCTGCATGGCACCGCCACGCCGCTCAACGATCAGATTGAATCGGCGGTCGTGCACACACTGTTTGGTGAGGGTGTGCCGTGCAGTTCCACTAAACACTTAACCGGACACACGCTGGGCGCGGCGGGGATTACGGAAGCGGCGCTGAGCGCGCTGATCCTGCAACGCGACTTACCACTACCGCCTCAGGATTTTAGCCGTGGGCCTATCGATCCAACGCTCCCGGCCTGCGGCCTGTTGTTGGCTGCAGAGCCACTGGCGCGTCCGGTCATTTTATCTAACTCCTTCGCCTTCGGCGGAAACAACGCCAGTATTTTGCTGGGGAGAGTGACATGATTCAGTACCTTACGGCGGGGGAATATCTGCCCCATGACACACCGATGATCCTGCTGGAAGACGTTATTTCGGTAACGGATGACGATGCCCACTGCCGGGTGAGCGTGAATAAGGGGGGCGTGCTGTCGCCCTTTATGGATGCGCAAGGCAATCTGCCCGGTTGGTATGCGCTGGAGCTGATGGCGCAATGCATTGGCGTCTGGTCCGGCTGGCACCGCCTGCAACGCGGCGAAGAGAGCATTGCGTTGGGTATGGTGCTCGGCGCGCGCGAGCTGATCTGCGCCGCAGGCTCATTGCCCGCAGGCGCAGTGCTGGATATCCACGCCAAACTGCTGATGCAGGATACGCGTTTCGGCAGCTTCGACTGCACGATCCAGATTGGTGCAGACACCGTTTCTGTCGGGCGCATCAACACTTTCCAGCCAACAAAAGACGAGCTTAGTGCGCTGTTTCATCAACCACATACATCGAAAGGGGCAGAGGCATGAATCGTTCCGTTCTGGTTACCGGAGCCAGTAAAGGCATCGGCCGCGCCATTGCCCAACACCTTGCCGCCGATGGCTTTACCGTTGGCGTGCACTATCATCGTGACGAAAACGGCGCGCAGGAAACGCTGCGTGCCATTGAGCAGGCGGGCGGCGCGGGCCGTCTGCTGAGTTTTGATGTCGGCAACCGCGAACAGTGTCGCCGCGTTCTGGAACACGATATTGAGCAGCACGGTGCCTGGTATGGCGTGGTCAGCAATGCAGGTATCACCCGTGACGCGGCGTTCCCTGCACTGAGCGATGATGACTGGGATGCGGTGATCCACACCAATCTCGACAGCTTCTACAACGTGATTCAGCCCTGCATCATGCCGATGATTGGCCTGCGCAAAGGCGGACGCATCATTACCCTCTCGTCGGTTTCCGGGGTGATGGGTAATCGCGGCCAGGTTAACTACAGTGCAGCAAAAGCCGGTATTATCGGCGCCACAAAAGCACTGGCAATTGAGCTGGCGAAACGCAAAATCACCGTCAACTGCATCGCGCCGGGGCTGATTGATACCGGCATGATTGAAATGGAAGAGGCCGCGCTGAAAGAAGCGATGGCGATCATCCCGATGAAACGTATGGGCCAGGCACAAGAAGTGGCCGGGCTTGCCAGCTATTTAATGTCAGATATTGCGGGTTACGTGACCCGCCAGGTTATTTCCATCAACGGGGGAATGTTATGACACGTCGCGTCGTCATTACCGGCATGGGCGGCGTCACCGCCTTTGGCCAGAGCTGGCAGGATGTGTCAAAACGTCTGCTGACCTATGAAAACGCCGTCCGTAAAATGCCGGAGTGGCAAATTTACGACGGTCTGCATACCCTGCTTGGCGCGCCGATTGATGATTTCACATTGCCGGATCACTACACTCGCAAACGCATCCGTGCAATGGGCCGCGTGTCGCTGCTCTCCACCCGCGCCAGCGAACTGGCGCTGGAACAGGCCGGGTTGATTGACGATCCGGTATTAACCAGCGGCAATACCGGCATTGCTTACGGCTCCTCGACCGGCAGTACCGGACCGGTGAGCGAGTTCGCCACCATGTTGACCGAAAAACACACCAACAATATCACCGGCACAACCTACGTGCAGATGATGCCGCACACCACGGCGGTGAACACCGGGCTGTTTTTCGGCCTGCGGGGACGCGTTATCCCCACCTCCAGCGCCTGTACTTCCGGAAGCCAGGCCATTGGTTATGCCTGGGAAGCGATTCGTCACGGTTATCAGGACGTCATGGTCGCGGGCGGCGCAGAAGAGCTGTGCCCATCGGAAGCGGCGGTGTTTGATACCTTGTTTGCCACCAGCCAGCGCAACGATGAACCGAAAACCACGCCCTCCCCGTTCGATGCCAGCCGCGACGGTCTGGTGATCGGTGAAGGTGCGGGCACGCTGATTCTGGAAGAGCTGGAACATGCGAAGGCGCGCGGTGCGACCATTTTCGGTGAAATCGTCGGCTTTGCGACCAACTGCGACGCGGCACATATCACCCAGCCGCAGCGGGAAACCATGCAAATCTGTATGGAGCAGGCGCTGAAAATTGCCGGACTCAGCCCGCTGGATATTGGCTATATCTCCGCACACGGCACGGCCACCGATCGCGGCGATATCGCAGAAAGCCAGGCGACGGCGGCCATCTTTGGCGATAATGTTCCCATCTCGTCGCTGAAAAGCTACTTCGGTCATACCCTTGGGGCATGCGGCGCGCTGGAGGCCTGGATGAGCCTGCAAATGATGCGTGAAGGCTGGTTTGCGCCAACGCTCAATCTGACCACCCCGGATGAACAGTGCGGCGCATTGGATTACATCAAAGGTGAAGCGCGCCGGATCGATTGCGAATACCTGCAAAGCAATAACTTCGCTTTTGGCGGCATTAACACCTCCATCATTATTAAACGCTGGGCATAACGTATGTATCGGGTAGTACTGGGTCATATCTCCGCACTGAGCGCCGGCAACATTCCGCCCGCACTCAGACAACAAGCGCCGCAGGGCAAACGCCGGGAGAGCTGGCTTGCCGGGCGGGCATTACTGGCGCGCGAGTGTTCTCCGCTACCTGACATTGTCTACGGCGAGCAAGGCAAACCGGCATTCGCTAACGGGACGCCGCTGTGGTTCAACCTGAGTCACAGTGGCGATCGTATTGCGCTCCTGTTGAGCGATGAAGGTGAAGTGGGTTGTGATATTGAAGTGATACGCCCGCGCGCCAACTGGCGCACGCTGGCTAATGCGGTATTTAGCGAGGCGGAGCATGATGAACTTGAGCAATGGCGCCCGGATCATCAGTTGACGGCGTTCTGGGAAATCTGGACACGCAAAGAAGCCATTATCAAGCAGCGTGGCGGCAGCGCCTGGCAAATTGTCAGCGTTGACAGCCGCAACACGCCCAATCTCAATGTTAGCCACTGCCAGGTTGGCGAGGTGAGCCTGTCAGTCTGCACGCCGACGCCGTTTACACTTTCGGCCGATCTGCTCGCGACGCTCCCGGCAGAAAGATAACCAGCACGCCCGCCACAATCACCAGCACGCCCAGCGCGCCGCGCCACGAAAACGGTTCGTGCCAGCCGGGAAGCCAGATGGCGGCAGCCCACACCAGAATATAACTCAGGCTGAGTAGAGCATACGCTTTGCTTAGCGGCAGGCGATGCAGGGCAAAAAACCAGCATCCCATCGACGCGACATACCCCAGCAGGCCACACAGCAGCATAAGCGTCCCTTTCTGCGGTTGCAGTACGGCGCTGATAAACGACCAGGAGGGCGCAACCGGCGGCAGTACCTGCATTGCTGAGCGCAGCAGTAACTGCGCGACGCTGACCAGCAACACACTCATCAGCGCCCAGACCACGCCTTTCATAGCGAACTCCCCAACAGCACGATGCCGATAATGATCAGTAGCACGCCAACAGCATGGCGGGCGGTCACCCGTTCACGCCAGACGAAACGCGCCGCCAGCGTGACCCACACGAAATTGAGGCTTAGCATTGGGTACGCGACGCCCACAGGAAGACGCTGCAACACCAGCAACCACAGCGCCATGCCTGCGCCCAGCGCGGCCAGCGCCAGCCCCAGCCAGAGGCCAACGTGCCTGCCGCGATGCCCGGGCGTTGCCGGGCGTGTCGCCTGTTTCTGGCACAGTTGCCCGGCGCAGCTCAACAGGCTTGCCAGTGCGAGCAGCAACCAGCTCATCATTGCGGATAATACTGAATAAAGACCATACGCCCCTGTACATAGACGTTATCCGGCTTCGGGATCGGCAGCCGGGTAAAGTCATCCGGTTTAGATTGATGCAGCACCAGCGACACAACCCCCTGCTGACGGCGTTGCGCCAGCCAGTCACTGAAGTTGTCTTCCTCCACAAAGCGATCTTTCGCATCCGGGTAGGCCAGGCCATAGGTCAGCTCTCCGCGCGAGCCGAACATAATGATATCGGAACGCTTCAGTTCCCAGGCCAGTCCCGCCGCCACCCCCACATTGTCAGTCAGCACGTAACGACTTGGCTTCAGCGCTTCATTAACAAAGTTGATGAGAAATTGCGGCTGTTTGGAATCCATCACCTTGTCCGGGATCACCGCCCCCGCCACCAGCGCCAGACCCAGTGGGCAGAGCGCGGCCAGCGGCCAGCGCTGTTCACTGGTTTTCAGCGCCAGCCAGCCAAACAGCGCCCATACGCCCAAGGCAAAAGCCGCCAGCCAGGCTTTATACAGCTCAATGGGCGTCCACACCGGGTGTTTCAGGAATCCCCACGGCGAGACGACAATCGCGGCGATAAGGCCGACCACACCAAAGACGATATTGATCCACGCATTAATACGCAATGCCCGTCCACCTGTCTGTGCGAGAGTCAGCGCATAGCGCGCCATCAGGATCGCCAGCGGCGCAAAACAGGGCAGGATATAGGTTGGCAGCTTACCCTTCGCGATGCTGAAAAACAGCAGTGGCATCACCACCCAACCGAACAGGTAAAACGCCTCTTGCAGAACAGACTTACGCGCCAACCAGCCCGTTTTCAGCGCGCCTGGCAGCAACGCCAGCCACGGCAAACTTCCGGCAATCAGGAACGGAATGTAATACCAGAACGGCGCTTTATGCTGCGCATCCTGCTGGGCAAACCGTTGAATATGCTCGACCCAGAAGAAGTAGCGCCAAAAGTCCGCTTCTCGCGTGGCAATCGCCAGCCCCCAAGGCAGTACCGTCAGTACGCAGCAGAGAATCGCTAACCAGCCCCACAACAGCACCTCTTTCCAGCGCTTTTGCGTGATCACCCACGGCAGCACGCCCAACACCGGCACAGCCAGCGCCAGGAAACCTTTGGTCATCACCCCCATGCCGCAGGCAATGCCCAACAGCGCATAACCGGCGAATTTGCCGCCGCGCGTTTGCGCCTGCGCTGCCAGCCAGAAGCTGAACATCGCCAGCGTCATCCACAGCGTAATCATCGGGTCCAGCACCGCATAGGTACCGATACCGTACACCAGAAACGCCGTCAGAAAGATAACGCCAGAAAGCACGGCAACGGCTTTGTCGCGCCACATGTTCCACGCCTGCGCCGCAACCAGTAGTGCCGACACGGTAATGGAAAAGACAGAGCCAAAACGCACTGCAAAATTGTTATGTCCAAACAGCCACTGACCTAGGCTGTTGATCCAATAACCCGCGATGGGTTTTTCAAAATAACGCAGTCCCAGAAAATGAGGTACCACCCAGTCACCGCTATTAAGCATCTCCCGGCTGATCTCCGCATAGCGGGTTTCATCCGGTTGCCAGAGCAGCCGGTACTCAAGGGGAACAAGGTAATAGAGAACAAATAGTGCAACCAGACCCAACACAGCGTTAGTGGATTTCATTACCTGGCACTCAACAGTTGTTGGCAACCCAGCCAGCCTTCCCGGCCAGCCACTTCTCCGCGCACCACTTTCCCCACCGGTAGCGTGCTGACATCCGTCGGCAATAGCTGACTCAGAGGGCAAAAGGCGATCTCTTCGCGCGCGGCCATACTCAGCAATTCATCAAAACCGTCTGCGCCGATAATGCCTTCCACTTCAGCATGGATGGTATAAACCGGCGTACCGTTATCCCGGTGGATACAGTCAAGAATAAAACGGTTGTAATTCGCCGCATCGACGCGCGTTCCCACCACCTCATCCCAGGTCGGCAGCGTCACAGGGATCTGCGGGACAGCGCACTCCTCTTCTGTGAGCTGCGGCCGGAAAGGTCGGGTGCCGCGGCAGTCGCTGTTATAGCGAAAATTAAACGCATTTTTGGCTTTCACGACACGCTGATCCGCACGCCAGCCCGCCACGGCGGAACAGGTCACGGCCCGCCCGATGATCATTTCCAGCGCCAACAGGCCCCGTTCGATCTCGGCCTCCAGCTTCGTCTGATCCCATACGCCGCTCCAGCACTGCCAGCCATGATGATCCCAGGCGTGCAGGCCGACTTCATGCACCTGTGCAGTAGCGCGAATCACTTCTGCATTGGCTTCGCCGATGATCTTCCCTGGCCACGCCGTACCAGCCAGCAGGATATCCCACCCGTAGAGGGATGCTGCGCGCGAGCGCAGCATCTTCCACAGAAATTGCGGCTTAAGCAGGCGCCAGATATGGCGCCCCATGTTGTCCGGCCCGACGCTGAAGAAAAAGCTCGCCTGAATATTGTGCTTTTTCAACAACGTCAGCAGACGCGGCACACCGTCGCGAGTACCGCGAAAGGTGTCGACATCAATGCGTAAGCCGACTGACTTCATGCGTTTTTCTCATCCGAGAGTTCTACGGTACGCAGGAAGAAATCCAGCGTCTCATCAATGGTCTGGCGCATATCGACTTTCGGCTCCCAGTGCAGGCAGCGTTTCGCGTTACGAATGCTCGGCTTACGGTGCTCCACGTCCTGATACCCTTTGCCGTAGTAACTGCTGCTCTCCACTTCGCGGAAACCGGCGAACGGCGGGAAGCGGTCGCGCAGCGGGTGCTTCTCGAAGCTGGCCAGCAGCATTTCCGCCAGTTCTTTAATACTGGCCTCGTTCTCCGGGTTACCAATGTTGATGATCTGCCCGTCGCAACGCCCTTCTTTGTTCTCAATAATGCGGAACAGCGCTTCGATGCCGTCGCTGATATCGGTAAAGCAACGTTTTTGCTTGCCGCCCTCGATCAACTTGATCGGCGACCCTTCCACCAGGTTGAGGATCAATTGGGTGATCGCACGCGAGCTGCCGATGCGCGCCGCATTGAGGTTATCCAGGCGCGGCCCCATCCAGTTAAACGGACGGAACAGCGTAAAGCGCAGGCCCTCTTTCTCGCCATACGCCCAAATCACCCGGTCCAGAAGCTGTTTTGACACCGAATAGATCCAGCGCTGTTTGTTGATCGGGCCGACTACCAGATTGGAGTTGTCTTCGTCGAACACTTTGTCGGTGCACATGCCGTACACTTCTGACGTGGACGGGAAAATGATGCGTTTATTGTATTTCACGCAATCACGGATGATTTTCAGGTTCTCTTCAAAATCAAGTTCAAATACGCGCAGCGGGTTGCGGGTGTATTCGATTGGCGTTGCGATCGCCACCAGCGGCAGCACTACATCGCATTTCTTGATGTGGTACTCGATCCACTCAGAGTGAATGCTGATATCGCCTTCTACAAAGTGGAAACGCGGGCAGTCGAGGAAACGGCTGATGGCATCTGAACCAATATCGAGACCATAAATTTCGTAGTTATCGTCATTCAGCAGGCGTTCGGTCAGATGGTTACCGATAAAACCGTTCACGCCGAGGATCAATACGCGCGTGCGGCGTTTCACCGCAACCACCGGCTTGCTGGTTAACAGCGCACCGGCCACCAGCCCCAGAGACTGCGCCAGTTGCCCGCCCTGCATATAGACACCGTTGTCCACCTGCCCGGTGAGGATTTCCAGCGCACCTTCAGCACAGGCTACCACCAGTGGAGAGACAGACAGCACCGTACCGGCTCTGGCCGCCGCAATGTCATTACGCACGCGGGATTTCCAGACGATAAATTTGTGTGTCCCGGCAAAACTGTATGCGCCCGGCCACGGGTCGGACACTGCGCGCACCAGGTTGTGCAGGGTTTGCGCCGGCAGTTCCCAGTCGAGACGCCCGTCTTCCGGGGTACGACGGCCATAGTAGCTGGCTTTGCTGTCATCCTGTGCGGTTTCCGTGAAGGTCTGCGCTTTGATGGTCGGCAGCGTGCTACGCAGCAGCGTTTGCGCGGCTTCGCTCAGTTTGCGGTGCAGCGACATCGCATCATCACTGTCGGCAATGGCGACTTTCTGCTGCGCCACAATTGCGCCCGCATCGGCACGCGCCACCATCCGGTGCAGCGTTACGCCCGTTTCCGTTTCCCCGTTCACCAGCACCCAATTCAGCGGCGCACGTCCACGGTAAGCCGGCAGCAGGGAGCCGTGCAGATTGAATGCGCCAAGACGCGCGCTGTTGAGGATATTGTCGCAAAGTAAGTTGCGGTAGTAGAACGAGAAGATCACATCCGCGTTGAGATCGCGAATGCGATCGACCCACAGCGGGTGGTTAACGTCTTCCGGAGCATACACCGGAATACCGCGTTCTGCGGCAATGCGCGCGACGGAACCGAAAAAGTGGTTTTCATTGGCGCTGTCCGGGTGGGTAAAAATCGCCGCAACCTCAAACCCGGCATCCAACAACGCCTGAGTGCCGACACAACCCATATCGTGATAGGCAAAGACAACAGCTTTCATTGATTATTTTCCTCTTGCGGAGCGTCGTGCTCCTGACGAACAACACGTTGAATAAAATAGCGTGGACGGGCGCGAACATCGTTGTAGATACGGCCGATGTACTCCCCAAGGAGTCCCATACCGATAAACTGTGCGCCGATAAACGTGAACAGGATGGCAAAGAGCATAAACACCCCTTCGCCTGCCCACTGCGGACCAAACGTCAGACGCAGAACCACCAGTAACACCGCCAGCGAAAAGCCCGCCAGAGCAATCACGCTGCCCACAACGCTGAGCAAGCGCAGCGGCGTAGTGGTCAGGCAGGTCACCAGGTCGTACATCAGGTTGATCAGACGCAGAAAGCTGTATTTCGAATCGCCAAACTCGCGCTCGGCATGCTGCACCGGGATCTCCACCGCTTTACGGGCAAAGGTATTGGCGAGGATTGGAATGAAGGTACTGCGCTCATGGCAGTGCAGCATGGCATCGACAATATGGCGGCGATACGCACGCAACATGCAGCCATAATCCCCCATCGCTTTACCGGTGGTCCGTTGGATCAACCGGTTAACGGTGCGTGACGCCAGTTTGCGGAACAGACTGTCCTGCCGATGCTGGCGCACGGTGCCCACCACGTCATAACCTTCGTTCGCCTTCGCCACCAGGCGCGGGATCTCTTCCGGCGGGTTTTGCAGGTCGGCATCCAGCGTGATGATCAAATCGCCAGTGACATGGCTGAAGCCCGCCATGATTGCGGAGTGCTGACCGTAGTTCCGGTTCAACAGCACGGCCACAATATGGCTGCCGGGCTGCTCTGCCGCGGTCGTGAGGATCTGCGCGGAGTTGTCGCTGCTGCCGTCATCCACCAGCAGAATTTCATAGGCGATACCGAGGCTGTCGCAACTGCCGGTCGTACGACGGATCAGCTCAGGTAAGCTCTCCTCTTCGTTAAAAACCGGGATCACCACGGAGACTTTTTCAACGGGAGGCAGGGTAAACATATCAGCGTCCTGCAATGCGATGGAGCGCGTCAATGACGCGGGTTGTGTCGTCATGGGTCATGTCCGGGAACAGGGGGATAGAGCAAATGCGCGCACTGTTCCACTCGGTATTCGGTAACGAGACAGGAAAGTGTTCGCGGTAATACTTCTGCGTATGCGCAGCGCGGAAATGCAGGCCAGTACCAATGCCTTGTGCTTTTAGCGTTTCCATCAATGCATCACGGGTGATGCCGCAACGCTGTTCATCAACACGCAGAATAAACAGGTGCCAGGCATGCTGGTGCGGCCATGACGGTAGCGCCAGCGGCTGGAACGGCGTATCGGCGAGTTCGCGCAAGTAGCGCTGCGCAATCTCGTGGCGGCGGGCGTTCGCCGTTTTCAGCTTGCCAAGCTGCACCAGGGCGATGGCGGCATTAATATCGGCAAGGTTGTATTTGAAACCCGGCGAGATAACTTCCGCCTGCGGCGCGCGACCGTGCGTCTGACGATCGTAGGCATCCACGCCGAGGCCGTGGAATTTGAGGCTGCGAATGCGGTTGGCCAGTTGCTCATCGTCCGTCACCACCAACCCGCCTTCGGCGCAGGTCATATTTTTGATGGCATGGAAGGAGAAAATCGCGGTTCCTTTGCCGCCAACGTGCTGTTCTTTGTAGTACGTACCGGCAGCATGCGCAGCGTCTTCAATCACCGCAATGCCGTGCTTTTCACCCACCGCGCGGATAGGGTCAATATCCGCCGGGGCTCCGGCGTAGTGCACCGGAATAATCGCCCGGGTGCGCGGCGTGATGGCCGCGTCAATCGCTTCCGGCGTAACCATCAGCGTATCTTTGTCGACATCAATCATCACCGGCGTCGCGCCCAGCAGCACGATCATATTGAGCGTGGACACCCAGGTCATTGATGGCGTAATGACTTCATCCCCCGGTCCAATGCCCAACGCCATCAGCGTCACGTGCATCCCTGCCGTCGCCGAGCTCACGGCAATGGCATGGCGGTTACCGGTTAACGTACAGAAAGCCTCTTCCAGAGCCTGATTTTTCGGGCCGGTCGTGATCCAACCCGATGCCAGCACTTGCTGGATAGCGGCGAGTTCTTCCTCCCCCATTGAGGGGCGTGAGAACGGTAGAAAATCACTCATCTTCTTTTCCCTGCGTCACAGACGCGTTAAAGGACCCCACAAAGACACTTTGCGGCTATTGAGTAAAATGGCGGATGGAAGTTAAACCGAAATATAATGAACGTCCGGTTGTCCCAATAATCATTCATCACAGCTTATTTCTGAATATTATCAATTGAATATTAGGACAAGATTAAGAAAAGAGGGGAGCAAGAAATATAATATTATTAAAATATCGAATAAAAACATCAACTTAAATAATTCTCTCACAAGGAGAGTAAGTGATCCATGTCAAATAACTGTAACAATCCACGCCCTGCACTGTATACAGGGCATGAATATACTTATTTAAACAACACAGCAACAAACTCAAAAAAAATAATACTGTTATGCAATTAATTATTTCAATCGTAACCGTTGAAATATATTAAACAGCGTTAATAAATTACGAAAGATTCTGCGGGAAGCCGGCTGGCAATTCGCTGGCGGCGCAGGCAATGACGCTGTCATTGTTGGCGCCGCAGTCGCGCACATAAGTAATCGTGGCAAATTCATCAATCACTTCTGTGGGGTAAGCCGGGCCTGCTGCGCGGTACGACTCCATCAGCGGAATGTGATCGTTCTGGAAGCAGACCGTTTTTTCCGGGTTGTTGATGACCCAGCGCGGGAAGAAAATGGTGCCGTGGAACAGGCGGTCGCCAAGGTTCACAATCAGGCTGACATCGGTGCCAGTGGGCTCTGTCCAGGAAATTTTATAGATACTTTCGCCTACGCGAACGATAAATGCTTTTTGATCTTTCACCCAGCGATTCGCCACAATGCCGCTGTGAATACGGTAGTCGAGCGTGGTGTCATTTTTCACGTAAATCTCGTAATTCCAGCCGTTATCGTAGGTATAAACCAGATGTTTGCCGACGAAACCGCTCAAATCGTGTTTATCAAAGGTGCTCATTTTTTCTCTCCTCTGTTGGAATAGCACCATCGTACGCCTGCAAAAAATCAATAAAAAACGCTATATTTGCATCACATTCATTCAATTTTTAGATGAGTCATGCACAAGACCACGCTGGAACAATGGGCGCTACTGCAAAAAGTGGTAGAGCTAGGCAGCTTTGCGAAAGCCGCTGAAGAGACGCACCGCAGCCAGTCTTCGGTGAGCTATAACCTGGCGCTATTGCAGGAGAGGCTGGGCGTAGCATTACTGATGCAGGAGGGGCGGCGCGCGGTGCTGACACCTGCTGGCGAGCTGTTGCTGAAGCAGGTTAAACCACTGCTGAAAGCCTTTGACTGGGTGGAAACCCGCGCGGCCACACTGCGTAACGGCATGCGTACGCGTCTGGATCTGGTGGTGGACAGTATTTTTCCGCGCTCACGGTTATTCGCCATTTTGCGCCAGTTTCAGCAATGCTACCCACAAACACAGGTGCGCCTGACAGAAGTGCTGGAAACCGCCTCTGCCGACCTGCCGGTGCATGCACAGGCGGATGTGATGATTTTGACCCGTCGCCAGGATATGACCGGGCGCGGCGAATGGCTGATGAATATCGATTTTGTCGCCGTGGCGCACCGCGATCACCCCCTCTGTGCCGCCGAAGAGGTGAGCGAAGCGATGCTCGCCGCCTGGCCGTTGATCCGCATTGCCGAAGGTGACGATCGGCAAAGCCCGGTGGCGCAGGCCTCATGGACCTTTTCTACCATTGATGCGGCCGTCGAAGCCGTGCAGTATCAGGTAGGCTACGGCTGGCTACCGGAAGAGCGGATCCAGCCCTTGCTGGCTAACGACACGCTGCGCATCCTGCCGCTCAGCCACGGTGTACGGCGCGCCACGCCGCTGCATCTGATTGTGAAAAAAGATCTCGCCCCACTGGATGAGCAGGTGGAAAGGCTGTTGCAGCTCTTTAAAGAGGCGTAAGCGCACTCAACAAACGTAGTCTGCTGTATACCCCTGAATTTCCTGCGAGAAATGTTTGCAGGTGCATTCGTTATATAATTTAATATATATCGCTAACTACTTTATGAGCGATACCATGTCAAAAATCACATCATTGATGCTGGGCTTTACGCTGGCCTGCGCCAGCCTGTTTGCCCACGCAGAACGCACCCTCACCGATCAATTGGGACGCCAGGTCACCCTGCCGGACCATGTCACCCGCGCAGTGGTACTACAACACCAGACCCTCAACCTGCTGGTGCAGCTCAACGCCACAGACGATGTTGTTGGCGTCCTCAGTAGCTGGAAGAAGCAGCTTGGTCCGGGCTTCGCCCGCTTTATGCCGACGATTGAAACGCTCCCGACACCGGGCGATCTGACCCAGGTGAACATTGAAAGCCTGCTGGCGCTACACCCGCAGGTGGTATTTATCGCCAACTATGCGCCAGCCGATATGATCCAGCAGATCGAACAGGCTGGGATTCCGGTGGTCGCCGTGTCGCTGCGTGAAGATGCCGCCGGGGAGAAAAACAAAATGAACCCCACCATGGACGATGAAGAGAGAGCCTACAACGAGGGGTTGAAGCAGGGGATCCGACTGATCGCAGACGTGGTGGATCGCAAACAACAGGCGGAAGATCTGATCCATTACACCTTTGCCGCGCGCGAAAAAGCGAACGCCCCGGTGGCGAAGGTTGCCGAAGCAGACAAAATCCGCGTCTATATGGCCAACCCGGATCTGAATACCTATGGCTCCGGTAAATATACCGGCTTGATGATGGAGCACGCTGGCGCGAAAAACGTGGCTGCCGCGACCATCAAAGGCGCGCATCAGGTGTCGCTGGAACAGGTGATCCAGTGGAATCCGCAGGTCATTTTTGTGCAGGATCGTTACCCGGAAGTGGTGACCGCTATTGAGAACGATCCAGGCTGGAAAAACATCGATGCCGTGAAAAACCACCGTGTCTGGTTGATGCCGGAATACGTCAAAGCCTGGGGCTATCCGATGCCGGAAGCGCTGGCTATCGGCGAGCTGTGGATGGCGAAAAAACTCTACCCGGCACGTTATGCAGCGGTGAATGTCGACGCCGAAGCGCAGAAATATTACCAGCGCTTCTACCGTGTTGACTGGCACGCGAATGCAGGCCACTAACCGCTACCCGCTACTGCATGGCGGGTTTATTGTCCTGACACTGTGCCTGGCGCTGGCCTCACTCTGTCTGGGCCAGTACCGGCTGGGGCTGAGCGAGGTGATGCAACAGATCGTCTCCTTTCCGGGTGATGGCACCGCCGGGCAGATTGTCTGGTCGGTGCGTTTGCCGCGTATTCTGCTGGCTCTGCTGGCGGGCGGCGGGCTCGCGCTGTGTGGTGCGGTGTTACAGGGTGTGTTCCAGAACCCATTAGTAGATCCGCATATTATTGGTGTGACCTCCGGCTCCGCGTTTGGCGGAACACTGGCCATTTTGCTTGGCGTCAGCCCGCTCATCATGATGGTCTCCACCTTTGGTTTTGGCCTTGGTGCGCTGATTCTGGTCTGGCTTATTGCCGCCTTACAGCAGCGGGAAAACACCCTGATGCTGATCCTCTCCGGCATTATCATCAGCGGTTTTTTTGCCGCACTGGTGAGCCTGATGCAGTACCTGGCTGACAGCGAAGAGACCCTGCCCAATATCGTGTTCTGGCTACTGGGCAGTTTTGCCACGGCCAACTGGCATAAAGTCGCTATGCTGGCCCTTCCGGTCTCGTTCGTCACCGTGGTGCTGTTTCAGTTGCGCTGGCGCATTAATCTGCTGGCGCTGGAAGAGAAAGATGCGTTGGCGCTGGGCGTGCCGCTGAAAATGCTGCGTCGCAGCGTGCTGATCTGCTGCGCGGTGCTGGTTTCGTCGCAAGTGGCGGTCAGCGGCAGCATTGCCTGGGTCGGCCTGGTTATCCCGCATCTGGCGCGTTTGCTGGTTGGGGCGGATCACCGCCACCTGTTGCCCGTCGCCTTCTGGCTTGGTGGCAGCTTTATGATTGTGGTGGATGATCTGGCGCGTACCCTGACGCAGGCGGAGATCCCTATCGGTATAATCACTGCGCTGCTTGGCGCACCGATGTTCGCGGTACTGCTTTTCCACACCACCCGCAGGAGCACGCAATGACACAACCCGCGTTAACGGTTGAAGGACTGGTTTTCGGTCGCGGCCAACCGCTCTTTTCACCGCTCAGCTTTTGTTGCAAGCCGGGGGAAATCTGGGCAGTCCTGGGGGCGAATGGCCTGGGGAAAAGCACCCTGCTGGATACGCTCACCGGTGTGCTGCCGGCGCTGGCGGGCCATTTTACCGTGCAGGGCGGTGTCAGTATTGTGCCGCAATCTTTTCGCCCAGCCTTTGACTGGAGCGTGCATGATGTGGTGCTGATGGGCCGCGCCCGCCATGTGGGGCTGCTCTCAATGCCCTCGAAACAGGACAACAGGCATGTCGACAATGCCCTGCGTCGGCTCAATCTGCACACTCTGGCTCGCAGTACCTTTCTGACACTCTCCGGCGGGCAGCAACAACTGGTGATGATTGCCCGCGCGCTGGTCAGCGGAAATCGCACCCTCCTGCTGGATGAACCCTGCTCGGCGCTCGATCTGGCGAACCAGCAAATCGTCTTACAGCTGATTGCCACCCTGGCTCATCGTGAAGCACGCAGCGTGGTGTTCACCACCCACGATCCTACCCATGCCTGGCAGGTTGCCGACAACACACTGCTGCTATTGCCGGATCAGCAATGGCTCGCCGGAAAGACGCACACCCTGCTGAGCGAAGAGAACCTGCAACGCGCCTACGGTATACCGGTACGCCGCATCCAGCTTGATGACGCACACGGTGCGGCGCTGGTGCCACTATTCGATCTGCGGCGGCAAGAACCCGGCGGCCTGTAACCACGTCTGCCCCTGCGAAGAGAGAATAAAGTGCATCAGCGGCGTCGCCTGTGCCTCCAGCTGCGCCAGTTGATAGTCGCAGCGAATATTGTCGGCCTCCGGGATCGTCACCACCCGCAGATCCGCCTCTTCTGACAGGCGCCGGGTATAGTGTTGATAGCCAATAAACATATCCGCCCATCCCTGACGCAACAGCCACGCGCTGGCAATCTCGCCGGGCGGCACGCCTAAGGTTTCACGTCCGCCCACCAGCGGCAACGCGCGCTGCATCAATTGCTGCCCAAGACCGGGGCGCAGGGTGTCGATATGGGCAAACAACTGCCAGGTGTAGTCGCCGGAAGGATCGCAGCCGGGCGTGGAGGTCGCCAGACGCAGCCGGGTATCCGCCAACAGCGTAAGCCAGTCGGCCTGCCGTGTGGACGCGCTATGACGAACTGTCAGGCTCAGGCAGTTACGGGCAAAGGTGTGCACCTCGAGCGCGCGACCGCTTGCCAGTAAGGCCTGCGGGTGTGCGGTATTGGCCGAGGCAAACAGTGCGCAGGGTTCTCCGGCCTCAATACGTTCCCGCAGCAGGCCCGCCGGGCCAAAATCCGCCGTCACCGCCATTCCACTCTGCTCGCGAAAGGCCGCCAGTAAAGGGGTAAAGGCAGACTTCAGGCTTCCTGCCGCCAGGATATTCAGCGTTGTAGTCATCCTATTTACCCTTCTGAGTACGCTGCCATCATGCTACCTGTGCAGGCTGTGCGGTTAAACCCCTTTAAGTGACAGGGTTTTTGATCCAAAACATACTATTCGTATGATGAATATCTAAAATCATCATACTTCTTCGCCATACTTTTCGTCAGGGAACCTACTGTGTCTTTCTATCGTCAAGCCGGCGCTCTGCTGCTGCTCTGCGCATCTTTCGCCGTTTCTGCGGCGTTACCGACGCTCACCACCGCCTGGCCGGTGAACGTTGGCCCACTGAATCCACACCTTTACACTCCGAACCAGATGTTCGCCCAAAGCATGGTTTACGAAGCACTGGTGAAATACCAGGCCGACGGCAGTGTGAAGCCCTGGCTGGCAACAAGCTGGACGCACTCGGAAGACGGCAAAATCTGGGTCTTCACCCTGCGCGAGGGGGTGACTTTTTCCAACGGCGAACCCTTTAATGCCCAGGCGGCGGCAGAGAATTTTCGCGCCGTGCTGGATAATCGCCAGCGCCATGCCTGGCTGGAGCTAACCAATCAGATCACCGACGTCAAAGCCCTGAGCCCCAGCCAGTTACAAATTACCCTGAAAAGCGCCTACTATCCTTTCCTGCAAGAACTCTCCCTGCCCCGCCCGTTCCGCTTTATCGCCCCCTCGCAATTTAAACAACACGGAACAAAGGACGGTATCGTCGCACCAGTTGGCACCGGGCCATGGGTGTTGCAGGAATCGCGCCTGAACCAGTACGACGTGTTGGTGCGCAATGAACATTACTGGGGCGAAAAACCGGCATTCGGTAAAGTCATCGTCAACGTGATCCCCGACCCGACCAGCCGCGCCGTGGCGTTTGAAACCGGGGATATCGATCTGCTGTACGGCAATGAAGGGCTGCTGCCGCTGGATACGTTTGCCCGCTTCAGTCAAAACCCGGCGTGGCATACACAGCTCTCCGCCCCGATGGAGACCGTGATGCTGGCGCTAAACTCGGCACGCGCACCAACGAACGAGTTAGCCGTGCGTGAAGCGCTGAACTATGCAGTGGACAAAAAGACGCTGATTGATGGCGCACTGTATGGCACACAACAGGTTGCCGACACGCTGTTTGCCCCGTCCGTACCGTACGCCAATATTGGCCTGAAACCGCGCCAGTACGATCCAGCGCAGGCGCGCGCGCTGCTGGATAAGGCGGGCTGGACGTTAACCGCCGGGAAAACCATCCGTGAAAAAGCCGGGCAGCCGTTGCATGTCGAACTGGCGTTTATCGGCACCGATGCGTTAAGCAAATCGATGGCAGAGATCATCCAGGCCAATCTGCGTGCTATCGGCGTGGACGTTGCACTGGTGGGTGAAGAAGAGAGCAGCATTTATGCACGTCAGCGCGACGGGCGTTTCGGCATGATTTTCAACCGCACCTGGGGCGCGCCGTACGACCCGCACGCCTTTATGAGCTCAATGCGCGTACCGTCGCATGCGGATTATCAGGCGCAGCTTGGCCTGCCGGACAAGGCTGTGATCGACAAAGAGATTGGTGAAGTGCTGACGACCCGCGAAGAAACCGCACGTCAGGCGCTATACCGGGATATTCTCACCCGTCTGCATAACGACGCGGTCTATCTGCCGATTAGCTATATCTCCATGATGGTGGTGGCGAAACCCGAACTGGGGACCATCCCCTTCGCCCCCATCGCGTCGGAGATCCCCTTTGATCGGCTCAAGCCAGGCGCCGCAAAATGAGCCGCTATATCTGCAAGCGCTTGCTGTTGCTGATCCCGATGATCTTCGCCGCCTCGGTGGTGATTTTTCTGCTGCTACGCCTGGGCGCGGGCGATCCGGCAATGGACTATCTGCGGCTGTCCAACCTGCCACCCACGCCGGAGATGATTGCCGCCACCCGCATCCAACTGGGTCTCGACCAGCCGCTGATCGCGCAATATAGCCACTGGCTATGGCGCGCGCTGCACCTTGATTTCGGCCTCTCTTATGCCACGCAACGCCCGGTGCTGGACGATGTGCTGCACTTTCTGCCCGCCACGCTGCAACTGGCAGGCGCAGCGCTGGTGCTGATTTTACTCACCTCTGTCCCACTCGGCATCTGGGCGGCGCGCCACCGCGACGGGCTGCCGGATTTCGCCGTACGGGCAATCGCGTTCCTCGGGGTGTCGATGCCTAACTTCTGGCTGGCCTTCCTGCTGGTGATGTTTTTCTCCGTGCATTTGCAGTGGCTGCCCGCCCTGGGTTATGGCGGCTGGCAGCATGTGATCCTGCCTGCGCTCTCTATCGCGTTTATGTCGCTGGCCATCAACGCCCGTTTGCTGCGCGCCAGCATGCTGGAAGCCGCCGGGCAGCGCCATGTGACCTGGGCACGGCTGCGGGGGTTAAGCGAGAAGCAAACTGAGCGGCGGCACATTCTGCGTAATGCTTCGCTTCCGGTGATCACTGCGCTGGGGATGCACATTGGCGAGCTGATTGGCGGTACGATGATTATCGAAAGTATCTTCGCCTGGCCTGGTATCGGGCGCTATGCGGTGTCGGCGATTTTTAACCGCGACTATCCGGTGATCCAGTGCTTTACATTAGTGATGGTCATGGTCTTTGTGCTGTGCAATCTGGCGGTGGACCTGCTGAGCGCAGCGCTGGACCCGCGTATTCGTCACCATGAAGGAGCGCACTGATGCACTTTCTGAACACGGCCCGCTGGCCGGTGCGTATTGCGTTGCTGATCTTATTCCTGCTGTTGGTGATTGCCCTGACCTGCCAGTGGTGGACGCCTTATGATCCGCAGGCCATTGATTTACCTGCCAGGCTATTGCCACCGGGTAGCCAGCACTGGCTCGGTACAGACCATCTCGGGCGCGATATTTTCTCACGCTTAATGGCCGCCACGCGTGTTTCGCTGGGATCGGTCATGCTGTGCCTGCTGCTGGTACTGGCACTGGGCTTAACGGCAGGCGGCTGCGCCGGACTGCTGGGCGGCCGGGTTGACCAGGGGATAATGCGCGTGGCGGATATCTTTATGACCTTCCCCACCTCCATCCTCTCCTTTTTTATGGTCGGCGTACTGGGCACCGGGCTGACCAATGTCATCATCGCTATCGCCCTTTCCCACTGGGCCTGGTACGCCCGCATGGTGCGCAGCCTGGTGATCTCGCTACGCGGTCGTGAGTATGTACTGGCGGCACGGCTCTGCGGTGCCAGTTCTCTTCATGTCTTTCGCGATCACCTGGCAGGCGCAGTGGTGCCGTCGTTGCTGGTACTGGCGACGCTGGATATCGGTCATATGATGCTGCATGTGGCGGGCATGTCCTTTCTGGGTCTCGGCGTCACCGCGCCAACCCCCGAATGGGGTGTGATGATCAACGACGCACGGCAATATATCTGGACACAGCCGCTGCAAATGTTGTGGCCAGGACTGGCGCTGTTTATCAGCGTGATGGCATTTAACCTGGTGGGCGACGCGCTGCGCGACCATCTTGATCCTCATCTGGAAACGGAGCACGCCCACTGATGCCTGCACAACTGAGCCTGGAGAGTATTACCCTGCATGCGGAACGCCCGCTGGTGCAGGACGTCTCGTTAACGCTGCAACGCGGGCGCGTGCTGGCACTGGTGGGCGGCAGCGGTAGCGGCAAATCACTGACCTGCGCGGCGGCACTCGGCATATTACCGCCTGGCGTGCGGCAAACCGCAGGCCGGGTACTGGCGGATGGCGCGATTGTCAGCCCGCAGGCGCTACGCGGCATCACCGTCGCGACAGTGATGCAAAACCCGCGCAGCGCGTTTAATCCGTTACGCACCATGGCGGAACATGCACGGGAAACCTGCCTGGCGTTGGGCAAACCCGCAGATGACGAAACACTGCTGGCGGCACTGCAGGATGTGGGGCTGGACGAGGCGCAACGCGTACTCTCGCTCTACCCCTTCGAGATGAGCGGCGGCATGCTGCAACGGATGATGATTGCCATGGCGTTGCTCAGCGATGCGGCCTATATCGTTGCCGATGAACCCACCACCGATCTTGATGCCGTGGCGCAGGCGCGCATTCTGGATTTACTGGAGAACATTGTTCGCAAGCGCCAGCCCGGCATGCTGCTGGTGACCCACGATATGGGTGTCGTAGCACGCCTGGCGGACGACGTGGCGGTGATGGATCACGGACGCATTATTGAATATGGCGCGGTGCAGTCACTGTTTCACGCACCGCAGCACCCGGTGTCACGCCAACTGGTGGCGGCGCATCTGGCACTGTACGGGATGGAGCTAACCTCATGAATCTGCTCGATGTGAACGGTCTGTCACATGGTTATCATCAGCAACGGATCCTCGACAATATTTCCCTGCAACTGAAGAGCGGCGAGACGGTTGCCTTACTGGGACGCAGCGGCTGTGGTAAAAGCACGCTGGCACGGCTGCTGGTCGGGCTGGAAACGCCAAACGAGGGCAATGTGGTCTGGCAGGGCACGCCGCTGTCCCGGCTTGACGCCCGCGCCCGCAAAGCCTTTCGCCGCGATATTCAGATGGTCTTTCAGGATCCGATAAGTGCGGTGAACCCGCGTAAAACCGTGCGCGACATTCTGCGCGAACCCTTGCGCCATTTGTTGAAACTGGCGAAAACGGAACAGCAGGCGCGCATTACGCAGTTGCTGGACGATGTTGAGCTGGAGAGCACGCTGCTGGATAAACGCCCGCCGCAGTTGAGCGGCGGTCAGTTGCAGCGCGTATGCCTGGCGCGTGCGCTGGCGGTGGAACCCACGTTGCTGATTCTGGACGAAGCCGTCTCCAGCCTGGATTTGGTGCTCCAGGCCGGGGTGATTCGCCTGCTCAAACGCCTGCAAGAGCGATCCGGCGTCGCCTGCCTGTTTATCACCCACGATTTACGTCTGGTGGAGCGCTTTTGCCAGCGGGTGATGGTAATGGAAAACGGCACTATCGTTGAAACGCTGGACGTCGCGACGCCGCTGCGTTTTACCTCTCAGGCCGGGCAAACGCTGCAACAGGCGGTATTGCCTGCCTTCCCCCGCGCATTAACAAGGATCCTGCCATGCAACGCGTGACCATAACACTGGATGATGACCTGCTCGAAACGCTGGATAACCTCAGCGAACGCCGTGGCTACAACAACCGCTCAGAAGCGCTGCGGGACATTCTGCGCAGCGCGCTGTCACAGGAGTCCGCACAGGACAATGAAAAGCAGGGCTACGCCGTGCTCTCGTACGTGTATGAACATGAGAAACGCGATCTGGCGAGCCGTATCGTCGCCACGCAGCATCATCATCACGATTTATCTGTCGCCACCTTGCATGTGCACATCAGCCACGACGACTGCTTAGAGATTGCCGTGCTGAAAGGCAAAATGGGTGAAGTACAGCATTTTGCCGACGACGTTATCGCCCAGCGCGGCGTGCGCCACGGCCATTTGCAATGCCTGGCGGCAGAAGAGTAAGGCTATACCGCATAGCGGGGTGTAAAAAATTGCTCCGTCAGGCGCAGCGCTCGTTCAATGCGTGCGGGCTCCAGCGAAAACGGTAAATGCTCCGCCGCCGCGCGAGGAAAATTGATACTGCGCGCCACCGCCTGGATCACCGCCAGGCGGATCTCTTTCAGCGGCGCCAGCGTCAGCGGCATCTCGTACTGACGCAGTAAACTCAGCAGCGCGGCGTCCGGTGTTTCACCGTCGCCTTCGAGGAACGACTGCACCAGCAAGCTGTAACCTACCCGCTCGCCATGCAGCCAGTCACGCAGCGCCGGTTCGTAGGTTAACCGGTTATGAATAGCGTGTGCGACGCCTGGTGTGGGGATCTCGCCGCGAATGCTGTTGGCCAACCCGGCAATCGCAATATTGGCATCAATAACATTGATTAACGCCTCGCTGACAACCTGCGCTTTATTATCCCGTACCGCCTGCGCACCGTGTTTTTCGTAAATATCCACAGCCAGTCGGGCGGTCTGCACTTTTAACTGCAACGCCAGGTTATCCGGCGAATGTTGTAAATAGGGACGGAATTCGTACCATTTCGCCAGCGCATCCACGATACCCGCTTTTAAATAACGCACGTCGCTCTGTGCAATAATTTCACTGTCCACCAGTACCAGTCGCGGCAATGTTTTCAACGGTTGACTGCGGATTTGCCCGCCTTCTTCAGTATAAAACACCGACAGTGGCGACCAGGCCGCGCAGGTAGAGGCGACCTTCGGGATGGTGACCGACTCACCGCCGTCAAGCGCATCCGCTACGGCTTTCGCGGTATCCAGTACGCGACCGCCGCCGACGCCAACAATCCACTGCACCCCCAGTTTTCGTGCGCGCTGGGCGTAATGTGCCACCCGCTCGTCGGTACAGTAGCCGGTCATGATCTCGGTCTGCCATTTCACGCCGCTGGTGCGCAAACTGCTTTCCAGGGCCGGGTTCACTCGTGCCCAGGCCTGCGCACTGGTAATAATTAAAATATGCTGTGACAGCGGTGAAATATATTTCCCTGCGTCATGACGAATACCTGACTGGTGGAACCAGGTTTGCGGCGTTTTTATCGCAAGCATTGAATTGTCCATTTAATTAATTAAATCGCATTATCAGCTCATGCTACAAAAATAAAAACAAAAAACAATCTTTCCTATTTTCTGTATTTTCATATCGATAGAAGAATATTAGATAAGGCGACAAATGCCTTGCCGCCGGTATATTCATGAATGAAGATGCTGAACAGAAAATAAAGTTAACCGGCATCTTTTTTTAATTTACGACAGGCACATAACATGTCATCGCATCCCATCGACTTTCTGATTATCGGCAATAACTTCGCCACACCGGAAATGCGCGCCATCTGGTCGGAAGAAAACCGCCTGCGCCAGCAGGCCGCCGTGGAAGTGGCGCTGGCGCGTGCGCAAGGTGAACTGGGCGTCATTCCGCCGAAGGCCGCACAGGAGATTGCCGACCGCGCGCAACCGCAGGCGCTGCAACTGAGCGATATCGCCCAACTCGCCGCGCAAATGAAGCACTCTTTTATGCCCACGCTGACGGCGCTGCAACAGCAGTGCGGCCCGGCGGGGGAATACCTGCACTACGGCGCCACCACGCAGGATATCGTCGATACGGCCACCATTTTGCAACTGCGCGATGCACTAGGCATTATCCGCCGCGATACCGTTGGCGTCGCCCGCGCCCTGCGCCAGCTTGCCGAACGCCACCAGCACACACTGATGGTCGGCCGTACTCACGGCATGCAGGCGTTGCCCACGACCTTTGGGTTTAAGGTCGCCGTCTGGCTGGATGAGTTTTTGCGCCATCTGACGCGTATCAACGAAATCAGTCCGCGCGTACTGACGGGCAACATCAACGGCGCTATCGGCACCAATGCGGCGCTGGGCGATCAGGGGCCGGAGGTGGAGCGTCGCGCACTGGCGCTGCTCGGGCTGGCCTGCCCGACGATTGGCTGGCAATCCGCACGCGATCGCTTGAGCGAATTCGCCTCGCTGGCGGTGCTGATCAGCGGTTCGCTCGGCAAAATCGGCAACGAACTCTACAACCTGATGCGGACCGAAATCGGCGAAGTGGAAGAGCCCTTCAGCGCCGGGAAAATCGGTTCCACCACCATGCCGCACAAGCGTAACCCTGCCGCGATTGAAGGGCTGGCAAGCCTGACTGCGCCCGTGCGCCACAGCGCCGGTCTGATTTTTGAGTCAATGCATGTTGAACACGAGCGCGATGCCATGAGCTGGCGCGCAGAGTGGCTGGCGCTCCCGGAAATCTGTCTCTATCTCTCTGCGCAACTGCAAAACGCACAGGGGATCCTTAACGGCCTGACGGTGAATAGCGAAAAAATGCGCGCCAATCTGGATATCCAGGCCGGGCTGCTGCTGTCGGAGCGGGTGATGTTTGAAGCCGGGAAAACCCTCGGGAAACAGACGGCGCACCACCTGGTGTACACCTGCGCGATGACGGCATTTGAAAGCGGACGCGATTTTAAAAGCGTGCTGGCGGAACAACCGGAAATCGCCGGTGCAATCAGCGGCGCCGATCTCGACAGCTGGCTGGATCCGGCGCGCTATTTAGGCAGCGCGGTCGAAAAAGTCGGTGATGTCTTGCGCGCCGCAGATGACTCGCAGTTGCTGGAGAGGGTATGAGCGAGCACTATCGCCAGCTGACCGCCGCCGACCGCGATATCTATCTGACGCTGATGCTGGAAGCCTACGCGCAGGTGCGTGAGATGGGCATTCATTTTGATGCCGCCACCACCACCGCCGCGCAGGTGACGCAACACCTGCAACAGCACGGTGTCTGGGGGCTGTTTGTCGATGATGCGTTAGCCGCCTCCATTACGCTGCGCTACCCGTGGGGGCCGCTGCCGGGGCCGTTTGGCCTGCCGCATATCGGCTGGTTTGGCGCGCATCCGCGCCATCGCGGGGAGCAGCGCGGGCGGCAAATCTACGACTGGGTGGAGACCCATATTCTGCGCGGTGTGTTGCGCGCGCCTGCGGTGTCGCTTGGCACCGCCATCAGTCACCCGTGGCTGATCCCCTTTTACCAGCAGTATGGCTTTGTGCCTTCGCATGAGGCGGATCTGGGCAAAGGCCATATCACCCTGTTTATGAAAAAAATCCTTGATGACGCTAACCACACCGCGTGGCTGGCGCGTCGTTCACCCTGATGAGTAACGCTATGACCGACATCGCTGAATTACCGGCCTGGCTGACCGACTTTCGCCATGAACTGCATCGTTTCCCTGAACTCTCTAACCAGGAGTTCGCCACCACCGCCCGTCTTCGTGCCGCGTTGGAAACCTACCAGATACGCATTCTGCCGTTAGACTTGCCGACCGGGCTGGTCGTTGAACTGGGCGGGCAACAACCGGGCCCGTTGATCGTCCTGCGCGCGGATATCGACGCACTGCCGATTGATGAAAAATCCGGCGTGCCGTTCAGCTCAGAGCACCCCGGCGTGATGCATGCCTGCGGCCATGATTTCCACAGCGCCTCGGCGCTGGGCGCAGCGATTTTGCTCAAACAGCAGGAAAGCAGCCTGCCCGGACGCGTGCGCATTCTGTTTCAACCCGCGGAAGAGACCGGACAAGGCGCACCGGCGGTGATTGCCGCAGGCGCGCTGGAGGGGGCAACGGCGATTTTTGGCATCCATAACGATCCGGCGCTACCGGTGGGCGTTATGGGCAGTAAAGCCGGCGCGCTGACTGCGGGCGTTGACCGCTTCCGCATTGATATCACCGGCACCGGCAGCCATGCTGCGCGCCCGCATGAAGGCAACGATCCGGTGGTGATCGCCGGGCAACTGATCTCTACCCTGCAAACCCTGATCAGCCGTAACGTCCCGTCCGATGAAAACGCCGTGCTCTCCCTGACTCAGGTGCACAGCGGCAGCACGTGGAACGTGATCCCGGATAGCGCCTGGCTGGAAGGCACCGTGCGTACCTTTAGCCAGACGGTGCGTGAACAGATTGAGCAGCGCATGCGTGATGTGCTGACAGGGCTGGCCGCCGCGTTTAACGCGCGCATCACGCTTGACTGGCAGCCCGGCCCGCCGTCGGTGGTGAACAGCGAAGAGTGGGTCTCGCTGGCGCTGGAAACTGGTCAGGAGGCAGGTTTTGACGCCCGCCGTATCGCCGCGAATCCGATTGGCGAAGACTTCGCGTTTTACCAGCAACGTCTGCCCGGCGCGTTTATCATGATTGGCTCCGGCGGCCCGTATGCCCTGCACCATCCCCAGTTCCGCGTGGATGACGCCGCGCTGTTCCCCACCGCACAGTGGCTGGCGACGCTGGCGGTAGAAGCGCTGAAAAAGGCGACGGCATGAGCGATATCACCCAGGCTGTCGCCCGGCTGATTGTCGACACGCAGCCGGATGACGCCGCCCGTGAACAGGCGCGGCGCGGTGTGCTCGACTTTTTCGCCGTCGCCTTGCCGGTGGTGAACGGCGCGTTACCTGACGCTACCTTAGCGTCATTGCGCCAAATCTGGCCGGGGCAGGACGCGCAGTCTCGCGCGCTGCGTCTTGGCTACAGCGGACATGCGCTGGATTTCGATGATTTTCATCCGGATTTTCGCGGGCATGTCGGGACGGTCATCCTCCCGGCGTTGCTGGCGCTGTCGGCAGAGAGCGCCATCATTGAACCGACGCAGTTTCTCGATGCCTTTGCGCTGGGTGTGGAAATGGCAGGCCGCCTGGGTCTGGCGGTCGGCAGCGGTCATTATGTGCAGGGCTTTCACAACACCAGCACCCTCGGCGTGCTGGCAGCAGCGGCGGCCTGCGCCCGTCTGGTGAAGGCGGATCCTGCGCAAACCGCGAATATCCTCGCCATTGCCGCCACTCAGGCTGCCGGATTACGCGTGCAGTTCGGTTCGGATATCAAACCGCTGCATGCCGGGCTGGCGGCACGGGCGGCGGTCACCGCCGTACAACTGACGCAGCATGGCGTCAGCGCGCAAACAACCGGCGCGCTGGAGAGTTTTCTCGCCGCTTATAGCCCCACGACTGCCCGCCCGGCGTTGCTCACTGAATGCTGGGGCGCGCCGTGGCGCATTGTTACACCAGGGCTGGAGTTTAAGCCCTGGCCGACCTGTAGCGGCACCCACGGCGCTGCGCTGGCGGCACTGACGCTACGTGAGAAATGGCTGGCGGCAGGGTTTTCCATTGCGCAGTTACACCACGATGTGGAGCGGATTGAGGTGGCGTTTCCGCCCGGCGGCGATGTGGCGGCATTTATTCATACCCCGACCAATGGCGTTGAAGCCCGTTTCAGCCTTGAATATGTGATCGCCGAATGCTTACTGGACAATGATTTGCCGTTGAGCAGTTTCGCCCCCGGCAATGTCAAACCGGCTACCGCCGCGCTGGCGGCACGCGTCGTGCGTACGCCGGATCACAACGCGCCGCCGGACGCGCTCAACCCGGCTGCGCGTTTTCATCGCCTTCGCGTAACCACCCGCGCCGGAGTGATACTGGAAACCGAAGCCACACGCCAGATGCTGCTGGCAAAAGGCGTGGATTTAGCGGAGAAACTACACCGCTGCCTGCCACAAGCGGATGACGCCACCCGCAATGGCTGGCTTACGCTGACCCGTCTGGAGAGCGCCCAGGCGCTGCGTACCCTACAGGCGCTCTTGCTGGTTTAGGGGCACAAAAGCCTGCACCTCGCCGACATCGCCGGTAAACAGAGACACCTGAACGACAGTGATCTGCCCGCTGCACCCTTGCCCCAGCGAAGAGGTACCGATGTCGCGCGTCAGAACGTTGGGGTTACCATGACGACACAGTGGACGCGCAGCCAGCGGGTCCACCGGATCGTACCAGGCACCGGTCGGCAGTTGCACCACGCCGGGCATGATGTTCTCCGACAAAGTCACCGCCGCCAGCACGGCACCGCGCAGGTTATGCAACATAATCATCGCCCCTTCGGTAATACCGCGCGCAGCGGCGTCGGTCGGATGCATCATGCACACCTCTTTACCCTGCTGTTTATGCCGTGCACTGTGTCGCCCGTAGTCGAGCTGACTGTGCAGGCGGGTGGCGGGTTGATTGGCAATCAGCCACAGCGGATGCTGCGCGTCGGGTTGTTCGTCCGGCGTCAGCCACACCGGGTGACCGGGGCAATCAGCATAGTTGAAACTGGCGATGGTCGCCGAATAGATCTGGATTTTGCCATCCGGCGTCGGTAAGGGGTGCGCATCGGGATCATCACGAAAACGGCGCATCATGCGCCCGCCATCGTCCACCTGCGGCAGCGTCAACACGCCCTGCTGCCAGAAGCGGTCGAAATCGGGTGTTTTCACCCCTTCCTGCGCCAGTTTTTCCTGCATCTGCCCGTACAGATGTTGTAACCACTCACGCACCGTACGCCCTTCGGTAAACGCCTCTTCACGCCCCAATCGGGCGGCAATATCCCGGAAAATAGCAAAATCATCCCGCGCGTCGCCCCACGGTTCAGCCACCGGGTGCATGGCGAACAGGTGTCTGTCCGTTGGCGCGCCGCCCACGTCTTCGCGCTCCAGCGTCATGGTGGCGGGTAAGATCAGATCCGCATGACGCGCGGTCGCCGTCAGGCTGTGTTCGTGGACAATCAGCGTATCCAGTTGACAAAACGCGTGGCGCAACCGCGCCAGATCCTGGTGATGATGGAAGGGGTTACCGCCCGCCCACCACGCCAGCTTAATGTGCGGATAGCGGCGGCGCTGGCCGTTAAAATCAAAGGGCGCGCCAGTGTTGAGCAGCATATCGGCGATACGCGCGACCGGAATAAACTCGTCAACGCCATTGTTGCCCTGCGGCAGCGAGGGGAAAGAGACGCGGTTAAACGCTTTCCCGTAGTGACCCAGCGCCCCCAGCGCATAGGCATAGCCGCCGCCGGGCAGACCGGGTTGCCCCAACGCCGCGGCCAGCACCATGCCCAGCCACACCGGCTGCTCGCCGTGCTGCGCACGTTGTAACGAATGGGCGACCGTGACCACCACGCGCTTACCGTGCAGGCGCTGCGCCAGCGCAACAATGTGTGCGGCAGGCACGCCGCAAATGGCTTCCGCCCAGGCGGCATCCCGCACCGTGCCATCCTGCGTACCATTGAGGGAGGCAACCAGCGTTGGCCAGCCGGTGCAGTAACGCGCCAGAAAATCTTCATCACTCAGCCCGTGTCGCCATAAGGTGTGCAAGAGCGCCAGCATTAATGCCGCATCAGTACCCGGGCGCACCGGTATCCACTCCCCGGCGGCTTCATCCGGCAAGTCATGGCGCAATGGGCTGATGGAGATAAATTGCGCGCCGCGTTCGGCAGCCTGGCGCATATACCCGCGCTCGGTGTGTTCGCTCATGCCGCCGCTGGCGACCTGGGAATTTTTCAGCGCCAGACCGCCAAAAGAGAGCACTATCTCGCTGTGTTCGGCAATCTCACGCCAGCTCACACCGCGCCGGGAAATCTCATCCTGCGAGGCAGCAATGTGCGGCAGGATCACGCTGGCCGCCGCAGAACTGTATGACCATACCGAGCGAACATAACCGCCGATGGTGGTGTTCAGAAAACGGTGCACCTGGCTCTGCGCATGGTGGAAGCGCCCGGCGCTGGACCAGCCATACGAACCGCCAAACACCGCTTGCGGGCCAAAGCTATCCGCCACGCGTTGCAGTTCGTTTGCCGCCAGATCCAGCGCCTGCGCCCAGCTAATGGCAATGTACTCATCGGCCCCGCGCCGCGCGTCCGGGCCTGGCCCCTGCTCCAGCCAGCCTTTGCGTACCATCGGCCTGGTCACGCGCGCCGGGTGGCGCAGCACATCGGTAAAATTGTCCAGCAACGGGCTGGGATCGGGATCGCCAGCAAAGGGCGTAATGTGCAGTTCATCCCCCGCCGGGGTGGCAGTAAACGCTCCCCAGTGGGAGCTGTGCGTCACGGGCGGCATATTAAAGCACCGTGGAGAGAAAGTGGCTGACGCGAGCGTTGGCGTTATTTTCCAGTACCTGGCGCGCCGGACCGGAGGCGATCACTTTTCCCGCTTCCATAAATACGATGTTGTCCGCCACTTCGCGGGCAAAGCCGATTTCATGGGTGACGATCACCATGGTGATGCCGGAGTGCGCCAGCGCTTTGATCACCTGCAACACTTCCCCCACCAGCTCCGGGTCAAGCGCCGAGGTCGGTTCATCAAACAGCATGACTTCAGGATCCATCGCCAGCGCGCGGGCAATCGCCACGCGCTGCTGCTGACCGCCGGAGAGCTGCTGCGGCCAGTCATCTTCCCGCCCGGAAAGCCCAACCTGTTGCAGAAGCAGGCGTGCTTTCGCCACCGCCTGCGCCCTGGGCTGCTTTTTCACCCGGATGGGCGCATCGATAATGTTTTGCAGCACGGTGCGGTGCGGGAAGAGATTAAATTGCTGGAACACCATGCCGATACGGCTGCGCTGGCGGGCGATTTTGCTGTCGCTCACTTCAAACAGCGCCTGGCCTTTTTGCTCATACCCCACCAGTTCGCCGCCAATGCGGATTGTCCCGGCATCCAGTTTTTCCAGGTGGTTAATGCAGCGCAGCAGCGTCGATTTCCCCGACCCCGATGGGCCGAGGATCACCGTGACCGACCCGGCATCCACATCCAGATCGACGCTATCGACCACCGTCTGCCCGGAGAAACGCTTGGTGATATTGCGTAATTCAATTGCCTCAGCCATTACTCACTCTCCTGGCGTTAAACAGATACACCGGCAGCCTGCGGGCAAACCAGACTTTGGCTTCAACGCGCTTTACACCCCGGGAGAAGTAGCGTTCGACATAGAACTGCCCGACCGACAGTACGGACGTCAGCAGCAGGTACCACAGCGTGGCGACCAGCAGCAGGGGGATCACTTCATAGGTGCGTTGATAGATAATTTGCGCCGAGTAGAGCACATCCTGTAATGAGATAACCGACACCACCGCCGTGGTCTTCAGTTGACCAATCACCTCGTTACCGGCGGGCGGCAGGATAGCGCGCATCGCCTGCGGTAAAACGGTATAGCGGAGAATCTGCCCGCGCGAATAGCCAAGTGCCCGCGCAGCTTCCAGTTGCCCATTCCCAACGCTCTGGATGCCCGCACGGATGATCTCCGCCGCATAGGCGGACTGGTGCATCACCAGCGCGATCACCGCTGCGCTAAAGGGGCTTATCAACGCGTTCGCCGGAGAACTGTAAAGCTCCCCCAGCCCCGGCAGGCTAATGGCGATGGTTGGATAAAGCGCCGCCACGTTGTACCAGAGGAAAAGCTGCACCAGCATCGGCACGCCGCGGAAAAACCACGTATATCCCCAACTTACCGCCACCAGCACCGGGTTCGATGACAGGCGCATCAACGCCAGCACGGTGCCGCCCGCAAAGCCCAGCACGACGGAAATGGCGGTCAGTTGCAGGGTCATCACCACGCCGCTGATGATGGAGTCTTCGGTGAAGCTTTGCGCCACCACGCCCCACTCAAAACGCGGGTTGTTGAAAATGGAATGCAGCAAGCCTGCCAGCAGCAGTAAAACGAACAGGGCGCTGAACCAGCGCCCGTAGTAGCGTTTACCGACAATGCGCAAAGCGTCCTGCGAGGGTGAAGGAGTGGTGTGCGCCATCAGAAAATCTCTTCGTTACGTTTGGACTCTTTTACCGCGCCGAAACCAATCGACCAGTGGTCGAGGATCTTCTGGTAAGAGCCATCTTTGATCAGGGAGTTGAGGGCAGCCTGTACGGCCTCTTCCAGCCCGGAGCCTTTCGGGAAAGCGATAGATACCGGTGCATCGTTAACGCTGATTTGCCCGCTCATGGTCAGCGGTTTCACTTTGCTGACCTGCCAGGTCAGGCCTTCATAGGGGCCAAAGAACATCGGTACGCGCCCGCTGACCACCGCCTGTACACCTGCCGGACGGTCCGGGAAGACGGCGATTTTAATCGGCGCTTTACCCTGTGCTTCACACGCTTTGCTGCCTTCGTTCAGACGGTTGATTTGCGTGGTGCCCGCACCTGCGCCAATCTCTTTGCCGCACACCTGCGTCAGTTCGGTAAAGGCGGGAATGTTTGCATCCTGACGGGAGATAATGCCAAGGCGGGACGCATCGTAATAGCTGACGAAATCCACCTGTTCCAGGCGCTTTTGGGTGGCATTAATGTTGGCGAGCGCCACATCGTAGCGGCCGGATTTCAGCCCCGGAATAATATTGTCGAAACCGCCGGTATCGTGCCACTGCACTTTCACGCCGAGGCGTTCGGCAACCGCGGTCATAATATCGATTTCGCGCCCGGCCAGCGTTTTATTATCTTCCTGATAAAACGTTGTTGGCGGCGTATTTGGGTTGGTGCCCGCAATAATATAACCGCGCTGGATGACCTCCTGCGGTAATTTCGCTTTTAGCGACGCATCTGCCGCAATAGTAAACGTGGTTTGCGCCGGAACGCTCTGTTCAGCGGCATTAACCTGTTGCACGCCACTTATTGCGAGGAGAATGGAGAATACGCCGTATTTATTCATATTGTGGTCTGTCCCCTGAAAAAGAAAATAACTGCCAAATATATTGTGTGAATTCCATTCTGTTAGAGCAGTGAAAACGAGGGAAGCAATAAAACCAGAAAAGCAATGCTGCAAATTGCATAAGCCAGTGCGCACGCGTAATCAGGCAACAATTGGCAATGCGCGCTCTCGCTCAGGTGCTAGCCTTGATCCATTGGTTAAATCCCTCACATCAGGAGCAGACGATGAAGATTGATCTCAGCGGAAAAGTGGCGCTGGTGACGGCGTCAACGGGCGGCATTGGTTTTGCGATTGCCAAAGGGCTGGCGGAAAGCGGCGCGACGGTGATCCTCAACGGGCGAAGCGACGCCTCGACCCGTAAAGCAAAAGCCGCGCTGGAGAAAGAACTACCGGACGCCACATTGCACACGGCTATTGCCGATTTGGGCACAGCACAGGGCGTGGAGGCCTTGCTCAACGCGGCGGGTGACGTGGACATTCTGGTGAATAACGCCGGGATTTACGGCCCGCAGGATTTTTACGCCACCGACGATGAAACCTGGGAAAATTACTGGCAGACCAATGTGATGTCTGGCGTACGCCTCTCCCGCGCGTTACTCCCGGCGATGGTGAAAAAACAGTGGGGACGCGTGGTATTTATCTCGTCTGAATCGGCGCTGAATATCCCGGCGGACATGATCCACTATGGCGTGACCAAGACGGCGCAGCTGTCGCTGGCACGCGGGCTGGCAAAATTTGTCGCCGGCAGCGGCGTGACCGTCAACAGCGTCTTGCCGGGGCCAACCATGTCCGACGGCTTTGCGGAGATGATGAAAGAGGAAATCGAAAAAACCGGCAAAACGCTGGAAACGCTGGCGAAAGAGTTTGTGATGGCCCATCGCCCGAGTTCGGTTATCCAGCGCGCCGCCACGGTTGAAGAGGTAGCAAATATGGTGGTGTATGTCTGCTCGCAACAGGCTTCCGCCACCTCCGGCGCGGCGCTGCGCGTGGACGGCGGCGTGGTTGACGATATTGTCTGACCGGTTCCGGCTGGCCTCAGGGCCAGTCGGGGTAAAAATGCCCCATCAGGATCATAAATAGCGGCGTGGTCACCGTCGAAAAGAGAGTGGACAACAGCATACTGGTCGCGGTCGCTCCTTGCAGCACCTGAAATTTTTGCGCCATCAGATAGACATTTACCCCTACCGCCATTGACCCTAACAGCACCACCACCTGACTTTCCGCGCGCGGCAAATGGAGCAGATACGCAGCAGCCCAGATAAGCCCTGGCATCAACAGCAGTTTAAGCAAACAGATTGCGCTACTCTCGCGCAGGCCTTTGCGAATGTGATAGCGCGAGAGGCTCATGCCAAGCGTGATCAGCGTTAACGGCGCGGCAACCTGCGCTACCATGCTGACCGGACTATCAAAAAACTGCGGCAGCGGGCGACGAAGCGCAAAACTCCAGAAAAAGCCAGTAAAGATGCCAATAATGATCGGGTTGCGCAGTACGCTTATGAGCGTCTTGCCGATCCCACGCACCGAGAAACTGCCGTTTTGTGCCCATTCGACAGAGACGGTCACCAACGTCCACAAGATCAGGCTGTTAAAGACCAGCACCAGCGCGACCGACGCGAGACTCGCCTGACCAAGCAGGATGACAGCCACCGGAATACCGAGCATGACGTTGTTAGAAAAGATGCCGCCCAGGCCAAACACCGAGCCGGAAATTGCGTCCAGGTGGAACACATTTTTCGCCAGCACGCGGCCAATAACATAGATGACCAGGCAACTGCCGAAATAGGCGATCAGCAGCCGCATATCCACCGGCGGACTTTGATAAAACTTACTCATGACTTTGAACAACATGCAAGGAATCGCCACGTTAAAGCAGAAGCGATTTAACCCCTCGTTGACCGACTCCGGCCAACCGGCAAAGCGGCCTAAGCCATACCCCAGTGCAATCAGTAAAAAGAGCGGCGCAGAGAGGAGCAGTTGCTGCGCGAGTTGCCCGAAAAATTCCGCCGTGTCCATCCCTTACCCTGTCTGTATTAATGAAATTACTGTTAACGTCTTGTTTTTGACAGTATATGGGGAGGCAACCGCGCCGTCAGTCCCTGATGACGAAGGATCCACGCATTTTTGCGTTTTTCTTTTATTGAAAAGTTATACGTTTCGCTAACTATATAGTTTCATTGGGTAAATATAACGCTTGGCAACAATATTAGTAACAAGATATTTCTAATATATAACAAATATGTAATTTTATTCGTATAATTCCGTTATCTATTTTTTTAAGAAGGCCCACCTGCAACCTGAATTTATCTATTCCTTATCACAGCAATTATTAGCCAAATAGTAAAAACAAATAATGATAGTTCGAGGTTAACTCCATGATAGCACTGAAAGCATCCATTGTGGTTGCTGGCTGCGCACTGCTTTTATCAGGCTGCGCATCCTATGACAACACAGCCTGTAATAATGCCTTCACCGCCGGGCAAAATGCCATTAATAATAAAAACTACGATGCCTACCTGAATAATCGCCAGTTAATGCTGCAACTTTGCTATTCCAGCCAGACGGAATATAAAGTTACCAGTGCAGTTATGGATTACGATAATGGATTATTAAAAAAACTCTATGATGATAAAGATTATGCAAATCTCATTAAATTCACTGAACAGCAATTCGCAGCCAGCGATACTAAAGACTATTTTTATCATCTTCTCATGCAATATCAGTACTATAGTGGGCTGGCAAAACAGCAAGCGAGCAGTAATAAAACGCAGGCTATCAGTACCCTGACGAGTTACGAGACGCTGGTAACACGTTATGCCCGTGAATTAGGCGCTGCGCATGCGAATTACCTGTATGCGTCCTCTTACAAAACCCATAGCGAAATAGGCGATGGCTCCAAAACGTTGCTGGATAAATTCGTCACCGCGCTGAACCTGACGCCGCTGGCAAGCGGTGATATGTATACCGCAGCAATAAACCTGGCGCGGGACCTGAAAAATAATAAACTCGCCAGCCGCCTGGGGACACAGTGGTCCACGCTAAACAGCGCATGGGGCGGTGTGGATGAGGGCCATCGCGTTGTCGCCGACAGCAATAAACTCCGCGACGTGGCGGCCATTCTGAAGAAGAAAGGCTTTGGTGACCTGTCTGACGTGACGGCCGCGCTGGCGGGTACGCGCCATAAAACGGAGGTCAGTAACCAGCAATACGCTGCGCAGCAGGCTCAGGCGGAAACCGAGCGCGCTCAGGCTGCGCAGCAAGAAGCGCAGCAGCCATCGCAGGTCGATACGCTGGTCAATGCGGTGACGGGTGTCGCCAGCAGCGCCATCGTTGCGCATGCCTCTGGCGGCAGCGTGTCTCAGGCCGTCGGTAACTCGCTCAACCAGGCCGCGCTGGCCGCTAACAGCAGCAGTGAGAGCAGTTATTCGCCCTCTGCGTCGTCCGGCGCCGGTGCTTCTTCTGCAGGCAGCAGCGGTGGCGGTTCTGGTGGTGCCCGCCCGGCGCTCTCCGCCGAAGCGATGGCTATCGACCTGAGTGGCGATTGTGATACCGCTGAGCGCAAAGGCGCTGAAGCGGCAGAGAAGATAGGCGCACAGGCGCAGTCACCAGACGCCGGGATTTGTTCCTCCGGTAAAGGCGTCAAACTGCTGGGGGAAATCGCCGTTCGTGTTGCGCAGGCCTGTAAAGTCCGCCCGACCTGGAAACAGATGGAAGATCAGGGCTATGAGACGATTAACGAGGCGCAGCAGACCATTAACGATTCCTGTTCACCCTGACAAACAGCGCCCCGCACACTGCGGGGCCTTTCCACGCCGCGATTGATACAGCCGCGCCAGTGTCAGGCACAGAGCTGGTCGATATCTTCCGCGATAGGCTCCATTTGCAGACTACCCAGCGCGCCCAGATCCTGTGTGTAGATGGCTTCCTTGCCCACACGCGCGTGGATGAAATAGCCCACATCGCCATCCTGACCGATCAACAGGTATTCCGGCTCCACCTGCTGGACAGCATAGGTCTGGTTGCGCTCCAGCAGATCGTGGTAATTGAATAACACCAGAGCGTCGCCGTTCGGGGTGGTGATTTCCCAACACGCGTTTTCCCGGATCGTTTGCAGTAAATAGCGGCGGTAGCGCGGCGGCAATGTCATGCCCAGCACGCGCTCAAGGTGTTGCAGTGAAGGTGGCAGCAGGTTACTCATTTTCGTTTCTTCTTCACGTTCTTTACGTTGGGCACCAGCGGCGAGTGATCGTAAACGTAGATTTCGTTCAACGTCAGCTCAGGCGGTATCTGGTGGAGATGATCGGCGAGCTCGTCATGCGGCGAAGGTAGAGGAAACGACAATCCATAATCGTTATCGACAATCAGCGCGCCGTGCAGAATGCGCACCTCTTTCACGAGCATGGAAAGCTTCTCCATGGTGATCCCCGGGTAGAGGGTCTGCCGGTATTTACCGCTATAAGTCTGGTTACAGCCCACCGACACGATGATATCCAGCGAATTGGTGAAGACGACCATCGCGCCGTGATTAATAAAATAGCCGTGCATTGTCTCTGCCTGCGGGTGCGCGGGCGGGTAGATTTTCGTTTCCACCGTGAAGCGCTCAAGCAACTCTTCCAGATAGACATCAATCGACTGGCCAAGGCAGATATTGCCTAGCGAGTGATTACTGATGATGTCCGCATTCAGATCAATCATCCTTCCTCCTGCGTTGCCGGAAACCGGCCACGAAGATACGCAGACCACAGTTGCGTGACTGCCCAGCCGCCCGCCTTCCCGGCAGCCAGACTTTTAGCAATCAGATCGACATCGTCAGCAATACACGCCGCGATCTCTGCATTGCCGTTGATGCGAAAAGCATGTTTGAATGCTTTTTCGCGTAATGTGTCGATAAAAGTCAGCACCTGCGCCGGGAATGCCTGGGCCTGAAGTTCGCGATATGCCTGCATCCAGGCCTCATCGAATGCAGCTTCATCGCGCAAATCCAGGGCGGCATCGGCATCCAGCGATGCCAGGAAATCAAAAAATCCGTTGGCGGATAAGCGGTTATCCAGCTCGGTTAAGGCAGGATTTATCATCTTGTTGCTTGCTCCGTTGATGCGCTAATGGGGAGACGGCCAGCGCTTAGCGATAGATCCCGCGTTGCTCTGCCTGTTCAATCCAGATGTCCTGCAGGCTTCCCTGGATTTCGGCATCCTGATAATGCACCGCAAAATCGCCATCAATCCCTTGCGGGAAATGACTGCCATCCAGCATGCCGAAGATAACCGAGGCACTGTCGGCCATCGCCATCTGTATAAAGCGCAACACATCGTGTTGCTGCTCGACGGTAAGCGATGCCAGCGCATTTCTGGCCCTGCCATAGACGTCGCTATCGCTGTTCACCGGTCTGGTCAACGCCTGCTGGTAACGTACGGCATTGTCGTCAAACAACGCGCGGGCAACCGCCTTCACCACCTGTTCATCATGTTCCATTATGTTCTCCTGCAATGGGGCTATCGCGGATGCCGCTCTCCCCTGAGGTCGTGTGCAAATGCAGAAAACGTGGCCTTATGCTATTTCCTGCCAGAAAGCGAGATTAACTGCGCCGACCGCGCTGGCAACCTCTTGCGGGTGCGCGGCCTGTAAAAACAGTGACCCAACACCCCGGATAAACAGCGCAAAACTGTCAGCAACCGGATCGTCATCCGCCGCTGTCGGTTCGCTGGTAATGGCGTAAACGCGCTGATTCAGGGTATTAAGCAGCAGGGTATACGGATCGGAAAGCGCAATCACGATGATGCCCTCAGGACGGCTGACGCCGGGCCACCAGCGGTTAAACGCCTCACTTTGATTGAGCGCTATCACCTGCGCGAGGTAATCCTCACCTGTGCCAAAGGCGATATTGCCAAGGGAGAAATGGTCCAGATCATAGCGGGAAAGAAACGCCAGGAAGTCACCGCTCAGCCTGACATTCAGGATTTGCTCAAGCGCACATATGTCGCCCACCGGTTCGCGCCGTTGTTTTAGCAGTAATTCATCCATCTCACCCTCTAAGGGTAAAAATTTTTCGGCCAGTCGTTGTTCAATATCCGCCAGGGTTAATAGCACCACGTCCTCGTTTACACGGTTTCCATCACATTGAATTGAATCATCGCTGCCGCGCAAGGTAAAACTCCAGGTACTTGTGAGGATATTCTTTAAAAGGCCGACGCTTGCCATAACGATAGATCGCGTCGAAATAGCGGAAGGCCTCATCCAACTGGCCCAGTTCATATAAGGCCATGCCCAAATCCATATGCGGCCCGACATCAATTTCAGAACGGCGATATTCCAGTTCAACCTCCGCCCATGCTTTGGCTTTTTCATAGTTGCCAAGGGCAAACCAGGCGTTGTAATAACTCCCTGTCAGCCATCCACCGATCATTTCCCATGCAAACTTCGGCTCAGGCAACAGTGCACAGGCCTGATCATATTGCCGGATAGCCTCGGCGAATTGCTTTTTATCCGACAATGCATTGCCAGCGTTAATAATATCGACAATCCTGTTTTCCAGTGCGGCGTCAGTTTCTGAGAGCAATGGGCTTAATAACATATCGGCTCCTGATGCTTATTCTGCTGGCTTGTTGTGAGCAGCCGGCGGCGTTAATCCGTATTTCTTCATCACATGTCGTGCTTTTGCGGCTACCGGCTGCCACTGACTGTCGGTTAACGCCTGTAATGCGGCAATGGCAGACGGAGTGGCTATTTTCGCCAGCGCATAAATACAGTCCGTCGCCAGGTTAAATATTCCGTCCTCGCGATCATCACAAAGGTAGTCATGATCCGTTGCAGCACACTGATAAATTGCCGCTACCGCGATTTCACTGCGCGGTGCGAGTGTTAACAGCGCTCTGAGCACTTCCGCATGCCGTTGATGCCAGAATGCCGTTAACGCCGGAATAAGCGCCTCGCTGTCCGGTGGTGAAAAGTGAAAGTGAAAACCAAGGTATAAGGTTAACTCCAGCGCCAGCGCATTTTTCGTCTCTACCGCATGACGCAGCTCATCATTAATGAGGGTACTGATAGTTTCCTGGCTGGCCGGGTAGTTGAGGAAAAACGCCGCATCGCTGATTTTCCCCTCGCGCAGCGGGCGGTTATCGAGCACCGCTAAAACCAGCGCCAGTTTGTCCGTTATCATGGCAGGCGCTTCCGTGTTTTAGTGGCGTCACCGCCTTTCCAGGCAATCAGTAATCCGGCCTCGCCCAGCGTCTGATTGACTTCAGCAATACGCGCGTCGCTGACCGTCCAGAGCCATAAATCATTCTGCAGGTGTTCAATATCACCGGCACCGGTTGTCGCGATCCAGGTTTGTAGCGGCATGCCCATTACCGGCTGTGCCAAATGATGGCGATTAACGACGTTAACGGGATAAATCATTCGCAGCATGCTGCGCCTGTAACGCTCCGCCCCGCGGAACCGGCCCGGCGTTTCCCGCTTAAATAACACGGGGTTTTCGCAGCCGCAAACAGAGACCAGATTTTCGCCGGCGGCATAATAGTAAGCTTTGCTGACCGTGTCGCAGTGGTACGCAATCCCGTAATCGAAATGAATCTCGCAGGCCACCATTCTGAGCAGAGCCGCCATATCCCCACACGCAGGAAGTTGCATATCGATATGGTGAAACTGGCCGAACTCAGCGGTGGACACACCGAAAGAAGCAGACCAGGGCAGCGCACCGGGCTTCTCGCTATACAATCTGAACGCATTGATCTGCTGCGCCGCCACTTTTTCCCGCAATGCATCCAGCGTGGACTCGATCAGATCGTGATCGCCGGGGTGGTCGCCCGGCTGCACATACTGATTCCAGCCACAGGATGAGACCTCCAGCGCAGCGTGTTTGAAAAGCGTCATACCCAGCGCCAGCGCCGAAGCGGGTGAAACCTGTTCTGTGCCGTATAGCGCAATTCCTGTGTACATACCTCTCCCTATGTTGCGGTTATTCCCCAATCCTGGTTTGTTGCACGCGCAAATCAATCACCGGGTTTTTCCCAGCAGCGAATTTTTTCCATTTCACGTTCCAGATCGCCCATATCATCATCGCCCAGTTCATCGTTAAATTTCGCAGACAATATGGCGCGCACCTTCGCCAGACGATGCGTTACCCGGTTACGATCGATAAAACCGGTAGTTTCCCGGCAATATGCCAGCTCATTTTCCGCCGCATCACATATTGTTTCGCCGTGGTAATAGTGGCGGGCGATATCGCGTAGGGAGATCAGGATATACTCAACCTCACTCAAAATGGCTAACGCCTCTTCTCCGGTCAGCTGGATCTGTTCGTTTTCTGCTTTCATATACTCTCCGCAGGCGCTGCAATATGTGTCTTCACTCCAGAAAGATCTGTTCTATATAGCGGTTAACCGCTGAACTCATCCCGGCAAGCGCGCGGGCATCTTCACCTGAAGCATATTTCAAGGCGCCTTCCAGATTATCGCGAAGGACAAACAGTGCCCAGGCGACGGATTTTGGAAGCAGGCTGTTATCTTTATACGCGGCGTAGAACGCATCCAACGCCCGATACAGTTCTTCCACGGTGTCCTTCCCGGGGATATTCGCCAGGCGGACATTCTCAACAATATCGAGAATCAACGCATTTATATGCGCAACACTGTTTTCCATAGTATCCCGTTATCTCTTACAGTACATTCTCATCGCGGCGCGTTACCACGCCAACTGCGCGGTAAAAGACCGCCATGCACTTAGGATGAGTAAAAGATGATGCAAATAACAGAAAATACTCCCGTCGCGGAACGGGAAATAAGAGCGTTTTATACTAACGATGTTATCCGCGTTTATCAGGCTTATTCCGACGCCATTGCCGATAGCGCCCTTGCGCAGGGTACCTTTGTTTCCCCGCCCTTTAGCATGACCCGTATGACGTGGATTAAGCCCTCGTTTCTGTGGATGATGTACCGATCTGGCTGGGGGAAGAAAGATCCGCATCAGTGCCGGGTACTGGCTGTCGATCTTAGCCATGAAGGCTTTAAGCAGATCCTTAATCAGGGGATTTTAAGCAGTCACCGTCATGCCACTTGCGACGATCAGGCCGAATGGAAAAGTAAAATCGCCGCGTCCGATGTGGTCATTCAGTGGGATCCGGAGCGGGATATTCACATGAATAAACTGCCCTGGCGCACCATTCAGATTGGCTTACGCAACCAGGCAGTGGTGGATTATTGTCAAAAATGGATCGTCAATATCACCGATGTCACCGAACGTGCGACCGACATTCACACGCTGGTTAATGCCGGAAATATTGATGACGCCCGCCGGTTGCTGCCGGAAGAGAGAATTTACACCGTTTAAGCAGGAGGCATAACGCACCGGCCACGCAGAACAGTCAGCCGGATGAGGGGTCGGTACGATTCTGCAAAAAATAATCGAGATATTTTTGTGGTCGCCCCTGAAATGCCCGCCGCTGACCATAGTGCCAGGCTTGCGCAAAATAGTTCAGCGCCGCGTCGTATTCCTTTAGCTCATAGCAGGCCATTCCCAGATCAATGAGCGGCGCGGTATCAATCGCAGAACTGTTCGCGGCCAGAGCGATTTCGCCCCATGTTTTTGCCGCGGCGAAGTTCTGCAAATCGAAACAGGCGCTGTACAGACATGCCGCGACCCAGCCCGTCACGCTCCACGCCATTTTAGGCTCAGGCAGTAGCGCCCAGGCCTGCTGATAAGCCGCCAGCGCATCGGTAACGTTCGCATTATCGTGGTGGATGTTGCCGGCTTCAACCAGCATCGTGATGCGATTGTCCAGTTCTGCGTCAAGATCTTCATGTTGCGTCATGTTCAACCTGCCAGGGTAAAAAGCGATCTTTCAAGTGAGTCCGCACTCGCATTACCGCCTCTGTTAAACCTTACCGGTTTGCATAAACTCTTCGAGTTGCCGGATAAAGTGCGCTTTTTGCTTTGTGCGCTTCACGTCCAGTACGCTGACACGGGTGATATGCCCCTTTTTGTCATAATCCTGTTTTTGTAACACCAGCACGAACTCCCCGCCGGGGATCCCTTCGGGTTCGTACCGGGAATCAAAACTCACGCCCAGTCGCTTATTTTCACCGCCGATCAGCACCGCACTGAAAAAGTAATCGATATTTTCGGTCACCGGCTCAACCTCATAAAAATTATTAAGCGCGATAAACCATCCCGCAGGAACACGCAGCGGCTGCAAACCAACATTCTTATTCGTCATGTGTCGTCGCCTTGAAATACGAGGCCGGAAGCGCAGCCAGTTGGCGGATTTCGTTATCATAGGCGTGCCGGTCGATGCCTTTTAACGTAACCATGCGTTCAAAAAATCGACGCGCCTGTGTTGCCATTTCACGTATAAATTCGCCTTTCCCGACCACGGCTTTCACTTCACCGTGGCAATCAACGCTGATCAGAACCTGGTCCCGCAAGGGTGTAAACCGCACGGTGACAGGCTGATCCGGGAAACACGTTTCGAACGCGTTTTCTTCCGCCAGCGCCAGCAAGCCCGACGTGAAATACGCCCACAGCTGATCGACATAATCCCACATGGCCTGATTAATCAGCTCCACACCGTTTATCCGCAGCAGCAGAGCGCCATCAATATAGTCCGGATCCGTAATGGTGCCTTCAAAGGCGAAAACATCAACAAAACCCTGCTCAGACTTAATAAAACTCTGTACCTCAATCATGGTAAAAACCTTGTTCAGTCACGCTCAGGACATCCTCAGAATCGGGTTAATTAATCCCTTGTATAGCGGGTAAAAGAGGCAAGAAATGCCGAAAAATCTGGCCAGATGCCGAAGATTTCCGCCTGCTCATGCAAAATATAAAAATAGACCTGACCGGCGTCCTTTTCCCTTAACGATACCGCATAGATGCCCGAGCCCGGATCGTAAGCAAACGGGAGTAACTCGCCTTTTTTAAAGCCTTCCGGCAGACCCTCTTCATCGAACTGATGGAAACAGTCCCCTATCTCATCCACTGTAAAAAACGCATTGATGGGATAAATATAGGCATCGTCATGAACATACGAAGGCAGCGGCTGGCCGCCATTGAATGTCTGGTATAACGCGATCATCCCGACAGGCAGCGGCACGGGCGTGAGTGCGGCCAGGCGCGCAATGTCATTTTCCGTTGCGGGCGGCAGACTGTCGGTCAAAAATAGCGGCCCCTGGTAATCCTCGGCCGCATCAATGACCTCTCTCAACCAGTCGGCGAAGGTGTCAAACACCGTGACATTCTCGTATCCCACACTCGCAAAGTCGTGAATGATAATGACACGCTCGCCCTGATCCCGTTCCCAGCAGGCAATATCGTCGTTATCTTCCCGGCGGGCGAAAGGCAGCAGCGCCCGCCCCGGATAGCGTGTTTTCACGCCCTCATAGCGTGTCTTCAGCCTGTCGCCTTGCAGAATAATCCACGGGTCGAAATCCACCGTTCCTTGCGCGCAGAGTCGCAAAAAATCCGCTGGGTAGCTAAACCATGCCGGTAATTCACTGGCCGTTAAAAGTTGTGCCATGTCTTTTCTCCCTGTTAGTTACAGACCCAAGGGTTTCGTTTTTGCCGCAACGGCACAAGCCGGGTATTTATATTCTCAGTAGATCCTGAATATCATTTGATGCGCCCTCGACGGGGGTGAAGGACAGCGATATTTGCGACTGTGATTTGCTGTAACGGACCCTATAACAGCCCACCGGAAGGGGCAAAAATATGCCAGCCATTACCGCTGAGCCGTCAGGTTCAAGATCGCCGCCGGAAGTATCTTCGCCTGCGCCAATAAACACCCTGCCGGACGGAACGCGCAGCGACAGCGAGGCGCAGGTGTCATCGAGATCATCCCTGATGATCACGCGGTATTCACCGTCCTCACCCAGATTAAGAAACAGCGCATTCCCGCGATTAATTTCTTCTATTTCATCTTCAGGAATGCTCCACCAATCAGCATCATCACTGACCCGATGCTGCAAACAAGCCAGGTCAAAAATCGCCAACGTCGCCGTGCCGGTGACAAAAGTAAATGTCGTCTCCATCAGGTATCCTTTGAGGTGAAGGCGCAGCTATAAAATGCCAACGGAGGGTTATTCATAGCTTTTAGCAGCCATTAATACATCGGCAAAAACGCCCCAGCTAATATTCTGGGGAAGCGGCAACTGCCTGTTTTTGTAATAACCGTCCATATCTTCCATCCACGACGCCATGGCCTCAAGATAATCCGCAACGCTTTTATTTTGCCACGCTTCAGGTGAATGTCGGGCATCGGTTGCTAATGCCTGTATCAGGGTTAGTAGTTCCTCCCGGTTATTTACCGGGAAATGTTCTTCACACATGCTGTGCTCCTTATCCGTTCTCTACGATGTTGAGACCGATGATAAAGCGTACCGCTATCTTACCGCGGTTTTATCACAACAGATTTTCCGCACCTGCGCCCTCGATCAGTAAGGTGACCTGGCGATAATGAGGGTGAAATTTAAAAAATCGTGCGTCATTCAGGCTCCTTACACGCATACCCCCTGAACTAAAGCGCGTTGATCGTGTGTTGCGCAGAATAACAACAACACAGTGATGTGTGGATAATGATATTCACCACGTAGTAGCCCGGAGATTAGGATAAAGAATGCGGAGCCCAACGTCGTCTCGTCCACTGTATTGCGTGATCAGATAACAGCGCTTTAATCCGTGCCTCAAACGCTTCATTGAAGTGGTCATCAGAAGCGATAATCACATCCAGAACATAGTGTTCGTCGCACAGCAATTCACTCAGTCGGTCCTGTTTATCGATAACCTGGATTTCAAAGTCCTGACAGACCGCACGGGCGATATAGCGCCCTTTATCATCACGACAGATGAGCGGCTGTTGAAAAGCACGTTCGAATTTGCAAAGTAGCGCGTCGAACGTCCCCTCTTCCGCCAGGATAAAACTCAACCACCGTTTATTGCTCGTCATATTTACTCCCCTGAATGAGACCAATAAATTAACCCGTATTACTGGCTACGGTCGATGCATGCCCGTAGATGAGGATGACGCTGCTCTGGCAAAGAGCCAAAAGCCGACATGTCTCCTTGCATCGCGTACGCATTTTAACGGCTTAGACATTCCATCTTTCATAAATATGATGATATTAATAGATTATCAGCTTACCCACTGGCCATTTTCCATTCCAGCCGCAGGGAATATGCCCATGTTCATAGATATTAATAAGCGACTCAAAGAAGAGACTACCCTTTAAATGTTTTTTATACGCATCTTCCATCAAATAATTAATCAAGTCCCATTTAATATTATCCAGAATAACATGTTGAACCACTTCATTATTTGTCACTAGCGGGGTAATTTCAGTATCGATAATTCCCTGGGCTTCTCTGGCAAGAGTATTCCATTCTTGATAGTCATTACTGTGTTTTTTGGCTAAATGCCCCGTTATTTCATTCCGTGCCTCAAGGGTGGTGTCTTCCCAATCCCCACTGGCAATCTCTTTAATAAACGCATTTTCATCAGTAAGCTGCGTTGCATGATATAAAACAGTAGGCTTTCCTAAATTTATGAACCAGTTAATTTTCAGCAAGCGATCTACGGCTAATCTGGAGATATTCATGGCTTCACCTGATTTTTTTCGGTATTTCTGAGACATTCCTTGCACCATCCAACACCGAGCTCATCGGGCAGATGCAAGCTGTTGCCGCAGCAGCACGGTGGAAACCGTAACATAAAAGTCCGCTAAAACATCATAAATCAATCATTAAAAAATAACGATGCTTTGGCAAGGTTATGTTCTTGTATATAGTTATCCTCCCATGCAAGGTAACCCTCTGGTGCAGTGTAACTGTATCCTTTATCAAAAAAACGTTCGCCATGCGACATGACCATAGCCCAATAGTACTCTTCTTCATGACCTAACAAAGATGCTTCAAGATAATTTTGGGGTGGACGGGTAAACAGAGGCGTATTATTAATTATTCTTTGCGCCTCATCTTCAGTTTTTTGACCATAAAAAACCATGATCCCTTTAATAATAGATACCCAAGTATAAAAATTAAATATGATAAAGTCATTTGGATTATTTTCATCTACAAATAACAAACCATCTTGTGGCTTTTCATTTTCGATCATGTTATGCATTCACCATGTAAAATTTCATCTTTCATGTTAAATAATTCTTGGGTTGTTATCTTTTTTATTATCAATGGTTTCCCCATCAATAATTTTCGACTTATCTATCATCATTAACACCTTATTTCTTAAACTTATCGAATAAAACTGCTGCTTTTTCTGAAAAAATAGCCACCTGCCTCCCCTCTACCTATAGGCGATTTCCCGCCTCTTACTGCTCCGGAGTTTCCTACCATAGGTCAGCTTACATCATCATGAGTATGAGAAAGTATCCCTTTTCTGCCCCCAGTAACAAAGTCGGACCATTCTCCATTGGCTGAGTAAAATATTTTAATATCTAGTTTTGCCATCTCATGGTTCTGGAAATCAAGCTGAATAGCAGTCGATGGTTACTGCAGGTTCTAAAAATCAGAATTTTCAAAGAAACCGAAAAGTTAAGGACACTGTGTTAAAATTAACTTGAGCAGAGTTGATTTACTATCATGTCAAAAAAACGGCAAAATGGAGAATCAACTTGATTATATATAAAAGCAGTTAAAGAGATCTGTAAAATACTCTCATGCCTTTACACTAGGCCGGAAAAATCGTTGAAATTACTTCCGACCTGTTGTTTACTAATCGCTACTAACTCTTATGTATTTCATTTCGCCATTATTTATTATTTTTTTTATTTCCTTTATATCTATTCCTTCCAGTGAATTAACTTCACAAATTTGAATTAACTCATTAATAAATAAAATGGCATCATTTTCCTTAAAAATACTGTCAGCACGGTAATAATCTTTTATTTTTCTTAAATATTTTAGACTACTCCATCTTGTCTTGTTAGAAAAAATAGATGAGTGTAATGATTCGCTGATATCAAAATGAAAAATTTCACCTGAAACATTTATATGTAAATCTAATGCCATAACTACCTCACAATATCATATCTGTTATTTTAGCATCCCTAAATACACTTTGCGGGAATGCAGTAACCAGATCACCATTTGATTCAACCACAACCCTAACTTTTGTCAAAACTTCACCTTCAGGGGTTCGTCCTACCGCTTTCGATAAAGTTTTTTCATAAACGAACCGAGAACCATCACGTGTTATTCGATCTGGATTACGGAAAACATGTCTAACTGTTGATTTCCATTCCGCGTTACCTATAACCCATTTATTTTTATGCTCCCAGCCAATTTTATTTCCTACGTGTCGCTCTTTAACGTGTTGAACTCCCCCACGAGTCAAATTGACTTTTGATGGTAACGAACACCCAGCCAACCCCAACGGATCAACCCATCCCAGCGGATCCACAACATACGTATAGGTGTTCAGCCCGCCCTGCAGCCCGATGGGGTCCATCTGGGTGTAGCAGCCCCCGGTGGGGTCATAGTAACGGAAGGTGTTGTAGTGCAGTCCCGTTTCGCGGTCCAGGTACTGTCCCTGGAAGCGCAGGTTCTGCGGCACGTCCCACTCCGCATGCACGCTTTCGTGCTGACTGCGTCCCCAGGCGGTGGAGGTGCCGCGCCACACGATTTCACCACGGCTGTCGGTTACTTTCTCCGGCAGGCCGTTGATTTCCGTGTGATACCAGTACATCTCCGCGTGCTGCTGCTGGCTGTCGATACGGGCCAGCGGCTCGTAACTGTTTTCCGTGTAGACATACTGCACGGCTGCGTCCGGGTCGCTGTCGCTGCGTTCGCCCACCATCTGCAGGCCTGACCACGCGTACTGCGTGCGTTCCGGTTTACGGGCGTGGCGTCGCCACACCTGTTTCTCCGTACGGCGGCCCAGGGCATCGTAACGGTATTCTGCCCGGGTGAACTCAGGGTCACCCTCAATCACCACCGTGCTGATGCGCTGCTCATCGTCGTAGCTGAAACGCTGTGTGATACCCCTGGCGCTCCGTCATCCGGCCAAAGCCGTCATACTCCCGGCGCACACCGTCCAGCCGTTTTAACAGGTTGTCCCACACCGGCTGTAAATCCGGTGTCGTGCGGTTATCCGCCTACTTATATCGAGTAGAGTAACGGAAGGATTTCTTATTTCGGCAGCGCTACCTGATTTGTCGTCGAGTTAAGTTGCTTATGCTCTCATGCTCATAGATCTATCATGGTAAAAGTAGATATTAATCCGGTAGAAATCCCCGAAAGTTTCTTTAAATTTTATATGGATGAAGACAATAGTTAATGATTAAATCCTTTATTTTTTCGTCTAAAAGAGCACCACTTTCCTTTTCAGAAGCTAAAATTTTGTTGAACACTACTTTCTTATTAACCTCTGGAAGGTTTTCAAAAACCTTTTCCCAGTCAGATTTGTAACCATACATCACTAAAAATTTATCGAGAGCTGAATTGATTAACGGACTCCCCGCATACAATAATGAACCAGTCTCCTGACATGTTAATTTCAGATAAATGATTGCGTTAATCAATGTGTTAATCTCTTCTCTTGAGAGAATCAAACCTTCATCATTTTTCATTATTCATAGCCACTTAAAAACATTTGCTCATCAGCTAATTCCAGCCGTACTTCATAATCTATGCCGGAAAGCAGCATAGAACAAGTGTTTTTATCGACACAAATAAAAGCCTTAATTCTAACATCCAAATATACATCCTCGCCAGAATATTAATAAAGCCAAATCCAATGTTCACTCTGTTACTTTACGTTATATCATCCAAAATGGATGATATAGAAACTTCAGTCCTCCTCATAACAAATTTATTAGAAATGTTAACTCTTACTGGAGAGTTAAATTGCAATGTTCCCGAAGAATCTCAACGATATCATACGAAGATAGCGTATAAATTTCATTGGGAATTGTGTTATCAATAGCTTTAAAAGAAAGCTCGCTGTCTTTCCAAATAATATCTATTGAGACTCTATTTTTTTTAAGCTCAACGATGCAATCATCGAATGCATCTAGATTTTTCCCCACATAACCAAAGATACCAAAGAATGCATAACCAAACTCACAGTAGAAGGAATAGTAATCATGTATATATTTACCTTCAATTATAATAGTGTTTTTTTCTAAAGAATCTCTCACTCCATTAATCATATAACATGCAGAGATATAAACTCTTTTGGACTCTTTAACCAAGTCCAACCAGAACCTTTCATTACTACTATTATGTACTTTTAATAATGAAAGTACACCGATTTCATACATACTATTCATAACGATTAGATACAGATAAATTGTCCCATTAGATTTTATTATTTTCTTTACAGTAAAATCGAAATCTAATCTCCCATTATAATCAGCGCATTCCAATCGATAGACCTGATCGCCTATCGAAAAATCAACATCATTTTTCGATAGGCCATTAAGAGCGAATAAGTAAGCATCGCCAATTCTTGAAAAATCCTGACACTCAATCAAATCATGACAGGAAAGGATGATATTTCCAGATTCATCATATATTTTATATAAATATTCCATTGGAAGCCCCTTATTTAATAATATTAAAACTACATACCATCAACTATAACATCGAATATTCTTTCATAATGATCTGGGCTAAAACCAAATTTAGTTTTCCCATTTCCCAAATCAAGAGTCAATATTCTCATGTCATTATTCCCTTTAATTACCTCCCATTCTTTAGCTCCCTTCCAACCAGCATTTTTACCTCTTCCCTGGAATATTTTTTGACCACCAGCCCCGTCAGAACGAATAATGCCTTTACCATCAAGGATATCATTAATTGATTTATTCATTGCATCGAGCTCTTTCCTTGAAAGAGGTTTTTTGGGAGGTTTCTTCAATGAGCACACCCGACTCAACCCCAACGGGTCCACCCATCCCAGCGGATCCACAACATACGTATAGGTGTTCAGCCCACCCTGCAGCCCGATGGGGTCCATCTGGGTGTAGCAGCCCCCGGTGGGGTCATAGTAGCGGAAGGTGTTGTAGTGCAGTCCCGTTTCGCGGTCCAGGTACTGCCCCTGGAAACGCAGGTTCTGCGGCACGTCCCACTCCGCATGCACGCTTTCGCGCTGGCTGCGTCCCCAGGCGGTGGAGGTCCCGTGCCACACGATTTCACCGCGGCTGTCGGTCACTTTCTCCGGCAGGCCGTTGATTTCCGTGTGATACCAGTACACCTCAGCGTGCTGCTGACGGCTGTCGATGCGCGCCAGCGGCTCGTAGCTGTTTTCCGTGTAGACATACTGCACCGCCGCATCCGGGTCGCTGTCGCTGCGCTCGCCCACCATCTGTAAACCCGACCACGCGTACTGCGTGCGTTCCGGTTTACGGGCATGGCGTCGCCACACCTGTTTCTCCGTACGGCGGCCCAGGGCATCGTAACGGTACTCCGCCCGGGTGAACTCAGGGTCACCCTCAATCACCACCGTGCTGATGCGCTGCTCATCGTCGTAGCTGAAACGCTGTGTGATGCCGCGATGGCTGTCGTGGCGCTCCGTCATCCGGCCAAAGCCGTCATACTCCCGGCGCACACCGTCCAGCCGTTTTAACAGGTTGTCCCACACCGGCTGCAAATCCGGTGTCGTGCGGTTATCCGCCGCGTCATACCAGAAACGCTCTTCCCCGCCAGGCTGAAGGCTCTGCGTCATGCGCCCTGCCGCATCGTAACCCCACAGCGACTGACGGTATTTCTCCGCCGGGGTCGCCGGTGCGCCGTCGGTGTACATCTGGCGGATAATCTGGTCGGCGCGGTCCCACTGGTAACGCCGCTCAAACACCAGCCGGTCACGCACATTGTCCATGCAGCGGCGCTGCGTGATGCGCCCGGCAACGTCATACTCCGTATCCAGTGCCAGCGACCCCAGCGTGCGCTGCGTCTCCCGGTGCAGTTTATCGCGCTGATAACCCGTCACCGGCAGCGTTTTACCGCCGAAAACAAGCTGCATCTCCAGCAGGTGCCCGGTGCCGTAACGCAGATACTGCATCTGCCGCCCGTCCGGGAAGGTGGTCGCACTCAGGTTGCTTAATGCATCGTACTGATGCTCGTATTTGCCGGACGCATTCTCTTCACTGACCAGGTCGCCGAGCTTGTTGCGCGTCAGGATGATGGTATCGATACTCTGCGGCTCGCGCATATCAATAACCGACTGACGCCACTCGCCGTAGGCATAACGGCGGATTTCCGTCGCCAGCGCACTGTAGCGGTACTCGGTGCGGTGCTGTTCGGTTTCCCGCGCCACCATGCGCCCGAGTGCGTCGTACTCGTAGTTCACCACCTGCGGCGGTAGTGCACTGCCGCGGGCAGGGTGACGGGTCATCGTCGCCACCTGCTGCGCGGCGTTGTACAGATACTCGGTCTGCCGCCCGGCGTAATCCTGCTGGCGGGTCAGCAGCCCGGTGGCGGTGTAATCAAAACGCCACTGCTGATTGTTGGCATTGGTCAGCGTGACCAGGCGGCCAGCGCGGTTAAAGGCAAAACGGGTGACCTGCCCGGCAGAATCCACCACTTCGATGACCTGGCCGCGCGCATTCAGCGTGACGTTGCGCTCCAGCATGCCGTCAATGTTCTGCCCGCACAGTAACCCGGCTTTGTTGTACTTGAACAACGTCTCGCGGCCATCGGCGCGCACAAAAGTTTGCAGGCGCGACGCCGCGCTCCAGCGGTAACGCTCGGTATTGCCCAGCGGATCGGTCACAGACACAAGCCGGCCTGCGGTGTCGTACTGGCGGCGGCTCTGGTAACCCGAGCAATCCTCTTCGCGGATCAATTGCCCCAGCTCGTCCCACCAGAACCGGTGGCTGTTCTCCAGCGCATCGATGCGGCGGGTTAAATCGCCCTGATCGTTCCACTCAAAGCGGGTGACACCGCCTTCCGGGTCGGTCAGCGCCACCACATCCCCCGCCAGGTTGTACTCATAGCGCCAGATCGCGCCGTCGGGTAACACTTCAATCGCCGGGAAATCATACAGCGGATGCCAGGTCGTCATCTTTGCACGATCCAGCGGATCGCGTTCCAGCGTCAGGTTACCGCGCTCGTCCCAGGTGTATTCCCAGCGGCCGCCATCCGGTTGAATAGCAGAACGTAACTGTTCGGCATTTCCCGCCCAGTTAAATTGCCACTGACCACCGTGCACATCGGTATAGTGGGTGATGCGATACAGCGTATCCCAGTGATGTTCGCTGACCACGCCTTCGTCATTGCTGACCCGGGCGTAGCGCTTTTGCTCGTCGGCGTCGATACGCCAATTCTCCAGCACGGCACCCTGTTCGTCGTGAACCTGGTAGCCGCTCACGCGCCAGTGTTCAGAGCCTGTCTCTGGTCGCCACTGGTAGTGCACCGTTAATCCCGTCGAGAAGCTGTGCCAGGCCAGCATGTCGCTGGCGCGATCCCAACCGAACTGGCGGGTGACCACACCATCGGCGTCCGTCACTGTGATCAGTTGCCCTTGATCGTTATAGCGATAAGAGACCAGCAAACGGCGCTCGTCTGCGCAAATCTGGTACACAGCACTCAGTCGCCCGAAGCGGGATTCATACTCCAGTTCCACATCCAGCGCTTCGTTATCGCTGGAGATGCGCGTCAACTGGCCTTTTTCGTTCCAGCTGTAGTAGTGGGCGTTCTCATGGCGGTCATAAATGCGCTGGATGCGCCATTCACCCGATCGAGTCGGATCCGGTTCAAAGATCTGGTGCTCGCCATCGCCCGTTTGCATGGCGATGATCCCGTTCGGGCTGGCGAAGATCCGCATGCCATCTTCCGGGTAGAAGATCATATCGCCGACCCGTACTTCGCCCAGCCCCAGTTCACGCCCGCTCATATCGCGGAAGATCATCTGGTTCTCCGCCAGGCGCAGGAAGCGGGTTTCAAACGGCATCATCCAGCCGGTACCGAGGATGCCGGTGGCGCGATTGCGGCTGTGGTAGATACGCTGCCAGTAGAGTGGCATGCGATCCGGCAGCACAAAGTCGAGATCCTCTTCCTTGGCGAGGATTTTGCTGCCAAGCGGAATATGAACAGGGAAAAAGGTGTGCGCTGCACTGATTAGCGCTGCTGAAAGGGTATCGGAGACGGCAACGCCACCGAGCAGACAGAGAAACTCTTTTGCCAGCCCGCGTAGCAACTGGCGTTCACAAGCGAGCTTCGCCAGCCGCGACAATGCGCCCAAGCCCACGCTGCCCACCAGATTGCCCAGTAGATAAGCCAGCTGATTTTTGCCGCTGTGAATATCGCGCACCGTAATGGTATCGCCACCGATCCGCACGCGCGGGTCGTCACTGACTTTGATTTCGGCTTCGCAGGTGCTTTTCTCACCGTTGCGGGCGGCTGGCTGGTTGTTAATTAAGACTTTTTTCGAGCCCTGCGCGACAAAGTTGCTGCTGGTGACCATATGGCCTTTTTTACAGTCAACGTTGTCTTTCGGCATGGGGGTCGCATGAGGATTCGCGCTTTCCACTACCGGTTGTGTGAGGGTTTCCCAAAAGCTGGTGCCCCACTTTTTCAGGTCATCGAGGGTGATATCTTTGGCGCGTTCGGCGACCGCCATCATCACACCGCCTGGCGTGAGGATCGTTTTCGCAGCTGTGGCCGCGACGGCAAGTGCAACCATACCGACAGCGGCCCAGTCAATGCCTTCATCGGCAGCCGCCGGGCTGTTCAGGTAATCGCGATCCACCGTTCCGGCAGCGCGGGCGGCTTTTTTACCCTTGATATAGACATTGTCCGAACCGGAAACAATAACCGCGTCCGGTGGCCCGGGGTCGATGAGCGCATCCACCATTTTGCCCGCGGCATTGCCGATCTCCTCCAGTTTGCCGCTGAAAATTAGCGCAGCAAGCCCGGCAAGCGCCACACCGGCAACCAGAAGGCCAACACCCGTGCCAACAAAAGCGATGACGCCCCACACGATCGCCCCTTCCACCATCCCGCCAACGAAATCCGCCAGCGCAGAGCTGTGAATAAGCGGATCGTCAATACGGGCAGCGATGTAATCCGTCATCCTTACGCCCTCAGCTGTAAACCCGTTCTGATAGACGCCCAGAATGCATCAGCATCGGCATCGAAAGGCGCAGTACGGCTGAGCGTCAGCACCAGCAGATGGTCTTCTACGCGGGTGATCGCGAGTTTTTCATACACCATCGTGCTCTGGTTTAAGAAACGCAGCGCCACCTCGCGCGCAGGCTGACCAGCGATGGTGCTGTCTTCCACTTCGCCCATCGTGACCTTTTTCATGCTGCGCTGCACTTTCGCCAGCTGCTGCTTAATGAATGTTTCTTCTGCACCAGGCTGAATATCCCATGCCCGGGTGATCGCCAGCGTTGCGTCATACTCGCTGAATTTCAATAAGTTAATACTGCGATCCTGGTACGCACCCGGCAGATTAAGCTCACCTTCGGACAGTGCAAACTGCGTTGTCGTCATTATTTATCCGTCCCTTGATTAAATGCTTGTTTCACGGCAGCCTGGATTTCTGACGGCGTGGGCGACGCCTGGGTTGCGGGCTTGGCTTCAGAGAGATTCAGATCCAGCAGACCGCCGGTGTTAATCACGCCGTGTCCGCCCGCTTCGATAAGAAAGTCATTGCACTTGAGCTCCACCGTACCGTTGGCGTTCAGCGTGAGCGACGAATAGCCGCTGACTAATGTGATGCTGGTGTCCGAGGCCTGTAGCAACCCGCCCTGGACTTTCTGTGTAAACCCGCCGCCCACCAGTTCCCCGTGTGCAAACTGCGTCGCCTGGGTGTGCGAGCCCGCCACCGAACCGGTGTAATCCTGCGCAACGCTGACCGTCCGTGAGCCGCCAACGCTGTGGGTCTCATCGTTTTTAACGTGAGTATCCATATTGCGTTCGGCCTGGATCCACACCTGCTCTTCACCCGCCTTATCTTCAAAACGCAGGGCGTTGGCGTTGTCAACGGAGCCATCTTTCGAACGGCTGAGGAACCCCATCTGCGTGGCGGCGGCCGGTAGTGCCCACGGCGGCATACTGGCTTCGTTATATACGCGCCCGGTGATAATGGGCCTGTCCGGATCGCCGTTGATAAAGTCGATCACCACTTCATCGCCCACACGTGGAATCTGCACGCCACCGAAGCCCTGCCCGGCCCATGCACTGGAGACGCGCACCCAACAGGAGCTGGTGTCATCACCTTTTGCCAGTCTGTCCCAATGAAACTTCACTTTTACCCGACCATAGCGGTCAGTCCAGATGCTCTCGCCCTGCGGACCGACCACTTTTGCCGTCTGCGGACCATAAGTGCGCGGCCATGCGGTTTGCTGCGGTGGGCGGAAAACGACCGAAGAGGGGATCACGCTAAAATCGATACGGTGGATAGTTTCGCTGTCCGCGCCGCTGGCATAGCGATTCTCTTCAAAGTTGTACCAGGCAGCGGTGACCAGGTACTCGCCGTTGTCGTTAAAAAACGCGGCATTGGTCAACTGGAATGTACTGCCCGGCGCAATACCGATCGCCGTTGCGGTGCCTTCGATCTGCTGGTGCTCAACCTGCCAACGCTCCTGACGAATGCGGGCGTAAAACTCACCATGCCCGTGTTCAACAAAACGGCCAGGCCAGTCATAGACATCAATGGCACCAGGAGACGGCGAATTGGGGTTTTGCCGCGCCTGGAAAAGCCAGGCGTTCGGCTTACGGAAATCGTAATCGTCCAGGCTGTACAATCCCGGCGTGACGCTGTCTTCCAGCGCCCACTGACTGATACCCTCTTCGTCGGTGCTGCCGCCGGACGGGGTCTGATGGTAAGGAATGGATTCGTAACCGCTGAACGGTTGATGCTGGGTCGCGGCATCCGTCAACACCAGCGTATGTTTGTCCGCCTCGTGGCGGAAGTGATAGGTAATTCCTTCAAGCTCCATCAGACGGCTGATGAAATCAAAACTGCTCTCCTGGTACTGCACGCAGTATTCCCAGGTGCGGTAACTGCCGCTCAGCTTGTCTTCAATATTGACCTGATACTCGCCAAGCAACGTTTTGACGATCTGCGGTACCGTTTGTTCCTGGAAAATGCGCAGGTTGCGGTCGCGCTTCATCGGCCAGAGATCAGGTTCAACAGTAAGCTGATAAACCGCATAACGCGTACCACTTAGTTCAACGGCACTCACCGCCACACGGGTAATTTTGCCATTAAGATAGCGGGGGCCAGTCAGGCCCTGTGTAGGAATGGTGACGGTAACCGGTTTGCCGAGCAGTGTGCTGCGATCCATTCGCGCATCGGTGCCAAGCAATTGCAGGTTAAAAGCAAATGACTCGGATAACGCTTCCCGACCAGAAAGTTTCCAGAAAATCAGTCCTTCGACAGGTAACTGAACAGCAATACGATTACTCATAAATCGAATCCTGACATAAAGACGGATGCCGCTCCGGGCTCCGTTCTTGAGTTTAATGTTGCGATATCCGGGTAAAGCTACCGCACGAAATCCGTAAATCAAAAGATCATTATTGTCTGTTTTCTCCGCTAAATAAATGCCAGGAATAATCCTAATCCAGGGTGGTAAACCTGAAAAAAATTCACGTTTTTAGTGGGTTAAGCACAATGAATAATCAAAACGGCAACATAAGATAAATTTTAACCCGCAAAAAGGCGTGTTTTGGATAGGGTCAGTAAGATGCCAAAACCCCGATTCTGCGTCCTGACGCATTGTTTCGCGAGTATTATCGCAATTTCATCGCAAATATTAGACGGCACGGCTGAAAGGCAGTATAAGTTTTTTATACGTTTTCACATTTATTATTACCCTGGCTATATGCACGTTCTTTTTATATATCCATCGCATAAGCCCTACTGATAGTTAATAACCATTTAATTACGTTTAAGCGAAATTAAACTGGTCATTTATGGAGGGAGTCATGGAAAGTTATAACCAGTTTGGGCAAAGAATTGGCCCGGAATTGCCCGAGTGGACAACCCGGGAAATGCCGGAAAAAGTCAGCCTTCGCGGGCTTTACTGCAACGTCATACCCTTAGCCATCGACCATGCTGAAGATTTGTTTCCTGAATGGCACAGCATCGAAGATGAACGGGACTGGACCTACCTTGAAGGAGACAGACCGAAAGATAAAGCTGCTTGTTATGCCTGGTTAAGAGAGTTAATTGCACATAAAGAAAGATATTATTTTTCGGTGCAGGATCAAAAAGACGATCAAGTAAAAGGCATCTTTTATATCGGTAAAGTGGATCCGGACAATGGCTCTTTCGATATATCCGAAATTAACTGGACGCCATTAATGAAACGCACACGTTCCAGTACTGAATCACTTTATCTTATTCTTGCTTACTTTTTCGACAACCTGAAGTATCGCAGATGCGAATGGCGCACCAGTATCTATAACGCTGAGGGTACCCGCTCGGCGGAGAGGATCGGCTTTGTCAAAGAAGGTGTATTGCGGGATAAAAAAGTCCGCAAAGGGCATTCGACGGATATCGCCGTTTTTTCTATCACCCGAAAAGAGTGGCCAGGGATCGCTTCAATGATCACCGCCTGGCTGCGGGAAGAGAACTTTGACGGTCTCGGTCATCAGTTACAGAAATTAAGTGCCTTGCGTCGCTATTAAATGTAAATGTCATTTGAATATCATCGTTGCCATGCGTTGGTTTCTCTCTATCAGCGCATGGCTGTTGATGCAATCACTGGCTGAACCCTCCACGCAACGGTAAGTCATACCCCGCCCGATTACTGGAACAATACCTCACAATGAAAGTGCTACTGGTACGCCACGCTGAAACAGAATGGAACCAACGCGGTATTATTCAGGGACACAAGGATAGTCCCCTGACGGTACGCGGCGCGCAGGAAACGGCGGCATTACTGGCAGCGTTAGCCTCTTATCCCATTGCGTGTGTTTATGCATCCCCTCTGGGCCGTGCATGGCAGATGGGACAAGCATTGGCGGGACATTTCGACTGCCCACTGGTGGCACACACGGCATTGAAAGAGCAGGCATTCGGCCACTACGAAGGGATGCCATCAGCGCAATTGCGTGACGAATATCCCTATGAGGCAGAGGCGTTATTTGCAAAAGACGCCGCGTTTTGCCCACCCGGCGGCGAGTCTCTGGCGCATGCTTCCCAACGCATTATCGATTTTATACAGCAGCAACAACAGACAGCGGCGCACCAGACGCTCTGTATTGTTACGCACGGGCAGGTCAGCCAGGGCGTTCTTGCTCTGCTTAAGGAAGGGAATATCGATAATTTCTCCCGTTATGCTCAGCCAAACGCAAGCTATTCCGTTTTCGAAATGACGGAAGGTCAATGTATTACGCTCCGCTGGGGGATCGCTACGCATTTACGCACCCTGACCCTCCATAAATAAATGTATTTCCTCGCAAACCGCCCCACTCAGAACATTTTGGGATTTTCCTGATGAGGGGTAAATCCATTACAAAGCGTAAAATATGTAACGAGCAATGAGTCACTGTATCAGATCGCTTTTTTGTCGACAGCATTCTTACAATTTTATGCTGAGGTTTGTCCGAAGAGAAAACACCGTCCCGGACATAAGCGATATATCCACAGAGACCGTTATTCACCTGAAAAGTTTGCCGCTAAGCGAGCAAACATGCCTCTTCAGGAAAGCCATATCTGCCAAAACGATGCCAATAAATACACTCTCGCGGTCATAGCGCGACGTCGTTATTTGTTGAGAAGCCTCTATTTTTGGGCAATCAGAACGCTGCGACGCGCATAAACCCCTTTCTTAAGGGGATGTATTTCTTTTATGGCCATGTTTTGCAGGCTTCGAGCCTGTTGTGCAGAGAAAACCACATTAACAACCTCTATTCGCGCGACATACCTGTACGAATACGGGGGAATAAAACAACAAAAACTCAGGCGTGATGAGGTTCTCCGTCACGTCATTTGGAATGGTGTAATACAACATGAGGTGCCCTTAATGAAAGGCGAAGCCATTGAACACTGTGTGAGAGATCACCTTAAATCGCTGAAACGGACAATTACCAACCTGCATAAGAAATGGAAATATCGAAATAGTTTTAGTTCGGAAGTAAGTTGGATTTCATTGGGTGAAAATTGCCTTCCTGACGATATTCTCCGGCGACATAACAGAAAATCATTCAGCTCTGTTTTTTCCTCCGGACGATCAAATATAGAATATATTATTCAGATGGAAAAAGATAATTACCGAAATCTGCTGAAGAAAGAGCATCTGCAACATTTTCCCGATGGTCAGCATTCTGTAGTGCGCTCGACGTTTTATAAAAACTGTGTGGGCCAATACAGCGAAAGACATATGTTGGGGTTTGAATTCACACATCATGACCCGCTCAGAATTAAAGAGGATAACCGCGCTTTCCAACGACGAATCAGCCGTCAGTTACAATACCGTGGGAATAAAAACTTTGTTTTTCTTTATCATCACAGAATAACAGAGAACTCAGATCTTGCTCTTTTACGGGCGCATTTAAATGAATTTCTTACCTTCTACAACACGCAAGGCCGCGATTGCAAAATGGTGCTTTTTTATCAACATATCATCGCCGAGAACGAGACGAAGCGTATCGATTTCACACCGCACGATACAGGGCTCCTCGAATTTACCTGCCATACCCATGAGATATGGGGAGGGGATGATCTGGAAACGTTCTGGGCCAAAAAAGATGATGGCCTGTTCGCAGAAATGTTCGACACGGTTGATAAATACAATCTGAGTGCAGATAAACCTTACCCTGGCAGCCCCCTTGTCCCGGCAGGCACAGTATAAGCCGCCTGGCTCTTCTCTGAGCGTGTTTAACACCTCAGAGAAGAGTCTGCTTTTTTATCCTTCAACAGCCGCCAGTGCCTGTGCGCATGCCGCTGCGCTGGACCACGCCCACTGGAAGTTATAACCGCCCAGCCAGCCGGTAACATCCATGACTTCGCCAATAAAATAAAGCCCCGGTACATTGCGGGCTTCCATGGTACGTGACGACAGTTCGTTGGTGTCCACCCCGCCCAGCGTCACTTCCGCCGTGCGGTAACCTTCGGTGCCGTTTGGCTGTACGCGCCAGCAGGTAAGCGTATCGACCAGCGTTGTCTGCTCGCGGGCATTAAGCTGCTTTAACGTCACATCCGGGATCTGCCCCAGCTGTTGCAGGCATTCCACTAACCGTTTCGGCAACTGCATGGCGAGGGTATTTTTCAGGCTTTGATTCGGGTGCACATCGCGTTGCTGATCGAGGAAGCTTGCCAGCTCGCACTCCGGCAGCAGATTAATGCTGACGAACTCACCCGGTTGCCAGTAGCTGGAAATTTGCAGGATCGCCGGACCTGACAGGCCGCGGTGCGTAAACAGCAGGTTTTCGCGAAAAACCGTCCCGTCTTCGGCAGTGATCACGGACGGCACTGATACGCCAGAAAGCGTCTGCAACTGCTCAAGGAGGGGTTTGTGCAGGGTAAACGGCACCAGGCCCGCACGGGTAGGTAACACCTTTAAGCCGAACTGTTCGGCAACTTTATAACCAAACGGCGACGCGCCCAGCCCTGGCATCGATAAACCACCGGACGCGATAACCAGTTTCGCCGCCTGTACGCTCGCACCATTCAGTTGCAGCGTATAACCCTCCTCGTTGCGCTCCACGCTCAACACTTCACTGCGCAGGCGAAGCGTGACGTTGCCTTTCTCACACTCAGCGACCAGCATATCGACAATCTGCTGCGCAGAGTCGTCGCAGAACAACTGCCCGAGCGTCTTCTCATGCCAGGCAATACCGTGCTTGCCCACCAGGTCGATAAAATCCCACTGGGTATAGCGCGCCAGCGCAGATTTGCAAAAATGCGGGTTCTGACTCAAATAGGCCGCGGGCTCCACATAAAGGTTGGTAAAGTTGCAGCGTCCGCCGCCGGACATCAGGATCTTACGGCCCGGTTTTTTGCCGTTATCCAGTAGCAACACGCGGCAGCCCGCCTGCCCTGCCAGAGCCGCACAGAACATTCCCGCCGCACCGGCGCCGATAACAATGGCATCAAACCTTTCCACACCCGTTTCCTCATTTAAAGATCGTGGCGGATTGTAAAGAGATCGTGCTGGTCGCACCAGCGCGAATACGCACAGCAAGATGATGACGTTGAAAAATATAAGATATTTTAAAGATTTAAGGGCTTTGTAAGAAATAATGTCAAAAAAAATACATATTTCACTTTGCCCGCACTGGCAATGTCCCTGATAATGCGCCGCGTTCATGTCCTCAAAATGGCGTAACGGCTTATGTTACATTTGTTTGCCGGCCTGGATCTTCATACCGGGCTGTTACTCTTGCTTGCTCTGGTTTTTGTTCTGTTTTACGAAGCGATTAACGGCTTCCACGACACAGCAAACGCCGTGGCAACCGTGATTTATACACGCGCTATGCGCTCTCAGCTGGCGGTGGTGATGGCAGCGGTGTTTAACTTCTTCGGCGTTTTGCTGGGCGGGTTAAGCGTCGCGTATGCAATTGTGCATATGCTGCCAACCGATCTGCTGCTAAATGTCAGCTCTGCGCACGGTCTGGCAATGGTCTTTTCCATGCTGTTGGCCGCGATTATCTGGAACCTGGGCACCTGGTATTTCGGTCTGCCTGCTTCCAGCTCCCACACCTTGATTGGCGCGATTATCGGCATTGGGTTAACCAATGCATTGATGACCGGCACGTCAGTCGTTGATGCATTAAACATCCCGAAAGTGCTGAATATCTTCGCGTCGCTGATCGTTTCCCCGATCGTCGGCCTGGTGTTCGCAGGTGGACTGGTGTTTATACTGCGCCGCTACTGGAGCAGCACCAAAAAACGTGCGCGCATCCATATGACCCCGGCTGAACGCGAGAAAATCGACGGCAAAAGAAAGCCGCCGTTCTGGACGCGTATTGCGCTGATCCTCTCCGCCATTGGCGTGAGCTTCTCCCACGGCGCTAACGATGGTCAGAAAGGCATTGGCCTGATTATGCTGGTGCTGATTGGCGTCGCCCCTGCGGGTTTTGTGGTGAATATGAACGCATCCGGTTATGACATCACCCGTACGCGTGATGCCGTAAACAATGTGGAATCCTATTTCCAGCAACACCCGGCGCTGCTGCAAAAAGCGACGGGTGTGGATCCCTTGATCCCAACGCCGGAAGAAGTGACCACACAACCCGGTGAGTTCCACTGTCATCCTGGTCGCGCCATTATCGCGCTGGACCGTGCGAAGTCGATGCTGACGAATGTTGAAAGCTACGACAAACTGCCGGTTGAACAGCGCAGCCAGTTGCGTCGCATTATGCTCTGCCTCTCCGATATTACGGATAAAGTGGCGAAGCAGCCGGAAGTCAGTATTGACGACCAGCGCCTGCTGAAGAAACTGAAAAGCGACATGCTGAGCACCATTGAGTACGCGCCAATCTGGATCATTATGGCGGTCGCGCTGGCACTGGGTCTGGGCACGATGATTGGCTGGCGCCGTGTGGCAACGACGATCGGCGAGAAAATCGGTAAAAAAGGCATGACGTACGCGCAGGGGATGTCCGCGCAGATGACGGCAGCGGTTTCTATCGGTCTGGCGAGTTATACCGGGATGCCAGTCTCCACCACGCATGTGCTGTCATCGTCCGTTGCCGGCACAATGATTGTCGACGGCGGCGGTCTGCAACGCAAAACCGTCACCAGTATTCTGATGGCCTGGGTCTTTACTCTGCCAGCATCAATTATTCTGTCCGGCGGGTTGTACTGGATTGCGCTGCATCTGATTTAACAAATCAGATGCAGGACAAAAACGGGTCAGGAAACTGGCCCGTTTTTTTATGGCTCAAGAATGGCAATGCGCCGTCACTTATCCGGCTTCTGCAGGCCAGAGAAAGCATAGCCGCCCGACAGCACGGCCTTTAGTGCCAAATCATCAGCGCAATCAAACTCACCACTACCAGCCCGCATAACGCGCTGGTCAGGATGAACTGACGGCGTACGCGTTCGCAGCGGCGAATAAACTCTTCGTCATGATGATCGCGGTAACGCTGGGCGTAGATGTACCACACCAACCGCATCTGTTTACCCGGCTGACCGTGCGAAGTGAAAAAGCCTCCGCCGTCCACATATTGATAGAGTAAGGGGTCACAACCTCGAAGTACCACTAACAGTGCGCGCAACGATGAGTAATAACGCACCATGTTAACCACACACACGACACACAAGGCCCAAAACAGCGCAACAGTGCTGATCACCATATCCCCTCCCCGGCGATTCGCCCACGAAGACCCGCTTCGCAACGACCGCTCCTGGATACTCAACCAAGTCAGACAATGAAGAGTGTTATCAACGCCGAACGGGGCGACAGCACAGGCGGTGTCCCGCAATTGACCGTGCATCCATGCCGGGACAACTGTGGGACACCGTCTGTTTTCCGTACGGTTTATTAATAGTGTAGGAGAAAGGATTCTTTTTTTGCCACAAGGTTATCATCATCAATGCATATGGTTGTAAATATGGCTTAAGTGAATCGTGATCCAGGTTAATTGACGGTGCTGCAAGAGAGTTATAAGGTAGAAATATCTTCTACAATGAGATCCTTAAGGCCGGGCGCTACCCGCTTATGTGATACGCAGGATGCGGGCGCAGTGCACACACATCAGGGCTTTGTCCCGATGGTCATCGACAACTTATGGAAGGAGTAACACTATGGCTTACAAACACATCCTCATCGCTGTTGATCTCTCCCCCGAAAGTAAATTGCTGGTTGAGAAAGCAGTGTCCATGGCGCGTCCTTATAACGCGAAGATTTCCCTGATTCATGTCGATGTAAATTACTCCGATCTGTACACAGGCCTGATCGACGTTAACCTCGGCGATATGCAGAAACGCATCTCCGACGAAACGCACCAGGCGCTGACCGATCTCTCCACCAATGCAGGCTATCCGATTACCGAAACCCTGAGCGGCAGCGGTGACCTCGGGCAGGTGCTGGTAGACGCGATCAAAAAATACGATATGGACCTGGTGGTCTGTGGTCACCATCAGGACTTCTGGAGCAAGCTGATGTCTTCCGCGCGTCAGCTGATAAACACCGTTCACGTGGATATGCTGATTGTCCCACTGCGGGATGAAGAGGATTAATGCCTCGCTAACGCACTGTCGTTAGAGCGAATACCGCCCGGCCCGCGCAATGCGGCCGGGCTTTTTTATTCCCCGGAACCGGGGTAGATGTCAAAGCGATGACTTTTGGTCACCACCGCCGATTGTGTCGCGACACCCGCCAGCGGCGGCGCATAATCCGGGCGTTTCACCACCACCCGCTTAATGGCAAGCTGACGCGCGGGCTCAAGCAAACCGTCGGCATCCAGATCCGGGCCAACCAGTGACTGAAACACACGCATCTCTTTCTTCACCAGCGCGCTTTTTTGCTTATGCGGGAACATCGGATCGAGATAGACCACCTGCGGGCGCGGCGTGATATCTGCAAGCCCCGTCAGGCTGGAGGCGTGGATCAGCTGCAAACGCTCGCGCAGCCATGAGCCAATTTCCGCATCCGCATAACCGCGATTGAGACCATCTTCCAGCAAGGCCGCCACCACCGGGTTGCGCTCCAGCATGCGCACCCGACAACCGACAGATGCCAGTACAAAGGCATCCCGTCCCAGCCCTGCGGTGGCATCCACCACATCCGGCAAATAACTGCCTTTGATACCCACCGCTTTGGCCACCGCCTCACCGCGACCGCCGCCGAACTTACGCCGGTGCGCCATGCCGCCGCCGACAAAATCGACAAAAATACCGCCAAGCTTAGGCTCATCGCGCTTGCGCAGTTCCAGATGCGTAGGCGTCAGCACCAGCGCCATCAGGTTGTCATCGTCCTGTTCCAGCTCAAAGCGGGCTGCAAGAACAGATAAGGCGCCGTCTCCGGCGCCTGTTTCATCTAACAAACAGATTTTCAATGCATTAGCCTTCGATACCGTAATGCTCAAGCATCGCGTCGATCTGCGGCTCACGGCCGCGGAAGCGTTTGAACAGATCCATCGGCTCTTCCGAACCGCCGCGGGTAAGGATGTTATCCAGGAAGGACTGCCCGGTTTCGCGATTGAAAATTCCCTCTTCTTCGAAGCGGGAATACGCGTCTGCTGCCAGCACATCGGCCCACAGGTAGCTGTAGTAACCCGCCGCGTACCCCCCGGCGAAAATATGGCTGAACGCATGCGGGAAACGGCCCCACGACGGCCCCGGCACCACAGCAACCTGGCGTTTGATTTCTGCCAGCGTTTCAAGGATTTTCGCCCCTTGTTCCGGACTAAACTCCGCATGCAAGCGGAAGTCGAACAGACCAAACTCAAGCTGACGCAGAATAAACATCGCCGCCTGGTAGTTTTTCGCCGCCAGCATTTTATCCAGCAATTCCTGCGGTAACGGTTCACCGGTTTCATAATGGCCGGAGATAAACGCCAGCGCTTCCGGCTCCCAGCACCAGTTTTCCATAAACTGGCTCGGTAATTCGACCGCATCCCACGGCACACCGCTGATGCCCGCGACACCGGCAGTTTCAATACGCGTCAGCATATGATGCAAACCGTGCCCAAACTCATGGAACAACGTGATCACTTCATCATGGGTGAACAGTGCAGGTTTGCCGTTGACCGGGCGGTTAAAGTTACAGGTGAGATAGGCCACCGGCTTTTGCAGTGAACCGTCGGCTCTGCGCAACTGACCCACACAGTCATCCATCCACGCACCGCCGCGTTTGTGTTCGCGGGCGTACAGATCGAGATAGAAGCTGCCGCGCAGTTCATTGCTTTCGTCATACAGCTCAAAGAAACGCACATCCGGATGCCAGACATCAATATCTTTGCGCTCTTTGGCGGTGATGCCGTAAATGCGTTTCACCACTTCAAACAAGCCATTAACCGCGCGTTCTTCCGGGAAGTACGGGCGCAGTTGTTCATCGCTGATGCTGTAGAGGTGTTGTTTCTGTTTTTCGCTGTAGTAGCCAATGTCCCACGGTTGCAGTTCATCAACGCCGAACTCCGCTTTGGCGAACGCGCGCAGTTGTGCCAGCTCTTTTTCCCCCTGCGGACGGGCGCGTTTGGCGAGATCGGTTAAAAACTCCAGCACCTGCGCCGGGTTTTCCGCCATTTTGGTGGCCAGGGATTTAAAGGCATAGCTTTCGAAGCCCAGCAATTGCGCCAGTTCATGACGCAGCGCGAGGATCTCTGCCATGACCGGGCTGTTATCCCACTTACCGGCATTCGGCCCCTGGTCAGAAGCGCGAGTGCTATAAGCGCGATACATCTCTTCACGCAGCGCGCTGTTGTCGCAGTAAGTCATCACTGGCAAATAGCTCGGGATATCCAGCGTCAGTAACCAGCCCTGCTGCTCTTTGGCTTCCGCCTGCGCTTTCGCCGCCGCTAATGCACTTTCCGGCATGCCAGACAGCTCGGCTTCGTCCGTGATCAGTTTGCTCCAGCCCATGGTGGCGTCCAGCACGTTGTTGCTGTAGATGTTGCCCAGTTCAGACAAACGCGCCGCGATTTCGCCATAACGCTGCTGTTTCTCTTTCGGCAGACCGATGCCCGATAAGGTAAAGTCGCGCAGCGCGTTATCCACGGCTTTTTTCTCTGCGGTGCTCAGACCTGCGTAATTCTCGCCATCGCGCAGATCGCGATACGCGTTATACAACCCTTCGTGCTGCCCGACCCAGGTGCTGTACTCAGACAGCAGCGGCAGCGTCTGCTCATAGGCTTCACGCAGCTCCGGGCTGTTTTTCACCGAATTCAGATGGCTGACCGGCGAGAAAAGACGCCCAAGGCGGTCGTCCGCTTCCGCCAGCGGCTGGCAGAGGTTATCCCAGCTATAAGGGGCGCCCTGCGCGACAACGCTTTCTACCGCAGCCCGGCAGTCTTCCAGCGCCTTTGTGACGGCGGGAACAACATGTTCAGGAAGGATTTTGGAAAAGGGCGGTAATACGAAAGGCGTCAGTAATGGATTGGTCATATGCGCAGTCCTTGGAATGAGGTAGTTGTTTAGCATGGGGTTAAGTGTAGGAGATTTCAATGCCAGGCGGTGCGCTTAACGGGGTATTGCTGCAATAAGCAGCAACCATCAACACACCCGGCGGCATTGCGCTCGCCGGGCGGAATACAACATCACCCTTAACGGGTTTTATGCGCCGCGTCGTAAGCTGCCGACAAATTCAGACGCTGCCAGAAGTTCTGTTCATCGGTCGCGCCGGAAAGCGGGTAACCTGCCGGAAGCGCGGTTTTCACCATCAACGCGCGACGCTGGCTGGCGGAGAGTTTTGGTAAGGCCGCCTCCAGCAGCACGTCAGCACCTTCCGGTACGCTCACCGCCTTCGTCGCCCCTTTCTGCTGTGGCAGGTTGTAGGTCATGGTGAAGCGGTAAAAGTCATGCATTGCCGGGTCGCGATAAGGATCGTCTTTTCCTGCGGTCTGTGCGCATTGCGCCAGCGTTGTGCCACACTCTTTTTCCAGCGCGGCGCGGAGCTGATCGCGCGCTTCATTGAACATTGCACGGTACTGTGCATCATTGAGGTAATGAGCAACATTACGCTCGGCCACCATCCGCGAGCCGATAACATCCAACGGATAGTGCACGCCCAGCACCACGCGGGAATAACCGTAACGCGCACCGCGCGCCAGCAGTGCGTCAAAACGTTCCGGGATCATCTCCGCCATCAGCAAAGCATCGGTATAACCGGTGTTGGTATGCCCGCTCGGAAAAGAGCCACCGTCTGCGGTATAGGGTTTGTTATCTTTGACCACCACGTCGTCCGGAACCAGGTGGATGCTGTTTCCAGGTATCAAAAACGGGCGCTTGTAATCGAAATGTTTTTTCGCCACACCAGTACTGACTTCGCTGGCTTTGATCAGCGCCGCCGCCTTGCCTAACTCACCTTTATCGTAAGCCGTAAGAAAGGCTTCTCCCAGCTTTGGCCCCAGCGCATCAGCCAGAAAATAGAGATAGCTAATACCTTCGGCATCCGCCAGCGCCTGACGACGCAGACCTCGCGTGGCATCGCGGTTGATCGCTTCAACGGTTTGCAGGTTGGCATCCAGCACCGGTTTCGGCAGCGCGTTAAACCCCGACAGCAGTTCAATGCCCACCTGCTGGTTCTCTTTGGTGCGGAAGTCATAACCCCGCGCTTTCAGCCACGCATTATCGGCTTGTTTTGCCGTTTGGGTCGCGTGTTCAAGCTGAGTACGAGTAAGTTGAGACGCATCGCCCTGCAATGACTGGCGCAGGGCTGCCAGCGACTGCGCTTCGAGCACAACAAAGGGCTGGCTCTCCGCTGCCGGTGTCGTGGTATCGGCGATATCGCGCACCTGAGTCAGCGGAATATCATTTGCCATCGCTTGATGAGCCAGCAGCAGCGCGGCAGTTAACAGCGTGAGACGGATTTTCATTTTTTGCCCTTTTATTCAAAGAATTACCTTGCCTTCAGCCGACGCTAGCGCCGCAATTTGACCGTTTTATGACACGGTTATGTTTTGAAACCTTTTCCGACGGCCTGAAACAAGCGCGGCGCGCCTGCGGTAATCCGGAGCAATCTGCGGTAAACTGTGGCAAACCTCGTTTATTTTCCGGAATCCCAGTACCCATGCTCAGTTATCGCCATAGCTTCCACGCTGGCAACCATGCCGACGTCCTTAAACACACCGTTCAGAGCCTGATCATTGAAGCGCTGAAAGAGAAAGAGAAACCGTTTCTCTATCTCGACACGCACGCAGGCGCAGGGCGTTATCTGCTCTCCGGCGAGCATGCGGAACGTACCGGGGAATATCTGGAAGGTATCGCGCGTATCTGGCAACAGGATGATTTGCCTGCGGAGCTGGAGCCTTACATGAGCGCTGTGCGCCATTTCAACCGCAACGAGCAGTTGCGTTATTACCCGGGTTCGCCGCTGATTGCCCGCCAGTTGCTGCGTGAACAGGACAGCCTGCAGCTCACCGAACTGCACCCCAGCGATTTCCCGTTGCTGCGCCAGGAGTTCCAGAAAGACAACCGCGCCCGTGTTGAACGCGCTGACGGTTACCAGCAACTGAAGGCCAAACTGCCGCCAGTCTCCCGCCGCGGTTTGATTCTTATCGACCCGCCGTATGAAATTAAAACCGATTATCAGACGGTCGTGAGCGGTATCAGCGAAGGGCACAAACGTTTCGCCACTGGCGTGTTCGCGCTCTGGTATCCGGTAGTGTTGCGCCAGCAGATAAAACGCATGCTGCGCGATCTGGAAGCCACTGGTATCCGCAATATCCTGCAAATCGAGCTGGGCGTACGCCCGGACAGCGATCAACGCGGGATGACCGCCTCCGGTATGATTGTGATTAACCCGCCGTGGAAACTGGAAGCGCAAATGAACAATGTACTGCCGTGGCTGCACGGTAAACTGGTGCCCGCGGGCACCGGGCATACGCTGATTCACCAGCTAGTCCCGGAGTAATCGCAGCCATTGGTGGAACCTTTCGGGCTGCGCGTTACAATCGCGACACTTTTCGACCTCGTTCAGGATTAAGGAATCAACCATGAGCAAACATTACGACTATATCGCTATTGGCGGCGGCAGCGGCGGTATTGCATCGATTAACCGTGCAGCGATGTACGGTCAGAAATGCGCGCTAATCGAAGCGAAGGCGCTTGGCGGCACCTGTGTGAACGTCGGTTGTGTTCCGAAAAAGGTTATGTGGCACGCGGCGCAAATCGCGGAAGCCATTCATCTCTATGGCCCGGATTACGGGTTCGACACCACGGTAAACCACTTCGACTGGGGCAAACTGGTCGCCAGCCGTACGGCCTATATCGACCGTATTCACACCTCGTATGACAATGTGCTGGGTAAAAATAATGTCGATGTGATCCGCGGCTTTGCGCGTTTTGTTGATGCAAAAACCGTCGAAGTGAACGGTGAAACCCTCACCGCCGATCATATCCTCATTGCCACCGGCGGTCGCCCGAGCCACCCGGACATTCCGGGGGTGGAGTACGGTATTGATTCCGACGGCTTCTTTGCACTGCCGGCGCTGCCAAAACGTGTGGCGGTGGTGGGTGCGGGTTATATCGCCGTTGAACTGGCTGGGGTGATTAACGGCCTTGGCGCTGAAACGCATCTGTTTGTGCGTAAGCACGCGCCGCTGCGCAACTTCGATCCGCTGATCACCGAAACGCTGGTGGAAGTGATGGCCGCCGAAGGTCCGACGCTGCACACCCATGCCGTGCCGAAAGAGGTAGTGAAAAATGCCGATGGCAGCCTGACCCTGACGCTGGAAGATGGCCGTTCACAGATCGTGGACAGCCTGATTTGGGCGATTGGCCGCGAACCCGCGACCGACAATTTCAATCTTGCCGCCACCGGAGTGAAAACCAACGCCAAAGGCTATATCGAGGTCGATAAGTACCAGAACACCAGCGTACCGGGCATCTATGCGGTAGGCGACAACACCGGCGCGGTGGAACTGACGCCAGTGGCGGTCGCAGCAGGCCGCCGTTTGTCTGAGCGTTTGTTTAACAACAAGCCGGACGAACATCTGGATTACAACAATATCCCGACCGTGGTGTTCAGCCACCCGCCGATCGGCACCGTCGGGTTAACCGAGCCGCAGGCGCGCGAACAGTTCGGCGATGAGTTAGTCAAAGTGTATAAATCGTCGTTTACCGCCATGTATACCGCAGTGACCACCCACCGCCAGCCGTGTCGTATGAAGCTGGTCTGCGTTGGTCCTGAAGAGCGTATTGTCGGTATCCACGGCATCGGTTCCGGTATGGATGAAATGTTGCAAGGCTTTGCGGTCGCGCTGAAGATGGGCGCAACCAAGAAAGACTTCGATAACACCGTGGCGATTCACCCCACCGCAGCGGAAGAGTTTGTGACCATGCGCTAACCACGCGCCCTCCTGCCTTCCTCCCGTAAGCTGAAGAGAAGCCTTCACTGTGCTTCTCTTCAGTCACTTTCTTTGTCTTAGTTTGCGCCTGACCACTTCTTCACCCTATCGCAAATGTCATTGTATTCAACGAAGCGACATAACGACCGCCATTACAGGTTATTTCGTGAATTCTTATTCATTATTTTTAATTAACTAACGCCTCTTTTTATTTAACTTATTTGTCTTAGCTAATTTATTTTTTCTGGATGTTAAAAAATAAATAAAATATTAATTTTAACAAAAGTAACAAATAACAAACAATGCAGTGCGTTATCTCGCAATATGCATAAAACGCGACTAATTATTTCTGGGATGATCTGTTTTTATTGATCATAGTCACACAAAAAGGCTTTTTCCTGGATAAAATACCCTCACCTTACATTTACCCAGGAAAGGTGATGAAAATGGAAAACAATAACCATGCAATGCCACATATAAGGCGAACAACACATATTATGATGTTTGCCAACCGTAATAGCTTCGACTTTCATTTCTTTAATGCCCGATAGTCATTTGACTACGGGCACTCCAGCATACAGGTCTTTCTGACCCTCTGTAATACAGGCTGAATGCCTGTATCTCGCGGTGCTCGCCCAAATAAACCCTGAGTTACTTGTGACCGGACTGGTTAGGGTTTATTGCATCTGAATAAAACCGACTTACTGATTTTAATTTATCAGTGGGACGCTCTTATTCGCTCCGGAGATATCAATTTCCTGTTCAGGAAATTGAGGACCTGCTATTACCTGAAATAAAGAGATGAAAATGTCTGAATTAAAAATTGCAATCAGCCGTTCTTGCCCTGACTGTTTTTCTACCCATCGCAATATTGTGAATATTGATGAAAGTAAATTTATCGACGTCGCTGCTATCGTGTTATCCGTCAATGATATTGAACGAGGCAAACTCGATGAAATTGACGCTACCGGCTATGGCATTCCGGTCTTTGTCGCCACAGAAGATGAAGAACGTGTTCCGGCTGAACATCTGCCACGCATTTCGGGCGTCTTTGAGTTTAACGAAACCCGCAGCGATTATTATGGTCGCCAGTTGGAAACGGCGGCACATCACTATGAAACGCAACTGCGTCCACCGTTCTTTCGGGCACTGGTGGACTATGTAGGTCAGGGTAATAGCGCGTTTGACTGCCCGGGGCATCAGGGCGGTGAGTTTTTCCGCCGTCATCCGGCCGGGAATCAGTTTGTTGAATATTTTGGTGAAACGCTCTTTCGAGCCGACTTGTGTAATGCCGATGTCGCCATGGGCGATTTGTTGATCCACGAAGGCGCACCGTGCATTGCTCAGCAACATGCCGCCAACGTCTTTAACGCCGACAAAACGTACTTTGTGCTCAACGGTACCTCATCGTCCAACAAGGTGGTGCTTAACGCCCTGCTGACGCCGGGAGACCTGGTGCTGTTTGATCGCAACAACCACAAATCAAACCACCACGGTGCGCTGTTGCAAGCTGGCGCAACACCGGTCTATCTGGAAACCGCGCGTAACCCGTACGGTTTTATCGGCGGCATCGACGCCCACTGTTTTGAAGAAGCGTACCTGCGCCAGCTTATTGACGAAGTCGCACCGCAGCGGGCGAGAGAAACACGCCCCTTCCGCCTGGCGGTGATCCAGTTAGGTACTTACGACGGTACCATCTATAACGCCCGTCAGGTGGTGGATAAAATTGGCCACCTGTGCGACTACATCCTGTTTGACTCCGCCTGGGTGGGTTATGAGCAATTTATTCCGATGATGGCCGATTGCTCACCCTTGCTGCTGGATCTGAATGAAAACGATCCGGGCATCCTGGTGACACAATCGGTACACAAACAGCAGGCAGGTTTTTCTCAGACGTCGCAGATCCACAAAAAAGACCGCCATATCAAAGGGCAACCTCGCTATGTACCGCATAAGCGCATGAATAATGCCTTTATGATGCACGCCTCCACCAGCCCCTTCTACCCGCTGTTTGCCGCGCTGGATATCAACGCCAAAATGCATGAAGGTGTGAGCGGTCGCAACATGTGGATGGATTGCGTCGCCAACGGCATTGATGCCCGCAAACTGATCCTCGATAACTGCCGTTATATCCGCCCGTTTGTGCCGGAAACCGTCGATGGTAAGCCATGGCAGTCTTACGACACGGCTGAAATCTCCGATGATCTGCGCTTTTTCCACTTCGTTCCGGGCGCACAGTGGCATGCTTTTGAAGGCTATGCCGAACATCAGTACTTTGTTGACCCCTGCAAATTGCTGCTCACCACACCCGGTATCAATGCCGCAAATGGCGAATATGAAGCCTTTGGCGTTCCGGCGACTATCCTCGCCAACTTCCTGCGTGAAAACGGTGTGATACCGGAAAAATGCGATCTTAACTCGATCCTGTTCCTGCTGACCCCGGCGGAAGATATGGCCAAGCTGCAACAGCTTATCGCCCTGCTGGTGCGTTTCGAAAAATTGCTGGAATCCGATGCGCCACTGGCTGACGTTCTGCCCTCACTCTACCGTCAGCATCAGGCGCGTTACGACGGTTACAGCCTGCGCCAGCTCTGCCAGGAGATGCACGACCTTTACGCCCGCCACAATGTGAAACAGTTGCAGAAAGAGATGTTCCGCAAATCGCACTTCCCACGCGTCAGCCTCTCACCACAAGAAGCCAACTACGCCTACCTGCGCGGCCAAGTAGAACTGGTTCGTCTGCCGGATGCGGAAGGCCGCATTGCGGCAGAAGGCGCACTGCCTTATCCGCCAGGGGTACTGTGCGTGGTCCCCGGTGAAATCTGGGGCGGTTCGGTACTGCGTTATTTCAGCGCGCTGGAAGAGGGGATCAACCTGCTGCCGGGCTTTGCGCCTGAGTTACAGGGTGTGTATGTCGAAGAACAAGACGGTCGTAAACAAGTGTGGTGTTACGTCATCAAACGGCAGGAAAAGCAACATAACCTGTTGAAAGGAGAAAAATTATGAGTGCTCAAAAATCCAATAAGATGGGCGTTCTCCAGCTCACCATTCTGACCATGGTCAATATGATGGGCTCCGGGATTATTATGCTGCCCACCAAGCTGGCAGAAGTCGGTACCATCTCGATAATCTCCTGGCTGGTGACCGCCGTGGGTTCGATGGCGCTGGCATGGGCATTTGCCAAGTGTGGTATGTTCAGCCGCAAATCCGGAGGCATGGGCGGCTATGCGGAGTACGCGTTCGGCAAATCCGGCAACTTTATGGCGAACTACACCTATGGCATGTCGCTGCTAATTGCTAACGTGGCCATTGCGATTTCCGCAGTGGGTTACGGTACCGAACTGTTTGGTGCGTCGCTGACGCCGGTACAGATTGGTCTCGCGACGATTGGCGTCTTGTGGATTTGCACCGTGGCTAACTTCGGCGGTGCGCGCATTACCGGGCAGATCAGCAGTATCACCGTCTGGGGGGTGATTATTCCGGTGGTGGGCCTGTGCATCATCGGCTGGTTCTGGTTTAGCCCGAGCCTGTATGTCGCCTCATGGAACCCACACAACGTGCCATTCTTCAGTGCGGTCGGTTCCTCTATCGCCATGACGTTATGGGCATTCCTTGGCCTTGAGTCGGCTTGTGCAAACGCCGACGTGGTAGACAACCCGGAACGTAACGTACCGATTGCAGTACTGGGCGGAACATTGGGCGCAGCGGCGATTTACATCATTTCAACCAACGTGATTGCCGGGATTGTCCCCAATATGGACCTGGCGAACTCCACGGCACCGTTTGGGCTGGCTTTCGCGCAGATGTTTACCCCGGCAGTCGGGAAAGTGATCATGGCGCTGATGATCATGTCCTGTTGCGGGTCACTGCTCGGCTGGCAGTTCACCATTGCGCAGGTCTTTAAATCTTCCGCCGACGAAGGTTATTTCCCGAAAATCTTCTCACGCGTGACGAAAGTGGATGCGCCGGTGCAGGGGATGCTGACCATTGTGGTTATCCAGAGTGGATTATCGCTGATGACCATCAGCCCGTCGCTGAACAGCCAGTTTAACGTGCTGGTCAATCTGGCGGTGGTCACCAACATCATCCCGTACATTCTGTCGATGGCTGCGCTGGTTATCATTCAGAAAATGGCCAACGTTGCCCCGTCGAAAGCCAAAGCCGCTAACGTTGTCGCCTTTATCGGTGCGCTGTACAGCTTCTACGCGCTTTACTCCTCCGGTGAAGAGGCCATGCTCTACGGCTCAATCGTGACCTTCCTCGGCTGGACGCTGTATGGGCTGGTTTCACCACGCTTTGAACTGACCAACAAGCACAGTTGAGTCTGCAGGGTTCAAGCGCTCTCTGTCAGCACAGTTCTGCGCTGCCTGGGCAGGAAGAATCCGCAGTGACCCGATACGTTGGATGTAAAAAAACCGACCTCACCCGTCGGTTTTTTTTCGCTTGTACCGCAGCACCCTTATCCTGACATGAGTTGGCACTGTATTTCCTGCCTTGTTCATAACACAAGGGGGTCACGCTATCCGCACCGTTTTTAACTCATTAATCAGCCACTGTACCGCAGGCTGGTAGTCATACAAACGGTGGGTAAGTAGCAATAAATCGTACGATGGCGCGCCGTCCGGCAGATCCAGGATACGCAGCGGCAACATCTTCGCCAGCTCCTGCGCGATGCGGAAAGGTACGCACATCAAATAACCGGATGCCACCGCCACACGCCCACCGACAGCATAACTCTGCACCACCGTCGCCAGAGGACGATAGAGATGCTGCGACAACAGCCAGCCGTCAATATGATCCGCGCCTGAACTGACCGCGGGTAAATGGATTTGTGGTTCGCTGACAAGGTGTTTCATCGTCAATTGGTCGGGCAAATCGTGGCGATCAACAGAGGCAATGGCCACAAAATGGTCAGAAATAAGTGGGTGTTTATTAAAATAGTGCGGAATATGCTGCACATTATCCACACCAATAAATGCATCCAGTTGCCCCTTCTCAACCCGTTCGACTTTTATCGTCTCCGACAGAATATCGACAGACAAGCGCACATTGGGCGCGATGGTTTTAAAACGCGCGGTCAGCACCGGCATAAACATAAATTCGAAGTAATCCACCGCGCCGATATAAAAGGTGTGCGCATCACGCAGCGGATCAAAGTGACTCGGCCCGCGCGTGGCGGTATCCAGCTTGCTGAGCGCATTCTCAATCACCGGGATCATCATCGCTGCATAGGGCGTGGGCTCCATGCCGTTGCGGGTGCGGATAAACATCTCATCATTTAACTGTTCGCGCAGGCGGTTCAGCGCGTGGCTAAACGCCGACTGGGAAAGGTTCGCTTTCTGCGCCGCACGGGTGACATTTTTCTCTTTCGCCAGAATAGGCACCAACCGCAGCAAGTTCAGATCCATCGCCACTATGCATCCTGTTCATGTTTTCATGATAACAATACATTTTATGCATAACGGTTTTCGTTGCTATAGTTTGCAGCAAAATAAGTGCTGATGCTCTGCACCGCCTGAACTGAGAACCACGGGAGATTTTTTATGAGAAATGTCACAGTCGCCGCAACGCAAATGGCCTGTAGCTGGGATCTGGAAAAAAACATTCAGAACGCTGAACGCCTGGTCCGTGAAGCCCACAGCAAAGGCGCGCAGATCATCCTCATTCAGGAACTGTTCGCTGCGCCCTATTTCTGCATCGACCAAAGCCCGGAACACTACGCGCTGGCACAGGAAGTCGCCACCAGCCCACTGATTAAGCACTTCTCTGCGCTGGCAAAAGAGCTGGAAGTGGTGCTGCCACTGAGCCTGTTTGAAAAGAGCAATAACGCCTATTACAACTCGCTGGTGATGATCGACGCCGACGGCAGCGTGCTGGACACCTACCGTAAAACCCATATTCCGAACGGCCCGGCGTACCAGGAAAAACAGTTCTTTATCCCTGGTGATACCGGCTTCAAAGTGTGGAACACCCGCTATGCCAAAGTCGGCGTTGGTATCTGCTGGGATCAGTGGTTCCCGGAAACCGCACGTTGCCTGGCACTGCAGGGCGCAGAAGTGATCTTCTACCCGACGGCAATCGGCTCTGAACCCGCCTACCCGGACATCGACAGCCAGCCGCACTGGACCCGCGTCCAGCAGGGCCACGCTGCCGCTAACGTCATTCCGGTGATTGCCTCTAACCGCATCGGTACCGAAGCCAGCAAATACATTGAAGGTCTGGAAATGACCTTCTACGGCTCCTCTTTCATTGCCGATCAGACCGGTGCCCTGGTGGAGCAGGCAAACAAAACCGACGAATCGGTGCTAGTGCACACTTTCGATCTGGATGCCGTTGCCGCACAGCGCGCCGCCTGGGGTTTGTTCCGCGACCGTCGCCCGAACATGTATGGCGCCATCGCCACCTCTGATGGCAGCGTAAGGAGCTAACCGATGTCACAGCTGACCACGCCGGTGAAAGATGGATTTGCCATGCCCGCAGAGTGGGCGCCACACCAGGCGGTATGGATGATTTGGCCTTATCGCACGGATAACTGGCGCGCAGATGCCGCCCCCGCGCAGCAGGCTTTTGCCGCAGTGGCAAAGGCTATCTCGCACAGTACGCCGGTTATTATGGGCGTCCCGGTCGCTGAGATGACCAAAGCGCGCGCCACCCTGCCCGCTGAAGTGACGCTGGTGGAGATGGAGAGCGATGACGCCTGGATGCGCGACACCGGCCCCACCGTGGTGCGCAATGCGGCGGGCGAACGGCGTGGCATTAGCTGGACGTTTAACGCCTGGGGCGGCTTCAACGGCGGGTTGTACGCGCCGTGGGACCGCGATCAACAGGTTGCGGCTCAGGTGGCGAACTACCACCAGATGCCTTGCTATCACACGGATTTGATTCTGGAAGGTGGCTCGATCCACGTTGACGGCGAAGGCACATTGCTGACCACCGCCGAATGCCTGCTGAACCCCAACCGCAATCCGGGGTTAAGCCAGGATCAGATTGAGCAGCAGTTGCGCGACTATCTTGGCGTATCGCAAATAATCTGGTTGCCGGAAGGTGTGTTTAATGACGAAACCGATGGCCACATCGACAATATGTGCTGCTTCGTGCGTCCTGGCGAAGTGGCGCTGCACTGGACTGACGACCAGAACGATCCTCAGTACGCCCGCTCCGTTGCAGCGCTCAACGTGCTGGAGAACGTAAAGGATGCGCAGGGTCGCACACTGAAAGTCTGGAAAATGCCCTCTCCGCAACCGCTGTACGCCAGCGCGGAAGAGACCATTGGTGTGGAAAAAGGCACGGCGATTGAGCGCCATGAAGGCAACCGCCTGGCCGGTTCCTACGTCAACTATCTGGTCAGCAATCAGCAGATTATTTTCCCACTGCTGGATGCGGCAACCGATGCCAAAGCACAGGCGCTGTTCGAAGAGATGTACCCCGGCTTTGTCATTACCGGTGTCCCGGCGCGCGAAATTTTGCTCGGCGGCGGCAACATCCACTGCATTACCCAGCAAATCCCGCGTTAACCCTCCTCCCGGCGGCAGCCATGTCGCCGGGTGTTTATAACCCGCGCGACATGCGAATGTACTCCACCCCTTTTTTACAGAACGGTGTCCCTTCGGCTATAAAACCAAAACGGGTATAGAACGATGTGGCCGATGTTCTGGCATCCAGTTGTACCGACGCCATGCCTGTTTGCAGTAGCCGATCGAGCACCGAGCGCAATAAAAAACCGCCAAACCCACGCTGTTGATGCGCCTGCAAAGTGGCAAATTTGCGGATCTGGCAGTGACGATCGCCGAGCAAAAACACAGATAAACAACTGACGATCTGCTGCTGCGACAATACGCCATAATGCCAGGCCTGCTCATCGCCTTCCACGCGCGAGGCATCCCGCTCAAGCTGCGGCCACAGTACCGCATGGCGGATATCGAGACATTGCTCTAACGTAATAGTGGCGAGTTCCAAATAGCGCTTCCTCTTTATGACGGGCAATCCCCTCACTTTACCCTGCACGAGTGTACAGCGGGGGGATTATTCACAAATCGTTGCAAAACGAATGCTCCGAATTTCGCCGCTGCGCCAGCCGTTGGGTTATCCGTTTTGTTTATGAATAAACAACAGGTTATGGAAAATTCGCCAACCGTTACCCGATAAAGAAACGTGATCAAGCGCACAGTTTGTCTTTCACAGACCGAAGCGAATGTCTACGCTTATTAAAGAACCGGGCAACACCCGTCATTTTTTTACGACGACATCCGGAGGCCAACGTCACTATGTTCAACCAGAAACAACAAAGCGCAGAACCTATCGAATTCGTGATTGCAGAAGAAACCGTCTACGAAACCGATCCGTGCGAGTTAAAACTGGATGAAATGATCGAGGCGGAGCCGGAACCGGAAATGATCGAAGGGCTTCCCGCGTCGGATGCGCTTACCCCTGCCGATCGTTACCTTGAACTGTTTGAACACGTGCAATCATCACGCATCTTCGCCGATAGCAAAACGTTTCCCGATTGCGCGCCGAAAATGGATCCGCTCGATATTCTGATTCGCTATCGTAAAATCAAACGCAAACCGGAATTCGACCTGCGTCAGTTTGTCGCGAGACATTTCTGGATGCCGGAAAACTACGCCAAAGAGTATATCTCCGACCCCAGTCGTTCGCTGAAAGAGCATATCGATCACCTGTGGCCAGTACTGACCCGCGAGCCCCAGGATCATATCCCGTGGTCTTCATTACTGGCGCTGCCGCAAGCCTATATTGTGCCTGGCGGTCGATTCCGTGAAACCTACTACTGGGACTCCTATTTCACCATGCTTGGGCTGGCGGAAAGCGGTCGTGACGATCTGCTGCGCTGTATGGCGGATAACTTTGCGTGGATGATCGAACGCTACGGCCATATCCCGAACGGTAACCGGACCTACTACCTGAGCCGCTCGCAGCCGCCCGTCTTTGCGCTGATGGTGGAACTGTTTGAAGAGGATGGTGTACGCGGTGCGCGGCGCTATCTTGAACACTTGCTGATGGAGTACGCCTTCTGGATGGATGGCGCAGAGTCGCTGGCGCTCAACCAGGCCTACCGCCATGTGGTGCGCATGCCTGATGGCTCACTGCTTAATCGCTACTGGGATGACCGTGATACGCCACGCGACGAATCCTGGATTGAAGACGTGGAGACCGCGCGTAACTCGGGGCGACCGGCCAACGAAGTCTACCGCGATCTGCGTGCCGGTGCAGCGTCCGGCTGGGATTACTCGTCACGCTGGCTGCGCGACGCCCATCGTCTGGCGAGTATCCGCACCACGCAGTTTATTCCTATCGATTTGAATGCGTTCCTGTTTAAGCTGGAAAGCACCATCGCCAACATTTCCGGTCTGAAGGGCGACCGCGAACGGGAAGCGCTGTTTCGCCAGAAAGCCAGCGATCGCCGGGCAGCGGTTAACCGTTACATGTGGGATGATGAGCATGGCTGCTACCGCGACTATGACTGGCGTCGTGAAGAGATGGCACTGTTTTCCGCTGCCAGTATCGTCCCGCTGTATGTCGGTATGGCGACGCATGAACAGGCTGACCGGGTGGCGGAAGCCGTTACAGCGCGACTGCTGACGCCGGGCGGCATTCTGGCAACCGAGTATGAGACCGGTGAACAGTGGGATAAACCCAACGGTTGGGCGCCGCTACAGTGGATGGCCATTCAGGGCTTCAAACTGTATGGCAATGATTCACTGGGCAACGAAATCGCCCATAGCTGGCTACAAACGGTAAATCATTATTACCAGCATCACCATAAGCTGATTGAGAAGTACCACATTGCCAGCAGCACCCCTGCTGAAGGGGGCGGTGGGGAGTACCCACTACAGGATGGCTTTGGCTGGACAAACGGTGTGGTGCGCAGACTGATTGGTTTATACGGCGAGCCGTAACGAAAATGCCCGGCAAGCATTGCGCTACCGGGCAGATTTGATTAATCAATGACGTCATAGATGGCAGACTGAATATCCGCCAGTTTGCGGTTCTCGTCGGACGGGTCAGCGTTATAGCGCAGTTGCGCCTGTTCCATCTCATAGCGCTGGCGCTCCACCACAGGGTCCCGCGTACAAAATGCCCTCAGATAATTTTTTGCGGTTGAAGTGAGCTTTTTACCCGCCAGCATTTCATGGGACAACGTGGTGATAAACCGCCGACAGGGCCGGTTTTCATCCATTTGCAGCCGGTAGCGGAGCAGCATGTCCAGCACTTCGTTGTAATCCGACTCCATTGCCTGTTCTGTCCAGGAGAGTTTCCAGTTCATCCCCGTCCGTAAAAACATCGACACCACTTTGGTGTCATTGCGATCGATCGCCGAACGGAAGTTGTTCTCATCGCGCGGAATCCCCATATTGCTCAGTTCTTCCTTTGGCGATGTCCGCTGGCGATCTTCGGTAATCGGAACGGTAATACCGCTTCCACGGGTATTCGGCACGGAGAGCCCGCTGGTAAACATCCAGAACGCGCCAATCACCATTAACAGCACCATCACGCCCACCGCGCCCCATAACGCCCCGGAGAGCATGACCTCTCGCTCCTCGCGGCTACGCGCCGCACGTTTCGCGGGCGGTTCAATATTGTCACGTATCGGCATTGCATCACCTCCGGCCGCGCGATCTTTCTTCCGCGCTTGTTCCCAGAAAGCGTCCAGCCCCATTCCCGCTTCTTTCAGTAATGCGTCGGGGTTTGTTTTCGTGCGCCCCTCTTCCCATGCCCGCTGTACCGGCCCGGTGATTTGCGGGTAATAACTCGCCAGCAGACTCAGCTGGTTCGACGTCAGCGGCTGGTTTGCAATCACCGCCGCACGTATCTGGCGGATATCTTCCAGAAACGTCTGTAGCGTTTTACGCGTTTCCAGAAATAGTGTTAATACCGACGAGTCATTGAAGATCCGCGCATAGTGCTGGCTGAACTCCTTCTTATCGATCAGCATCAGCGCCAGTTCACTAAACCGCATACCACTTAGCACATCGTTACGATCGCCAACGCGCAGCCAACGCCGCACGCGGTCTGCACCAAACTGTACTTTGAGATGGTTACGCAGCCGCTCCGGGTCCGACCATGCTTGCGTCACCAGCGACGTGATCATCAACTCCAGCGCCCGCAACTGTGTCAGGCCTTGTTTCTGCTGGGCATCGCTCACTTTTGTCAACGTGTTGTAACTCAGCAACGGCTGCTTAGCGCGCAGATTTTCTAACGCCGCCACAAAACGCAACGCGGCGATAAGCTGATTTTCCGTCACGTTTTGCCCGCTCTCATAGTGCGGAACGAGCTGCTGCAAATGGCGAAGTTGTAAAGTGAACTGTGTTAATTCCGCATCGTTGAGTTTAAGTCGTTTAGCCACTGCGCCCCACCCACCCATACTGAGGCGCGCAATATCCAGTTGTTCTAAAAACCAGCGGGGATCTTTTCCCTCATCGAAATGCGCATTGAGCAATAACAGAATTTCGATGGATGCCTCGCGAATAACGGCAATACACTTTTCAAACTGTTCACCCGTACTATCTGGGGCAGTATGTGTCATTATTTTCCTTTAAGTACAACTGTAGAAATAATTAGCTGGACAATGTCAGCGCTTAACTTTTTCTTTATTTATGAGTCATTAAAAGATAGCTCAGATGCTACGTATTATCAGTGACAGCCGTTTGAACACGAAAAAAAATTGCCGGAGACATTCACGATGTTAATGCTTCGTACCCCAAGACTGATCTGCTCGTCGATTGTAGAAAGTGACTGGGAATTTTTCCTTTCACTGCAACAGCAGCCGGATGTGATGCGCTACGTTGCGGATCCCCGCTCCAGCGAGGAAATCCGCGAGCAATTCCTATCACGACTACCGGAATGGTTCCCGGGAAGCCGGCACTGGCTCTGCTTAGTCGTCCGCGACAACACGACGCAAATGCCGCTGGGGGTGACCGGATATATTCACCGCGAAGATGACTGTGCCGAAGTGGGTTTCCTGTTCGCCCCCCAGGCGCAGGGCAAAGGCTATGGTCGGGAATCCCTAAAAGCAGTGTGCGATTACGCGTTCAGCGAGGGTGGCATCCGGCGGCTGGTGGCTACGGTTACGTCAGGAAATATCGCTTCCCGGCGCTTACTGGAAAAAACCGGTTTTATACTGGAAGGGGAACTGCGCGAAGCCTGGTGGCTGGCGGGACGCTGGCAAAACGACTGGTTATTTGGTTTATTGCGACACGAATATGGGAATAATGGCTAATTCGCCAGCATACCTTTCCGACCTCTGCCAGGCTTAGGAGTGTGTTCCGGTCCTATTCAGGAGAAGTGATGAAGAAAATGTTGCTGACCGCCTGTCTGGCGGCGCTGTTCTCCATGACAGCATTCGCAGACGATCAACCCGGCCTGAAGGCAGATAAGGCCCCGCCGCCGCCGCATAAGATGGATGATGGCTATCGCGGCATGGAGGATGCCCGCACCATGACTATCCAGCAGGCCAAAGCCCTGCATGACGGTGCATCGGTCTCACTGCGCGGTAACCTGGTGGAAAGGGAAGGCAAAGATGTGTACTTGTTCCGCGATAAAACCGATCAGATACAGCTGGATATTCCAATGGCAGTTTTTGACGGGAAATCCATCTCGCCCGATGAACTGGTGGGCGTCACCGGCTCGCTGGATAAAAAACAACAACCGGTTCGCGTCCGGGTTACGCACTTTCAGAAGCAATAATCGCCATACGCCCGGCAGCAATGTACCTGCCGGGCGTCGCGTTTTACAGGAACATGCCCCCGGAAACTTCGATACGCTGCGCATTCATCCAATGCAGCTCATCGCTGAGCAAGGCAGCAATTGCATCGCCAATATCATCCGGCAAGCCCACACGGCCAAGCGCCGTCTGCGCGGCAATATGCTGATTAATCTGCTCATTATCACGTACCATGCCACCGCCGAAATCGGTCTCGATTGCCCCCGGCGCAATAATATTGACCGAAATGCCGCGTGCTCCCAACTCTTTCGCCTGATAGCGCGTCAGAACTTCCATCGCACCTTTCATGGCGGCATAAGCGGCATAACCTGGCTGGCAAAAACGAGCCAGGCCGCTGGAGACATTGAGAATGCGCCCGCCGTTTTTCATTAGCGGCAGCAGGCTCTGCGTCAGGAAGAACGGTCCCTTAAAGTGGATGTTCACCAACTGGTCAAACTGCGCTTCCGTCGTGTCGGCAAACGACGCGTTAATGCCAATGCCAGCGTTGTTTAATAAATAATCAAACGTCTCACGCTGCCATACCGTTTTCAGCTGTTCCTGTACTGCACGGGTGAAAGCGGGAAAACTCGCGCTATCGCCGACATTCAACTGTAATGCCGTGGCTTTTACGCCTTTTTGCTCAATTTCGCGTACCACCTGTTGCGCATCGTCGGCGTTATTATTGTAGGTCAGGATAATGCCGATTCCTTTCGCCGCCAGCTTCAGCGCCGCGTTTTTACCTAATCCACGGCTACCGCCAGTTACTACTGCAATATGTTGTGTCATAAGAACCTCGTTTTTGCTGAATCAGGGGAGTGAGAAAAGCTTATTAGGTGATATGAAAACAATAAAGGTGCTAAATTACGTTTCACTGTTTCAATGACGATAACAATAGCGTGCAATGATGGATAAAATTTACGCAATGCAACTGTTCATCCGCGTCGCGGAGCTGGAGAGCTTCTCCAGGGCGGCAGACTCTATGGGACTTCCTAAAGGTAGCGTATCGCGGCAGATCCAGGCGCTGGAGACCCACCTTGGTACACAGTTGCTGCACCGCACTACACGACGCGTACAGCTCACGCAAGATGGGATGGTCTATTACGAGCGGGCAAAAGATCTGCTGGCGAACATGGATGAGCTGGATGGCCTTTTTTTACACGATCCTTCCAGCATCAGCGGCCGTTTACGGGTGGATATGCCCGTCGGTGTCGCGAAAAATCTGGTGATCCCGCGCCTGCCCGCGTTTTTACAACAGTATCCCGGTATTGAACTGGAACTGAGCAGTAGTGACCGGCTGGTGGACATTATCCGCGAAGGGTTTGACTGTGTGGTGCGGGTGGGCACGCTGAAAGATTCTGGCCTGATAGCTCGCCAACTGGGCCGCTTGTCGATCATCAACTGCGCCAGCCCGGATTATCTGGCGCGTTTTGGCTATCCGGAAACACTGGAGGACTTATCTTCCCATGCTCTGGTGCACTACGCCGTCAATCTCGGCACCCGACCGCAAGGTTTTGAGGTGTGGCAGGATAACCAGACCCGCTGGGTGAAAACCGGCGGCATTCTGACGGTTAACAGTACTGAAACTTACCAGGCCGCCTGTCTCGCCGGGCTGGGGATTATCCAGGTACCACGTATTGGCGTACGGGATGCGTTACGCAGCGGAAAACTGGTGGAGATCCTGCCGCAATACCGCGCAGAGCCAATGTCGGTGTCGCTGATTTATCCCCATCGCCGTAATCTTTCTCGCCGGGTACATCTGTTTATGGAGTGGCTGGCAGGCGCGTTAAGAGATTATGTCGATTAGCCCCCCAGGCTATAATTTTCACACTAACCCATTCAGGAGAAGGAAAACGCACCTGATGACGCCGGAAAACCACGAAAAACGCCCGACGCACGATCTCGACTACCAACCCGTCAGGAAGATGGCGGAGCAGCCCCCCGAAAAGAAACGTCCCGCCAGCGATAAACTCAACAGTACGCTGAATACGCTGACCAGCACCGCGAAAAAAATCCAGCGACGCCCGATGATTGCGCACCTGATCCGCGCGACGGAACGCTTTAACGATCGTATGGGAAATCAGTTTGGCGCCGCCATCACCTATTTCTCATTTCTGTCGATGATCCCGATCCTGATGGTCTCGTTCGCCGCCGCCGGTTTTGTGCTCGCCTCACACCCTACGCTGTTACAGGATATTTTCGACAAAATCCTGATGAGCGTCAGCGATCCGACGATGGCAATGACCCTGAAGAACACCATCAATATTGCGGTGCAACAACGCACCACTGTCGGTATTGTCGGGCTGGCAATTGCCCTCTATTCCGGCATCAACTGGATGGGTAACCTGCGTGAAGCGATCCGCGCCCAGTCGCGTGATGTCTGGGAGCGCAATGCCCAGGACAAAGAGAAACTCTGGGTGAAATATTTCCGCGATTTCATCTCGCTGATAGGTCTGCTGGTGGCGCTGATTATTACGCTGTCGATCACCTCGATTGCTGGCGCAGCACAACAGATGATTATCTCAGCGCTCTACCTGGATTACATTGAGTGGTTGAAACCGGCCTGGCGACTGATTGGCCTGGCGATATCTATTTTTGCCAACTATCTGCTGTTCTTCTGGATCTTCTGGCGCTTGCCTCGTCATCGCCCGCGCAGAAAGGCGCTGATTCGTGGGACGTTAATTGCCGCCATCGGCTTTGAGGTCATTAAAATCGTCATGACCTGGACGCTCCCTTCACTGGTGAAATCCCCTTCCGGCGCTGCATTTGGCTCCGTGCTCGGGCTGATGGCCTTTTTCTACTTCTTTGCCCGCCTGACCCTGTTCTGCGCAGCCTGGATTGCCACCGCGCACTATAAAGATGACCCGCGCATGCCGGGCAGGACACCCCGCTAAGCAGCTATCGGGCTGAACGTAAACGCAAAATATCAGCCCGATCGATGATTTCAGCATGATAATCCAGAACGTAACTTTTATTTAACCAAAAACCAGTTTTATCCACCAATCTTTAAAAATTGTGAAGCATTTCATAGAAGGTAAATCGCGAGCCTGAAAATTATTCGCTTTTTGCTCAATTTTCAGGCTGTCCGTGATTTTGTTACAGATTGAAATGTCTCTTTTGCTGTGACTAATATGGCTGTTCGTTCGCCAAAATAAGAAAATTTTATGCAAGCTACAGCCACAACATTAGACAACGAACAGGAAAACGCACCGGTAAACTCCCGTAATAAAGTCGTCATCGCGTCTCTGATCGGCACCGCCATCGAATTCTTCGACTTCTATATTTACGCCACCGCTGCGGTCATTGTTTTTCCTCATATCTTCTTCCCGCAGGGTGATCCGACGGCGGCAACACTGCAATCGCTGGCAACCTTCGCGATTGCCTTTATCGCCCGTCCAATCGGCTCTGCGGTATTTGGTCACTTCGGCGATCGCGTCGGCCGGAAAGTTACACTCGTCGCCTCGCTGCTGACCATGGGCATTTCCACGGTCGTGATCGGCCTGCTGCCGGGCTACGAGACTATTGGCGTAATGGCGCCGTTGCTGCTGGCGTTGGCGCGTTTTGGCCAGGGTCTGGGCCTGGGCGGTGAATGGGGCGGCGCAGCCCTGCTGGCGACGGAGAACGCCCCGCCGCGCAAACGTGCGCTGTATGGCTCCTTCCCGCAGCTTGGCGCACCGATCGGTTTCTTCTTTGCCAACGGCACCTTCCTGCTGCTCTCCTGGCTGCTGACCGATGAACAGTTTATGAGCTGGGGCTGGCGCGTGCCATTTATCTTCTCCGCCGTGCTGGTCATTATCGGTCTGTATGTTCGCGTGTCCCTGCATGAAACCCCGGTATTCGCCAAAGTCGCGGCGGCAAAGAAACAGGTCAAAATTCCGTTGGGAACGCTGTTGACCAAACACGTCCGCGTGACGGTGCTGGGCACGTTTATCATGCTGGCAACCTATACACTGTTTTACATCATGACGGTCTACTCGATGACCTACAGCACCTCGGCGCAGGGGCTGGGCCTGCCGCGTAACGAAGTGCTGTGGATGCTGATGCTGGCCGTGATCGGTTTTGGCGTGATGGTTCCGGTTGCAGGCTTACTGGCGGATGCGTTCGGTCGTCGCAAAAGCATGGTGGTGATCACCTCGCTGATTATTCTGTTCGCGCTGTGCATCTTCCCGCCGTTGCTCGGTTCCGGTAACCCGGTGCTGGTGATGGCGTATCTGTTGATTGGTCTGAGTCTGATGGGGCTGACCTTTGGCCCGATGGGCGCGCTGCTGCCGGAGCTGTTCCCGACGGAAGTTCGCTATACCGGCGCGTCGTTCTCCTACAACGTGTCGTCCATTCTGGGCGCATCGGTGGCACCGTATATCGCGACCTGGTTGCAGGCGAACTACGGTCTGTTTTACGTTGGGATTTACCTGGCGGCGATGGCGTCATTGACGTTGCTCGCTCTGCTGCTGACGCACGAGACTAAGCACCAGTCGCTGTAATATTTACCCTCACCCCGCCCTCTCCCTAAAAGGGAGAGGGAGAAAACCCCCGCACCCCAGGGAAGAAAATCCCAACCTTCAGGAAGAGGCAGAACATTCACTCGCCGGTGACGGAAGCCAGAAACCCCACTTTCTCCTTTAGTGCTTCATTTGCGACAAAATGGCCTGACATTGATTTTGTTCACCTTCAGAAGGCGAAACCAACGCCAGTAAGGCTGCTGCTGGGGTGACTAACGTTGCCAGTGCTGCCGCGACCGCACCGCGGGCAATCAATGGCCCGGCTTTGACGCCCGCCTGCGGGTTTTTGAAACTGCCGCGCACGTACAACGGCGAGCGTAGCGTCACAATACGGATGCCTTTACTTTCCGGATCGATGGTTAAATCCAACTGCTCTGACGCAAAACTGGCGCTGCCTGTTACGTTGATCAACGCGTTCTCCGTATCAAAAGCAAAGATCTGCGGGCGCGCGACGCCGTTCACCAGATTGAGATTCGCCGCCGCACAGTTGACCCGGACTTCATCATCGCCAAAGATCTGCCCGACAAGGTAATTACCGACGTTAAGACCGAGGATCTCCATCAGGTTACGGCTCACCAGACCGTCGTTCATCAGCAGCTTCAGATCGCCATTGCTGGTACCCAGCAGTGCTGCGACAGAATTACCCGCCCCCCGAATGTTGGCATCACCGTTCATCTCCCCGAGCGTCTTCTGCATCAGTTCCACGTTGGGCATCAGTTCTTTGAGCTTCAGGCGACGCGCCTGGATATCCGCCTGCCCGTGCATTGGCTTCTTATCGCCTTCAAGGTGGAGGGTGGCTGAAATCGTACCGCCCGCCAGGCCGAACTTCAGCGGTTGCAGACGCAAATCGGCATTATTTAGCAATACGTGGGTCGAGAGGTCACTGATGGGCAGCGTTGAACCGTGTTCAATACGGCGACCTTTAAAACGGACATCGGCATCCATCACGTCCCATTTGTCGGTTTCGAAACGATCGTACGGCAGCACCTTCCCTGCCGGCTGCGTTGACGCATCCTCTTTTTTCGCCACGGTGCCTTTGCCGGAATTGACGCCAATCAGCGGCCCCAAATCCGCCAGACGAAGCTGGCGCGATTCGACGTCACCTTCCAGTTTAGGGCGTGGTTTTCCGGTGGTGTACTTGAGCGTACCGTGAATATCGCTGTCGCCGATATGGCCATTAAAGTCGCGGTAATCATAGATCTGGCCCTTAGCGTCATAGAGCTTCGCCACTAAGTGACCATCCGTTTCAAAGGGGGGCGTATCCGGCAGCAGTACGCCGGTGAGATCGTACAGGTCGCCAAGCGAGTCGCCGCCGAATTTCAGTTGCAGATCGATGCCGCCCAGATTCAGAGGGTCATTAACAGTGCCGACAAATGCCACGCGGGTATTGCCTGAACGGAAATCTGCCTGCACCGGAAAGGGCGTCCCTTCGCTGCGCAGCGCCAGCATGCCACCGATTTTCCCCGTACCGGAGAGCGGCTGACCGTTGTAGCGCCCTTTCGCCGTCAGGCCAAAGACATAATCTCCTGCGTTGGTTTTGTTATCGCTTTTGCCTGTGACTTCGCTAAAGGGCAACGGCTTGCCGAGCGGGTCGACCAGGATGTCGATATTGGCGCGGGTCACGCTGTCATCAATAGCGATGCGACCGCGATCGAAAAGGATCGTATCGAGGCGGAAAGACCAGTCGGAGGGGGGCGTATCGGGCTTTTTCGTGCTGTCACTGGCGAGGTTGAAGGTCCAGTTATTCAACGTATCGGAGCGACGAATCAATCTGGCATCGGGCTGCTGAAGTTTGATCCACGGTAGATAGACGGTTTTGGTTAGCAGCGCGAGCGGGGCCAGCGTGGCTTCCACACGAGGCAGATGCACCATGGTGATTTCGGGAATGTCCGGCGGGTTGCCAAGCAGGACGTCATCGGCATGCACATGCGGCCAGGGCACCCAGCTTCGCCAGCCAGTTTCCTCTTTTTGCCGCTCCCAAACCACGCCAAGATCGCCGCGGATGGCGAAAGGGCGGTTCAGTTCAGCTGAGACTTTCTCGTTAATCGTCGGTTTGAGGCGGTTCCAGTCGAATGTGGCGACAACAATGATGGCAACCACAATCAGTAACAGCAGCGTCGCAATGACGGCAATAATCGCTTTACTCGTTTTTGTCATTGTGCCTTTCCTTTACAGCCTGACTTTCATAAAGATAGTTGAGGCTCAGGGAAAGGGCGGTGATTACAGTTCGAGTATCACATGTTCAAGCCTGGCTAAAGGAACCGGGCGCGAGAGAAAATAGCCCTGTGCGGCAAACGCCGGCGAATCCTGCACGTCGCGCCACTCTTCCAGGGTTTCAACCCCTTCAACAATCACGCCCTGGCAATAACGGTTCATCAACTGCAACAGCAGCGTAAACAGATTTTGCCCTTCCGGGGTTTTACGCAACATGATGAACAGATCGCGCGCGACTTTGATGTAGTCGTAACGGACTTCGCTCAGCGCCGAGAAATTCGCCATGCCGGTGCCAAAATCGTCCAGCCAGAGCGGGCCGATTTCGCTGATTGACGCGAAGGTGGAGTCTTGCGGTAAACGGATATGTTCAACCAGCTCGAAGCGGATCCACGGCAGTGATGCCACCAGTGACATTAACTCTTCATTCTGGCGCATCGCCAGCAGCGTTGGGCCATCGACATTCACCGATGCCAGCACATCATTTTCCTCGAAGAATGCCTTTTGCTCTGCCAGTAGCGCCACCTGCTCGTACACCACTTCCACACGCTGGCGCACTGCCACTTCCGAAAAGTAGCGATCCGGCGCGATGCGCTGATCCGGTTGCAACGGATGGGTCACAATGGTCAATACTTCAATAGCCATCAGGCGGCCATCTGTTCTGTAGATGGGCTGATAAGTATAAGCACGCTCGCATTGCAGCCAGTAACGACGTTCCTGCAAGCTTTCTATGTCTGCCTCAGGAATATTGAGTCGCTGGATGACCTGCTTTAACTTCATTTCTACTGTCCTGTCGATGGGATGACCTGGAGGAACTCGTCAAAGGGTTATCGGCGCTCGGTCTGATAACTTTATGTTCACGCTGGCGGCAAAAACCAAAAAGCGGGACGCCGGAATCTGCACAGAACACGCTTTAGCTCAAAAAAATACTGGAACGTTGTTTTAATATAGTTGACCACGAATCACCCACAACGCACACTACCGTTAATTCATCTGATTCAGGTTCACGACTATGTCCAGGAAAATTGCCGTCATTGGCGAATGCATGATCGAGCTGTCACAAAAAGGCGCAGAAGTTAATCGTGGCTTTGGTGGCGATACCCTTAACACGTCGGTTTACATCGCGCGCCAGGTCGATCCTGCGGCGTTGTCCGTGCACTATGTCACCGCGCTGGGTACGGATAACTTCAGCCAACAGATGCTGGAAGCGTGGCAGAGCGAGAGCGTGGATACCCGCCTGACTCAGCGTATGGAAAACCGCCTGCCTGGCTTGTACTACATCGAAACCGATGCGACCGGCGAACGCACCTTCTACTATTGGCGTAACGAAGCCGCAGCCAAATTCTGGCTGGAGAGCGACCAATCCGACGCAATCTGTGAAGAACTGGCCACGTTCGATTATCTCTATCTGAGCGGCATTAGCCTGGCTATTCTGAGCCCGACCAGCCGTCATAAACTGCTGTCATTGCTGCAGGAGTGCCGCGCCAATGGCGGTAAAGTCATTTTCGATAACAACTACCGTCCACGTTTGTGGGCCAGCAAAGAAGAGACGCGCCAGGTTTATCAGCAGATGCTCGCCTGCACCGATATCGCTTTCCTGACGCTGGATGATGAAGATCTGTTGTGGGGCGAAAAGCCTGTCGAAGAAGTGATAGCGCGCACCCAGCAAGCCGGTGTGAAAGAAGTGGTCATCAAACGCGGCGCGGACGCATGCCTGGTGGCGATTGCGGGCGAAGCGATTGTGGAAGTCCCGGCAGTGAAATTGCCGAAAGAAAAAGTGATCGATACCACCGCAGCGGGCGACTCGTTCAGCGCAGGCTATCTGTCCGTGCGGCTGACCGGCGGCGATGCCGTTGCGGCAGCAAAACGCGGCCATTTAACCGCCAGCACGGTAATTCAGTACCGTGGTGCGATCATTCCGCGCAACGCGATGCCGAACTGAGTTGACGTTGACGCCTCTGCCCGATGGGGAGAAGCGTCATTTTCATCATTGCCGTGGCGGAATATCCGACACATCGGAACGCATATCATCATTGCTTGCCGGCGCAGCTGTGGCTTCGGCTGGTGCCATCACCTCTTCCCACGTCGCCTGCAAATCCTTCATGTTGTATTCCGGCTCACCTTTTGGTTGCAGCAGTATCAACGACATATCCTGCGATAACTGCTGGTGCAGATCCTGGTTCAGCATTTCCGGCGTTAAGTTGTTGAGGAAGGCCTGACGCAGTTTCTGATACTGCTCCGGTGCAATGTCCACGACCTGGTTTTGCAACGAGCGCACCCGCTGGCTAATCAGAATATCGGTGCCGGTGCGGGCATAGGTCGCAAACAGCTTCTGCAACTCCAGGTTCTTCTGCGCGATCAGCGCCTTAAACTCCTCTTCCGGCAGGCCTTTTTGCCGCACTTTCCCCAGTTCACGCGCGATCAGCCCCGCATTGGCATTAAGCTTGTCGTTTGGTGAATCAACGTTAATGGCGCATTGCGCCCGCTGGAACAGCACGCGGCACTCGAAGCTCAGGCCAATATCCTTGGCGTTATTGCGGGTCAGATTCTGCTGGATGTGCCAGAACAGCGCTTCACGGGCCAAATCCGCACGCCAGTATCGCTCCAGCGCCGACGATTCACGGATCGGCTGCCAGGCAGAATCCCACATAATTGACAGGCGATCCTGCGTAACCGCGTCGGTCATCAGACTTACCGGCTGCGGCGGCAAAGGCGACAGCGTCGGCACAGGCGCTGGCGTATGGCGTTTACCCTTCAGTTCACCAAAGGTTTTATTGATTTGCTCGGCAATCGCGCGGCTGTCCACATTGCCGACCACAATCAGCGTCATGGCGTCCGGTGTATACCATTTTTCGTAGAATGCCTTGACCTGTGCGGCATCGATCGGCTCTTTTGGCATCACGGCCGGATCGTGACCCAACAACGCGGAACCTTTCAGGCGATAACGCCAGGCGTTATCTGTCGTATTGCCAGGCCAGGTGACGACCATATCGTTGCTGGCAAGCGCATGATTAACGGTCTCAGGCGTAATGGTTAAGTTCCCGGCGGCATCCGCCAGCCAGGCCAGCGCCTCTTTCAGCAAGTCGCCACGATTATTTGGCAGACTCAGGCTGTACTGCGTAAAGTCGTACGACACCACCGCTGGCGGCAACGGACGTTTCGGATCGATGCCCTGCTGCCAGAGCGAACGCATCTGCACAGGCTCCAGCGGACCGCTATGGGTCAGCGCGATGCGAGGAATAAAATGGTTGAAACCGCTCTGTTGTGTGCTTTCGGTGAGCGAACCGGTATTAATAGACAGGCGAATTTCAATGCGATCGCTGGGACGCTGTGGCGTGGCTAAAACCTGCCACTGAAAACCATTTCCCAGTGTCCCTTGTTGCCAGGCCGGGTCGGGCTGGAGCGCATCTGCCTGCACATAACCGACAGCCGCCAGCATCAGCAAACCGCCTGTTAACAACCGAATTTTTGTGCCCTGCATGAGAACCCCTAATCAACATTCCTGGTTAAAAAGTCAGCCCTCCAGGAGGAGGCCGAAAGATACGTAAAAACACTTCGCTTTTAGACCGCAGGAAAAGCAAAACGTCACACCGTGAAGTGAATAATCCCGAAAATTCATCGTGAATTGTGACGGTAATAGGGGGAATTATGCGCAGAAGCCCGCAGTCCGACAAGGGACTGCGGTCATAAGTCATGAAATTATGAGGAAATTTCGCGGGTTTTTCCGCTTTCAGCACGATTATTGAGCGTATCGGACAACTGTTTCTGATCCAGTTCCTTCACCCACTTCGCCACCACAATGGTCGCCACACCGTTACCCACGAGGTTGGTTAACGCACGGGCTTCCGACATAAAGCGGTCAATCCCCAGAATCAGCGCCAGACCCGCCACCGGTAGATGACCCACCGCAGAGAGCGTCGCGGCCAGCACAATAAAGCCACTCCCGGTCACCCCGGCAGCACCTTTCGAGGAGAGCAGCAGCACCACCAGCAGCGTAATTTGATGGAAGATATCCATATGACTGTTGGTAGCCTGGGCGATAAACACCGCCGCCATCGTCAGATAGATAGAGGTGCCATCGAGGTTAAAGGAGTACCCCGTCGGAATAACCAGCCCGACCACCGATTTGCGGCAGCCCAACCGTTCCATCTTCTCAAGCATGCGTGGCAGCGCAGACTCCGACGACGATGTACCGAGCACGATCAGCAGCTCTTCACGGATATAGCGAATAAACTTGAAGATGCTGAACCCGGTCGCCCGGGCAATCGCACCGAGTACCACCACCACAAACAGAATACAGGTCACATAGAAGCAGATAATCAACTGGCCGAGCTGCACCAGCGTGCCGACGCCATATTTGCCGATGGTGAATGCCATTGCGCCGAACGCGCCAATCGGCGCAAGACGCATGATGAAGTTGATGATGCCGAAAATCACCTGCGAGAAGCTTTCGATAACGTTGAAAATCAGCTGGCCTTTATGACCGAGGCGATGCAACGCAAAGCCAAACAACACGGCGAACAACAGCACCTGAAGGATATTACCGCTGGCGAACGCACCAATGACGCTGGCGGGGATCACATCCAACAGGAAGGCGATAATCCCCTGTTGCTGCGCCTGTTCGGCGTAAACCGCCACCGCTTTCGCGTCCAGCGTCGCGGGGTCGACATTCATCCCCGCGCCGGGTTGCACTACGTTAACAATGACAAGGCCGATAATCAGCGCCAGGGTACTGACGATCTCGAAGTAAAGCAGTGCAACCGCACCGGTGCGACCAACCGCCTTCATGCTTTCCATACCAGCGATACCGGTGACAACCGTACAGAAAATGACGGGCGCGATGATCATCTTGATAAGCTTAACGAAGCCATCACCAAGCGGCTTCATCTGCGCACCTAATTCAGGATAGTAATGGCCAAGCAGAATACCGATGGCTATTGCTGTCAGAACCTGAAAGTAGAGACTTTTAAATAGAGAGGTTTTCATAAGGTGTCCTTGGATTAAACCTCAGGCTTTGTGGGGTTTTCAATTAGCCTGCGGTTTAAAAATAACACCCGTCAAACATGACAGAAATAAACTTACATCAAATCCGAAACAACAATGTTAAAAAGTTTGAACTGACTCGCACAACCTCGTAACAATTTAACGATTTTCAGTCATACCGAACCGGTAAACCAACGCTGTTCAAACGCCTCTGGTGACGAGGCATGGGCAAAAAGGAAGCCTTGCGCCACATCTACGCCCGCTTGCGCCAGCCAGTCGCGCTGATTTTCCCGCTCCACCCCTTCAGCAATAATCTCCAGCTCGAGGCTGCGCGCCATATGGATAATGGCCGATACCAGGCTGTTGTCATCCGGTAACCCGTCAACAAATGTCTTGTCGATTTTCAGCACATCCACAGGCAGCGATTTCATATGTTGTAACTGACGTAACCCGGCATAACCCATACCGAAGTCGTCCAGCGCAATGCGAACCCCGGCGTCGCGCAACGGGCGTAGGATCGCCACCGCGGCTTGCGGATCATCAATACGGCGACTCTCCGTGATTTCCAGGATCAGCGTACCGGGTGCGATACGGTAGCGATGCAGCAGTTCAAGCATATCGGACGCCATATTGTGATGAAGAAGTTGCAAGGCGGAAAGATTGACCGACAGCGGCAGCATAATCCCCCGCGACTGCCATGCCGCCAGTAAGCGACAGGACTCTTCCAGCACCCAGTAACCCACGTTGATCATCAACCCACTGGATTCGATACGTTCAATCAGACCTTCCGGCAACGCCCAGCGAGAGTCCTCTTGCTGCATACGCAGCAACACTTCTGCGCTTTTAAGTTCACCGCTGGCAAGATCCACCTGCGGTTGCAGCCAAATCGCAAATTTTCCCTGCTCAAGCGCAGAGAGAATATCGCTTTCAAGGGCCAGACGCTGCTGCGCCAGCGCCATGTGTTGCGGATCGAAGAACTGGAGCTGGTTTTTCCCTTTGTGCCGCGCACTGCTGGCTGCGGATACCGCGCGGCGGTAAAGCTGCTCAGCGGAAAGATCGCCATGACACATCGCCACGCCGATACTGGCTGTCGGGCGTAACTGGATCCCCTGAAGCGGAATCCGCTCGTTAATCGCAGTGAGTACTTGCTGACCTAAAGTGATAGCATGCCACGGCTCCTCTACGCCGTTGGCAATAATCGCGAAGTCATTACCGCTGACCTGCGCAAGCGTCATGTGCGGTGACAGCACCGACTTCAGCTTCTCTACCAGCGTCAGCAGCAGCATTTCTCGCTGATTTTCCTGCAATACGCCCGCCGTATCGCGCAGCGTGTCGCAGGCAATCACCATCAGCGCTGTGGTCTTTTTCTGCGCAACCGTCTGCTCCAGCAACGCCATCAGAAAAGCCTTGTTCGGCAATTCAGACACCGGGAACTGCGTGGATTGCTGATTTAACGCATCATATTCCCGCAGCAATTGCTGTTGATGCCGGTTATAGCCACGCACCAGGATGCCTATTTCATCGTCATGGTGATGGGAAGGCAAAATCAACTGATGCCCAAGGCGATCCTCTGCTGAGAGATCATTTAACTCACGGGCGATTTTCCGCAGCGGGTGTACCAGTAACCGATTCATGCACCAGGAAATCGCGACGGTCAGCATGAGCCAAAGCAGTAAGTAAGCAGTCACTAACGTAGACAGTGTGCTGATAACGAATTTATAGACACGGTACGAATCCGCCTGCAATACCAGGTAAGCCAGTGGCTGAGGGTTGGCCGGGCGCTCCAGCGAATAAATCGGCAGCGAGATCTGGATCGGTAATTCAAACATCCGGGTGATCATCACCGGGATTGGGCGTTCCGGAATAAAGCGCATCCGCAGCGCCTGAAATTGATTGGGCAGCACGACGTCCGCCCGGCTCACCACCCCGGCAGGTTTAATTTGCTGCAAGATAGATTCCGCGTCAGGAATATCGGCTTTCAGAATCGCTGCCGAGAGCGGTTCTCGAACAGAGCGGGCAATACTTTCCAGTTGCATGGCCGTGTTATAGCGATTCTGCTGTAAGAAGTGAAACAGCAGAATGACGCAAAAAATAAAAACAAACACCATGGACACGGCAGACACCGCAGCCATCTGTTTAATGGTTAAAGAACGGCTAACACGCAAAATCACTCTCCAGAGGTACGATAAGCGCAGAGGAAATCAACAGCGACTCTGCCGCCAGATTATACTCGATCGTGACGCTCTTGAGACAAACGCCCGTCAGATTGCAACGCGAAAGAGGATTGCGGCAATCATCGTAGGTAACTTATTGAATAAGAAGTGTTTAATCACCCTGCGCCAGCCATGACGCATAGCGATTAACCACCAGGAATTGTCTTTTATTACCAGTCAGCGTAAGGCGTGAGCGTTTGCGGCGGCATATCCATATCGCCCTGCCACCCGGCGCCGGAATAACGTACATAAATCAACGCATGGCTTGGCGTGTAATCCTTCGCTTGCTGAATATCGACACCCGCCCCAATAAACCAGTGAGACGTCACCCGGCGCTCTACCAGCGCACGGGCGGTATAACCAAAACCGTTCGAGCTGCTGCTCGTACTGCTATTGTCCTTATCCAGGAACATTCGGTCGCCGTTAGCAAAGAACTGGTTATCCGGAATCAGATTCTGCAACGGATAGCGTTTGATGCCATCGGTTTTTGAGTGCGACCACGAACCCGACGCGCCCAGCTCCCACGACCAGTTTGCCGTACGTTTCCGCCAGACAACCGGCACCGCAAACGAGATATACTGCTGCGGGCTGTAATAGCCTCCCTGTCCCAGCGTGTAGTCGCTCAGATCCTTGTCGTAATGCCACAGCATATTGTTGAGGCCGACGGTCAAACGTTCATTATCTTTGTTGATTAGCTTGTAGTAGTAGCCAGTCATCCAGCGAATGCGCCAGTTATCCGCCACGTTCTTACCGGTGAGGGAATCCGCATTCAAACTCGACCAGACACCGTTCGCTTCACCTTTGTCGTAACTCAGGCTAACGCCGCCGCCCGTTGCGCGAACACCCCCCCATGTGACGCCGGTGTTCGGATCTTTTTGCCCGCCGAACGCCAGTAATGAGCTGGAAATCGGCCGGCGATGGACGTTAACAGTGTACCCCAGCGGCCCCAAATCGCTGCTGTAGCTCAGGCCACCCACGACATCCACCACATCAAACCCCATCGGCGTGGTGCCGATATCCCCCGACCAGGTGCCATTTTGCCAACCGACCGCGAGACTTGCGCCATTGGCTTTCTGGCTGGTGTTGCCGCGACATGGCGTCGCGGAACAGGTACCCCAGTTGGGATCGTAAACATCATCTGTGGTGTCGAAGCTGCCCACGTTCATATTCACCACATCAGTGCGGAAGAACATCCGTCCGTCCGCCAGCGGCGCATCCGCCTGCAACAGGGTGGTATGGGCTTTCAGATCGGAATACCCGCCGGTACCGCTGGAGCCCCAATAATCATGCTGGAGCGTGACATTGATATCCTGCTGCCGGTAGAGATCGGCCGCATCGCTGCGGATACCACGCTTCAGCCAGTCATCTTTCGCGTTATTGCGCGTTAAACGCGTGAAGGTGTCGTTATCCGCAGGCGGCGTGGTAATCACGCCGGAGGCCACCATGGCATCTTTCCAGGTTTCCAGCGCCTGCTGCGGCTCGCCCTGCTGCGCCTGAAAACGCGCGGCATCACGCAACACCAACGCGCTCTCCATTGACGGCGGCTGCGCTTTCGCCTGCGGCATAATGCGGCTAAAGGTTTGCCGGGCGCTGTCGGTATCGCCAAGCGCGGCCTGCACCAGCGCCAGACGCCGCTGGGTATTGATGGATTGCGGTTGCGCCGCCGTTGGGGCGGGCAACTTCGCCAGTTGCGCACGCGCCGCCATTTTATTGCCATCGGCGGCATACAACTCCGCCAGACCAAGCAGCGCGTCCTGGTTATTCGTCTCCCGCTCCAGCACCCGGTTGAAATAGTGCTGCGCAGATGCGCTATCGCCACCCTGCTGCGCCCAGTCAGCCAGTGTCAAATCAATACGCGTCGACGCAGGCTGCTGCGCCAGTAGTGCCCGCGCCTGCTCTTCATGGCCGCTGTCGCGCAGCCGGTTGGCGTTGTCCAGCAGGCGATTGGTTTGCAGCCGTTCCGCCAGTTCCTGGATATTACTGTTCCACTGTGCTTTCGGCAGCGCATTAAGCTGGTTCAGCGCCGCCATCTCCTGATTATTACCAGAGAGGTACAGGCCATAAGCGTACACCTGCTCCGGATCGCCGGGTTTGAGCGCAGCGAGACGCTGCATGTGCGCATCGGCTTCGCGTGGCTCTCCGGCCTGGCGCAAATCGCTCGCCAGACGATAAGTCACCCATACGCTGCCAGGATCGAGTGCCAACCGCTGGCGTTGCAACTCCGCCGCCTGCCCCCACTGTCCGCTGTTTTCCAGCGCTTCCGCCTGCTGCGCCAGGCGATCGTTTTTCAGCCCGCGCTCAATGTCATCAATGCTGCGGCGCTGGCTGGCGGAAAGCGATTGAATAAATGTGTCGGCCTCTTGCGGCGAACGTGCGCGGTAAATATTCGCCAGCCCACGGACCGCATTGCTGTTGCCACTGTCCATACGCAGCGCCTGGCGGTAAAAACTTTCCGCCGCGTGGCTGTCCTTGCGGGCCATCGCCGCATCGCCGAGGCCAAGCACCGCATAGCTGTCGGTATTATCAATGCGCCGCGCCTGTGAATAGAGGCGCTCCGCCTCACCAGGGTTGTTCGCTTTCAACGCCGCATCGCCCTGCTGGATCAGCAGCCAGTAGCGATTGGTTTTTAACAAACTGTCCCACTTACTGCGGTTGCCACTGGTGGGATCCATGGCGATGGCTTTTTCGAATTGCGCCACCGCACGGGCGCGGTCGCCGCTTTGCGAATAGGCTTGCCCGAGCGCGCCAACGGCTTCACTGTCCGTTCCATTGGCATTAACGGCCTGGCGCAACTCACTCACGGCTTTCGCCCCTTGCCCGGCATCCACTGCCGCCAGGCCGGTGGCCCGGGCGCGAAACGCCGGATCGGCGAGTTGTTTTTGCTGCGCGGCAAGCTGTGTACGTGCGCTGTCCACGGTGTCACCCGAGCTGAATACGGTCAGAAAACGTTGTAGCGCTTTCACACTGGCGTCACTCACCGGCATGCGTTGGATTTGCTGATACCAGAGCCCAGCCGCCGCTTCACGGCCCGCACTGGATTTCGCCATCTGCTCAAGCACCGCATACCCTTCGGCATCACGACCTTCGCCAAACAGCAATTGCGCCAGCGAATTTTGCAGGGCCGCGTTGCCCGGATTGCGCGCGTTCAGTGCTTTCAGTTGCGTGATGGCCTCACTGCGACGCGCCGGAACTTTCGCAACTAACGCCCAGTACTCGACCGCCAGATCGCCCTCTGGCGGGTTACCTTTAAACAACGCGTCATAGGCTGCGAGCGCTTCCGGAACATGCCCTGTCGTTGCCTGTAAACGTGCCTGTTGCAATGCCTGACGGCCTTCTGCGCCAGAAAGCGTCATCGACGTCACGGAGGATTTATACGCCGCAGAATCTGGCGCCAGTTGCTTCATGCGATCGAGCTGCTTTTGCGCCCCGGCGTTATCGCCCTGGCGCAGTAAATAGCGAAAACGCGCGGCAATCACATCCGGGTTATCCGGATCGATAAGTTCGAGACGGTACAACGACTGACGCACCAGGTCCTCACGTTTGGTGGCTTCGCCCAGCCGCACTTGTGACAGCAACTGCTGCTGAGCGGTGGGCTCATCCGCTTGCGTAGCTGGTGTCAACGCAAGCACGAGTGAGAGACAAAGTAAGCTTACTGTGAACTTGCGCATGCCTGGCCCCAGTCAGGTTGTAACTCACCGCGAGGGGTGAAACGAAAACGGTGCTCATCCCAGCCTTGACCGAACAGGGTAAGAACATAACTGAAATAAGCATCATCGCCAGGGAAATGGTCGGCGACCTTTTGCCGTTGCACGGCCTGCGCATCACGATCCTGCAGGAAGGGCAACAGCGCAGCAGCAAAGCCGACAGGGCCATCACCGCGCGGTTGTGCTGTGGCAACATCCACTTTTTCCGGCACAACGCCCTTTTTCGCCGTCAGCGCTGCCATCGGTTTTAGCCGTTCGAGCAGAGACGCTTTTTGCGCATCGTGGTCGTTCATCATTCCCACCCACAGATAGACGCGGATGGCATCGTAGCCACTGATCAACGTCTTATCGGGGGCCAGTTGCCAGCCTTTACTTTTTTCATAACGCACCCAGTCCGGGGAAAACCCCTTCGGCGCTGTCTCCAGCAACAACCGGTGATTGGTCTCCTGCAGTGTCGTCCAGGGTTCGCCAAAACGGGTCAAATAGCGGGCAATCTGCGGCGGCAGGTAGCTGGGGTTAAACCGCCAGACCGTCTCCTCGGCAAAGCCGACTTTTCCTGGTAGCAGCATTGGCCCCAGCCCTGGCACAGTCACCACTTCCTCTTTGGCGATGCGGTTTAACAACGCGTTGCCCAGGGTGGTATAGCGCGCTTCTTTCCATAAGCGTCCGGCTTCCAGCAGCGACCAGGCTATCCAGATATCCGCATCCGACGCGGAGTTGCTATCCAGTACGGTCCAGTTGTTTTCGTCCTTTTTCCCCCACAACCAGGCCGGAAGATGTTCGCCGGGATCCCCCTGCGCCAGATTGTCTTTTGTCCATTCCAGCACGTTATCGAACATCGGGCGATCATTCGCCGCCAGGGCGAAGAACAAGGCATAGCTTTGCCCTTCCGAGGTGGTTATCTTGCGCGCGTCGCTGGGGTCAATCACCCGCCCGCCATCGCTGATATACGCCCGTTTGAAGTGTTCCCAGGCAGGCCATGTGCAGGCGGCGCGCACATTCATCGCCGCCAGCACCAGCGCCATTACAACCCAACGTAATGCCTTCATCGCCGTTACTCGTGATCCGGGTCAAGACGACGGCGGCTGATGATCCGCAACAGACGCCACAGCACCCACGCCAGCAGCACAATACTCACCGCCGCCAGCACCGCCAGCAGCACGGGATGGTTCGCCAGCGCATACCAGACACGCTCAAACCATGGCAAATGGCCCACGTAATAGATGTCACCAACGCGTAAACCGTTCACCCCGGACTCGCGGATCACCGACACCGAACCGAAAATCGCCGCGCGTTTACCACTGTCATTCATTGCCTGATTGAGCAAGGTGTAACCACGCGGGCTATCCGCCAACAGTGCAACCACGCTACGCTGATCGTTAAACGGTGACTGGAAGCCGACAATGGCTGCCATCGGGCCGTCGGAGGTGACGGCGGTCTGCGTCTCCGCCTGGCGATCGACTTCATCCGGCAGGCTCGCCGTAAACGGGGTCTGGCGCTGCGGCGTTTTCACCCAGCTTTGCGCCGCCTCCACCAGCAGGTCGATTTTCTTATCATCTTTGAGCGATGGCGGAATCGCGCCGACAATCATGATATCCGCATCTTTGCCCTGGATTTTGCTGGCATCGTCGGTCAACTGCACATTAATAGCCGGGAAGCCCGTCTGCGCACCTACGGTGCCCAACGCATTGAGCAACGTGGTCAGTTGCGCAGGCGCGGGTTTAGGGGGCATCACCACCAGCGTTTGCGACAGATCCGCCATCCGGCTGAACGGGAAGCCTGCATTGGCGAAAGCACGCAGATCCGGCATGGCAATAAAGTGGTAATACTTCGAGAAATCGATGGTGGAATCGTCGCCAATCACCACGCGGTTATCCACCTGCTGGAAAGTCACGCAGTTATCGATAGTGCCGCCCGGCATCGGGTTCATATACTGGAAATCAAAGCGTAACTGATTGACAGCCCCCAGTTTCAGCGCCGGAATGGAGACATCCGTTTTACCGTCCAACAATCCCTGTAGCACCGGCAAGCGCAGCAGCAACTTATTGCTGTCCTGATTGCTCAGCAGATTGAAATATTGCAGGAACTGGTTGTTCAGGCTGATATCCATGCGCGAGTTATCTTTCGTCGGCGGCGCGGTATAACGGTAATTGAGGTTCATATCAATGCCGTTGCTGCGCAGCAGATAGAGATCCGGCGGCAGATTCAGCGCCACGTTGATCGACGCAGGTTGCAACCCGGTCGATTGCAGCTGCTCTTCATAGGTTTTCAGCTCGCCAAAACTGACCGGACGATCGGTGCGGATCCAGTTCGGTGCATCATAGGGCTGACGCGCCAGCAACGGTTTCACTTCATCAACCGTGACGCTATCGCCACGGAACAACACGTTGCCCTGCGCAATCCCTTTTGCCGCCTGCAACAGATCGTTATCGTCACGCCCCATCACCACCAACAACTTCACATACGGATTCCCCGGATGCGCAATCATGCTGATGGTCGGCCCTTTCACCGCCGGGGCATCACGCAGAAAGTCCGGACGCTTATCATTGGTAGCGAAAACAATGGCGTTACTGTCCGGCAGGGTGTTGTAACTGACCGGGAACGTCTGCCCGCGCCAGCCGGAGCGGGAACCAAACCAGGAAGCAATAACCGCCGCAGCCTGCTGTTGCCCCAGGCCCGGCGCATCGGCAAAGACCATCGGCAGCGTTAAGGCACGGTTATCACGCGCATCAAAGAACGGAACAGGGAAGTGGGACAGATCGTTTTGCACAGCCAGCTTCTGATAGGTCAGATCCAGCGAACTGCTACGCCCGATATCCAGCCACAGCGTGTTGCTGGCCGGGTTTTCACAGACATCGCGATAGTGCCCGATAAACTCCAGACGCACGCGGTTAAAATCAGTGATAAAGAGCGGGTTAATCGGCACCTGCGCCAGCGTTTTTTTGCCCAGTTGCTCTTTGCTGACCGGCAGTACGCCCATCAATTCATCGTTCAGGTAAACCTTCAACTGTGACTGCACCGGCAGCAGCGACGGTGACGGGGTGTACTCAAGGTTCAGCACCGCTTTTGACACCAATTCATCGCTACGCATGCCAAACTCAACGCCGCCATTCGGATTGACGCCGCGCAGCACCATGCTTCCCGGCGGAGGCGCAATCTGAGCAAACGTCAGCTTCACATCGCGGGACGGGGCGTTTTCCGCCACGACCGGCGCGTTCGCGCCCTGTACGCCAGGCATAACCTGGCCAACCATCGCCGCACCATTCGCGGCAGGAAGCGTCTGCCCGGTGGTCGGCGTCGTCGGTCGCAGGGCTTCCGCTTGCGCTGGCCCTTGCGTGACCACTGGCTGTGTCGCTGGCGAAACGGTCGGAACAGTTGGCGCCGCAAGGGTCGTCATCGGAGGCAGCGCACTCATCCCCACTGCCACTGCACAAATCCAGGAGAGTTTTCTTTTCATCGCGTTTTCATCATTGTTGAGCCATAACCGGATTCGGTTGCTGTGCCGTCAGGTTCCGTGCTGGCCTGCGAGGGATAAACGACACCACCCAGGAGACCAGGCCGGTGAGCACACGGAAAATCACCTTCACTGACGACGGAGCGAATTCCGCGAGATGGCGATAGCCGCGGAAACCCAATTTCAAAATATCGAACAGGCTTTCCAGCGGTTTATCTTCCGGAAAACTGTCCTGCCACAACGCCCATGTGTCGGCGCGGGCAAACGTACACTGCACAAAATCGATATGCTGTTTGGTGGTCAGCGGCATCAGTTGCAAACCGACTTCATTGCCGGAGACGCGCGCCACGGTCGTAGGAAAGACGTACTCTTGCCGACCGCGCTTGAGCAACAGGTTTACACGTTGCCCTTCAAGCACCTGCGCCTGGCCGTTGATCTTGATGCCCAGCCCACCGTCAGAGAAGTCATGCACGGTACAGGAGAAAAGATGGCCGTCTTCACGGGCGATCGCCGCTGGCATGGAGATTTCGACCCTGTGCGCCCGGCGAACCTGCTTGCTCTCCACCGATACCGCCACCGCGCCACCGAGAATGACCATGTTGTAGAACACCCACGCCATACTGACGAAGACCGTCAGGATTTCGTTTTCCGGCCCATAGAAGTAGCGCCATACGCCAACCGCCAGACCGAGCACGTTAATCAACACCAGGTAGATATAGGGACGGGAAATCACCCAGTCCACATACTCTTCTTCCACCAGGCCGCCTTTCGCCGTGACGTTAAACTTGCCTTTGTGCGGGTTAAAGAGCGCCACCATCGTAGGCGGCGCGATATACCAGGCCAGTACCGTTTCATAAATCTCACTCCAGAAGGAGTGACGGTATTTACCCTGAATTTTCGAGTTGGTCAGGCTGGCGTGGATCATATGCGGCAGAACGAACAGCGCGATCATCAGCGCCGGGGCATAAATGATGTAGGCATGCAGCAGCAAAAATGCCAGTGGCGCGGTCAGGAAGATCAGGCGTGGAATACCCGATAAGAAGTGAAACATGGCGTTGACGTAGCACAATCGCTGCCCGAGCTTCAGCCCTTTGCCAAACAGCGGGTTATCAAGGCGGAAGATCTGCACCATACCGCGTGCCCAGCGAATACGCTGCCCAATATGTGCAGACAGACTCTCCGTCGCCAGCCCTGCCGCCTGCGGAATACGCATATACGCGGAGGTGTAACCCAGGCGGTGTAAACGCAGGGAGGTGTGCGCATCTTCGGTGACGGTTTCTACCGCAATGCCACCGATTTGATCCAACGGTTCACGGCGGATCACCGCACAAGAGCCACAGAAGAAGGTGGCGTCCCACATGTCATTGCCATCCTGTACCAGGCCATAGAAGAGCGTGCCTTCGTTAGGCGTTTTACGAAAACGCCCGAGGTTACGTTCAAACGGATCCGGCGAGAAAAAATGGTGCGGCGTCTGCATCATCGCCAGCTTTTTCTCTTTCAGGAACCAGCCCATGGTCATTTGCAGGAACGAGCGCGTGGGCACATGGTCGCAGTCGAAAATCGACACAAATTCGCCCTTCGCATATTTCAGGGCGTTGTTGATATTCCCGGCTTTGGCGTGTTCATGAGTGGTACGGGCGATGTACTCCACCCCGACGGTGTTGGCGAAGACACGAAACTCTTCGCGGCCGCCATCGTCAAGGATCCAGATTTTGAGTTTATCTTTTGGCCAGTCAATGCCCAATGACGCGTAAATGGTATTTTTCACCACGTTTAAATCTTCGTTATAGGTGGGCACGAAGATATCCACCGAGGGCCACAGCGCCATCTCTTTTGGCAACGGCACCGGCTGGCGATTGAGCGGCCACACCACCTGGAAATAACCGAGGATCAGCACAATCCAGGCGTAGGTTTCCGCAAACAGCAGTATCAGGCCACACACCAGACTGACCGGATCGTTCCAGTTCAGTGTCGAGGTATAACGCCACCAGATATAACGACAGGACACAGTGAGTGACAGCACAATCAACATTAACGCTGAGAAGCGCCCCGGAATACGCCGTACCAGCAGGGCCACCCCCCATAGCAACATCAGGAACACAAACTGCGAAAGCGGGTTAAAAGGCTGCGTAATACACAAAATCGCCAGAACCAGCGAGAAGACAACCACCACGCCAAGAATGAAACGCCGGACGCGCGGATGAATATGCGCCAGCTCTTTTTTGTGGTCGAGGTGACCGGTATGTTGCGTTACCCGTGCCGGCAGACTATCCAGCCAGTGATACCAGCGCCCACGCAACGCGCGAGCCCGGGCAAAGCGCTGACGGCGCGCGGATTTCGGCGGTCCCCAGGGCAGGATGACTAACAGCCAAAGGGTTTGCACCAGGTAACGCGCCGGGTCGAAAGGGCGTGGTTTGTCAGGATCAATGTGAGGAAATAACTGATGTTGCTGCGCACGCAATTGCTGCCAGCGTGGGTGCTCAAGCGGAATGAACATCCATGCGAGTATCGCCCAGAAGCAGCCAGAAGCCGCGCTGAACCCGGATGCGCCATGACGGCGATAGTGCTGATAGCGCTCGCTTAAACGCGCGCTAACTGGCGGGATCAGCAACCAGGCAGACAGGCGACTCATTGCGGACTCCTTGCCAGCTCCTCACTGCCCGCACGCGTTTGTGCACAGTGCAGCAGGCACCAGTTCGCCAGCGTTAGCATCTCTTCCGCTGCCAGCGCATCAGCCCGGTATTCGCCCAGCGGCTGTTTTGCAGCCATGCACTCTGCCATCGCTTCATCGCGATGAATATAGATCGGCAACATTCGTCGCTGGCTCTGCAACCACACCTGCCAGAGGTCATCCTGTAGCTGACTGCCTACGCGCAGATCGTTTATCAGGATATGCGTGCCCACGGGTAAAACCTGCTGGTGCAGGCGCACATGGCAGTTCGTGTCCGGCTTGATAATGGTCAGCGTATGATCGCACTGCTCAATAAACTGACGAGCCAGTGGTGAATACCCGTGCGGCAGGTCGATCAACACCCACTGATAATGTTGTTGCTGTTGCAGCGCCTGCAAAATAGAGGTGAGCGCGTTAAGCACGTCGGGCAGCCGCTGGCTATTTTCCCATTCGCTTGTCGTCAGGCGGCCAAAAGGCAAAACATCCAGTTGGGAAGTGTAACGCAATCCCGCATCACGCCAGTCCTGACCATCCAGTAACGCGCGCGCCCAACCGCCGTTATGATCGAAATCGACATTAAATGACAGGCGCAAAAGATTATCGGGGCACGCGTCAATAACGAGCACCGACTCGCCTAATAATTGTAATGACCAGGCCAGAGCCGCAGTGATGGATGTTGTACCCACGCCACCGCGTATCCCCTGTAATCCCAAGATGGCCATTCATGGCTCCCTTATTGTTGACGGGCGAATTCAGCAAGCAGCGGCCAACGCTTAATAGCTGCCGCCAACTGTTCTCGTTGGGAAATATCGGCATAATCTATTTCAGGCAATGAAAATGCTTTGCTCAGCGCCAGAAAATCATTTTGAAATGTGTAGCCCAGCGTGGGATCTGTCTGACTTTCGAATTCATCGCTATGCATGTTTAACCGATCCCTATGAATAAAAAGCACTTGAGCAAATGAGGCAAGGCAATCGCGCCTGAGAAAATTCGTTTACATGCTAAATCTGATGTTCTTTAATTTCAATGTTAGGTTTATTTCTTCGCTTACGCTAGTAAACTGAGATACAGTTAAATTCTCTGTAAGAGGGACATCGTGGACCCCGTATTTTCTATTGGAATCCAGTCGTTATGGGATGAATTACGTCATATGCCCGCAGGCGGCGTCTGGTGGATAAATGCCGATCGCGAGCAGGATGGAATCAATCTTATAAATCAGACGATTGCGACACAAGATAAAGAAGCCAAAGTCGCAATAATTGGCATGGGCCACGATCTGCATAAAATCATGCACCTGGATAACGATCACGGGCCAGAAAAAGTCCAGCTGTTCACCATGCCAAATCAGGAAAATGGTCTATACTTTTTCACCCGCGATTTACTGTGCTCTATAGAGCCTGAAAATTATTTACTGATCCTGCTGTGTGCCAACAATGCATTTCAGAATATTCCCGTGGATAATTTGCAAAGATGGCTGGAAAAAACTCATGCGTGGGCAAAATACCATAAATGTGCGTTGCTGATAATTAACCCCAGCGGCAACAGCGATAAACAGACGTCGATTTTAATGAGTGAATACCGCACATTATTTGGCCTGGCCAGTTTACGCTATCAAAATGACTTACATGTTTATGACGTTGCCTGGTGGTGTAATGAAAAAGGAGTTAGCGCACGGCAACAGCTGCAGATCCTTAATCTTCAAGGACGTTGGCAATTAGCGGAACGGGAAGAAACATCTGTCCAGCCACGCAGCGATGAAAAGCGAATCTTAAGTAATATTGCTGTATTGGAAGGCGCACCGCCGCTCTCCGAATACTGGTCATTATTTGAAACCAACGAAGCATTATTTGAAGAAGCTCGCGCCAGCCAGGCGGCAACATTGATATTTGCGCTGACGCAAAATAATCAAATAGACAGTATTGCGCGGCAGATCCACACGCTGCGTCGCCAACGCGGTAGCGGCCTGAAAATCATTGTCCGTGAAAGCCACGCCAGCCTGCGCGCCACGGATGAGCGCCTGTTGCTGGGTTGCGGAGCCAATATGGTTATCCCGTGGAATGCTCCGTTATCGCGCTGTTTAACGTTAATAGAAAGCGTGCAAGGCCAGCAGTTCAACCGTCGGGTGCCGGAAGATATCACCACGCTGCTGTCGATGACCCAACCGTTGAAACTGCGAGGTTTCCAGCCGTGGGGCACATTCTGCGATGCTGTCAGCAATATGGTGAATAACCAGCTTTTACCCGCAGATGGCAAAGGCGTAATGGTCGCGCTGCGACCGGTGCCGGGCATTCGCGTTGAGCAAGCACTCACCCTGTGCCGGCCAAACCGCACCGGGGATATTGTGAGCATTGGCGATAACCGGCTGGTGCTGTTTTTATCTTTCTGCCGGGTCAACGATCTCGACACCGCACTGAACCATATTTTTCCGCTGCCAACGGCGGATATTTTCTCTAATCGCATGGTGTGGTTCGAAGATAACCAGATTGCCGCCGAGCTGGTACAAATGCGCACGCTGACGCCGGATCAGTGGGCAAAACCGTTAATCGTCACGAGTGAAACGAAGAAAGTGATCAATGCAGAACACGATGGCACCGCCTGGCGCCGTATCCCGGAACATTACCGGTTACTCAGCGAAACCACGGAGCGTACATCATGATGTCGATTAGCGATATCGTTCAGCTTGTTGTGTTGTGCGCGTTAATTTTCTTCCCGCTGGGGTATCTTGCCCGCCACTGGTCGCGCCCGATTCGTACCGCGCTCCGTTTAACCTTTTCCAAACCCCGCTATGTGAAACCAATCGGTATTTTGCGCCGGGAATCGCTCGTCAAGGCAGACCGTAAAAATGACTAATCATACAACGACCTCTCCAACGCCTTCGCCGCTGTGGCAATACTGGCGCGGCCTTTCCGGTTGGAACTTCTATTTTCTGGTGAAGTTCGGTCTGCTGTGGGCGGGATACCTTAATTTTCATCCCCTGCTGAACCTGGTATTTATGGCATTCCTGTTGATGCCGCTGCCAAACCTGCGTCTGCACCGCCTGCGGCACTGGATTGCCATTCCTGTCGGCTTCGGGCTGTTCTGGCACGATACCTGGTTGCCGGGGCTGGAAAGCATGATGAGCCAGGGTTCGCAGGTTGCCGGATTCAGCGCCAGTTATCTGGCCGACCTGGCGCTGCGTTTTATTAACTGGCAAATGGTCGGTGCGTTGTTCGTTCTGCTGATTGCCTGGCTCTTTTTGTCGCAGTGGATCCGCGTGACGGTGTTTGTCGTTGCGCTGATGATCTGGCTGAACGTGTTGACTCTTACCGGTCCGGCCTTCTCGTTGTGGCCCGGAGGCCAGCCAACCACCACGGTAACCACCACCGGCGGCGCGGCGGCGGCAACCGTCGCAACGGCGGGGGATACGCCAGTGGTTGGCGATATTCCGGCGCAGACTGCTCCGCCAACCTCAGAAAACCTCAACGCATGGCTGGCCAGTTTCTACGCATCGGAAGAGAAACGTCAGAGCACGTTCCCGACTGAGCTGGCGGCAGACTCACAGCCTTTCGACCTGCTGATGATCAATATCTGCTCACTCTCCTGGGCGGATATCGAAGCCGCCGGACTGATGTCGCATCCGCTGTGGTCACACTTCGATATGGTATTTAAACACTTTAACTCCGCCACCGCTTATAGCGGCCCGGCGGCCATTCGCCTGTTACGCGCAAGCTGCGGCCAGTCATCACATAAAAACCTCTATCAGCAGGCGGGAGCGCAATGCTATCTGTTTGATAATTTGGCGAAACTTGGTTTCACCCAACAGTTGATGATGGATCACAACGGCGAATTCGGTGGTTTCCTGAAAGAGGTCCGCGACAATGGCGGCATACAAGTGCCATTGATGAACCAGGCTGGTCTGCCACCGGTCCTGCTCTCCTTTGACGGCTCGCCAATTTTTGACGATACCGCGGTGCTGAATCGCTGGATGGAGTCAGAGGCCACTAACCAGGGTAAACGTACCGCGACCTTCTACAACCTGTTGCCGCTGCACGATGGTAACCACTACCCGGGCGATCGCAAAAGCGCGGATTACAAGCTGCGGGCACAGAAGCTGTTCGATGAACTGGATGCTTTCTTCACTCAACTGGAGAAATCCGGGCGCAAAGTGATGGTGGTGCTGGTACCGGAGCATGGCGCGGCGTTGCAGGGCGATAAGATGCAGGTTTCCGGCTTGCGCGACATTCCCAGCCCGTCAATCACCAACGTGCCTGCGGCGATTAAGTTTTTTGGCATGAAAGCGCCACATCAGGGCGCGCCGCTGGAAATTACCCAGCCGAGCAGTTTTCTTGCGATTTCGGAGATTGTTACGCGCGTGCTGGATGGGAAGATTTTCACCCAGGATAGCGTGAACTGGCAGCAGTTGATCGGCAATTTGCCGCAGACCGCGCCGGTATCGGAGAATGCGAACGCGGTGGTTATTCAGTACCAGGATAGGCCCTATGTACGACTGAACGGCGGTGACTGGGTGCCATATCCGCAATAACGCCCTTCTCCCCTCACCCTAACCCTCTCCCCAAAGGAGAGAGGGAACAGACTGCTGCGGACGCCCCCTCACCCCGGCCCTCTCCCCAAAGGAGAGAGGGAACCGACTGTTGCGGACTTCCCCTCACCCCAACCCTCTCCCCACAGGAGTAGAGGGAACCGACTGCTGCGGACTTCCCCTCACCCCAACCCTCTCCCCAAAGGAGAGAGGGAACAGACTGCTGCAGACTTCCCCTCACCCCGGCCCTCTCCCCAAAGGAGAGAGGGGACAGACTGCTGCGGACATCCCCTCACCCCGCCCCTTTCACCACAGGGAGAGGGAACCGACTGTTGCGGACTTCCCCTCACCCTAATCCTCTTCCCAAAGGGGAGAGGGAACCGTTGCTGCAGACTTCCTCTCTCCCTGACACTCTCCCCACAAAGGTGAGGGAACAGACCCGTGCGGATTTCTCCTTACGGGTCCTTCGATAACAGGGCGAGAGTACAGAATGGTACGGTTTTCTCCCTCTCCCTTTCAGGGAGAGGGCCGGGGTGAGGGTCAGCAGCGCCGTTACTTCTGCTGCGCCAGCCACACCAGCATCTTCAGACTGGCGGAATAGTAATCGTCCTGCGCAGTGATTTGCGGCTCTGCGGGCGTTGCGCCCAGTGTGAGATCGCGCACCGCCAGCAACCCGTCGTTCATATTGTACGGCGCGGTATCGTTGGTCGTGACATTCACCCAGGCAGGCGTCTGGTTGCGGCTAAAACCTTGCCACCAGTTGCGCCATGGCGTTAATAGCGGACTTTGCGCATCCTGCCAGCTCACATACAGCGGAATACGGATCGCATCATAGCTCATGCGCGGTGGCCACTCTTTGGCTGGCGACAGTTTGCCATCTGCCGACAATGCAACCCAATCCGTCGGCAGCTGCGCCTTACCCCAAGCCATTTTGCCCAGCAGCGTTTGCGCGTCTTTGATCAGTTCCCGCCAGGCCACAAGATGGCTACGGTTGGCGAAATCTTGCCATGCCGGGAAGATAAAGTACGAGGGATTGAGGTTCACATAGGTGTTGCGGTTGAAACCATTCGCCCCTGGCAGCATCACGCGGTAACCGGCAAAACTGATCACCGTATGTTTCAACACCGCCTGCGTGATCGCATCGGATGCCGCAAGATACGCCGGGATATTCCAGCGCTGCCCGGCTTTTAACAACGCCCAGGCGATCAGTACATCGCCGTCAGTGGCATCGTTTTTATCAGGAATGGGATCGGCTTCCACCGGGTTATAACGCCAGTAATAGAGGCCGTTATCTTTGTTTTTCAGGGTGTTGTTGGTCCAGTTCCACATGCTGTCAAATGCGGTTCTGTCGTTATTTGCCACCGCCAATAGCATGGCGTAGCCCTGACCTTCGGTGTGAGAAATGCTTTTATTGCCGGTATCAACGATACGTCCATCCGGCATCAGAAACCGCGCTTTATAGCTATCCCAGGCCGCAGAGGCCTGAGAAAATGACGAAAACAGCAGACTCACCATCACCACCATCGCGGCGAAAATGCGCTTCAACATGGGTTTACTCACTGTGGTTTAGCGTAGCGGAATACTACATCTGACACAGAATAGAGACTTTCGCGCGTAAAAACGAGACCGGAATCGCCGCCTTGCCCACGCAGCCAGCGCGAATAAAGCCCTTCCAGGATGGCGCAAAACGCCGAACACCAGCGTGTCTGCAGCGCTTTATCGCGGGCAACGGGTATGCCCTGATGACGGAACGCCAGCCCATTTTCGCTGACAATCATGTCAATGCAGCCCCAATTGAACACCCGCAATTGCGCATTGATGTGGGCTTCCAACTCACCCACGGTCGCCGAAACGGGCAGCGGCGTGCGATCCGCCATGGCTTCGCCCATCTGTCGCAGGAACGGCAGGCTTTCCGCCTCGCCGACATTACGCACCATGCCATCAATCATCACGCCAAGCAGATCAAACCAGCCCGGCGGAGTCTGTTGCTGCTGAAAATAGGCCAGCAATGCGGCGTTGGCATTATCCGTTTTCATTATTTGTCTCCCAGCATATACCGGAGATAAAGTCCGGCGGTGCTTTCGTTATAGCTACCGAAGGTGTCGTAACTGACGTTACCGCCCACCGTCATTTTGTTATTCACGTTGTAATCCAGACCCGCATGGACGTTATAGCCGATGCCGTTTTGCGAACGGCCGCCATACTGCGCTTCTTTGACAAAGCCCATATCAGCCAGTTGTTGCATCATCTGCTGCGCTTCCGGCGCGGTCGGGAAATAGTCGCTCTTATCCTGGCTGTAGGATTGATAGCCCACCGAACCCCCAAGCCGCAGTTTCCAGTTGTCGATTTTCTGCGAGAAATCTACCGGCAACGCCACGCTGACGTAGTTCTGCGGGCTGAAGTAGCCCCCCTGCCCATAGGTGAAGTAGCTGAGGTTCTTCGAGAAATCCATCCAGCTCACGCTAAGGCCGGTCTGCAACTGGCGGAAACTGTCATGCAACGGGCGCAGATAGACCCCGGCGCTGGCGTTCATACTGGTGTTGCTCGCCACGTTCTCACCAAGATAGCTATAACCGCCGCCACCCACGTAGAAACCGGCGTCGCCATCATCGTAGCTCAACTGCGCGCTACCGCCGTTTTTGGTGACACGCCCCCAGCGCTCACCGGAATATTTATCATACAGGCCCACATAGGAGAGCAGACTGTCGGTTACGGCGCGGCGCTCACCCGTCAGGATCAACGTGAGGTAGTTGGTCAGTTTCGGCGACCATTTCACGCCGCCCACGAGCGTACTGAGATCCTGACCCAGCGGCGTTGTTCCGATATCCAGCTTATAGCTGTCGCCGCTCAACGCCATATTCAGCTCAACGCCGCTGGCGTTTTGTGAATCGGTCGAGGCGTTAATCGCATCGTTATAATTCTTCTTATAATTCGATTCGCTCAGGCTTTGTAAGCGGCTCGAATTCAGCAGCGAGGTCAGATTGCTATACCCTTCTGCCGTAAAAGGCGACAGTTTGCTGGCATTCGCATAGCCGGCGAGATCGGTGAACTTATCGCTACCATCCGTTGCCGTGGAACTGTTGGCCGTTTTGATTGAGGTGCTGATGTTGCTCACCGCATCTGCCAGCGGGTTGGAGCCATAGCGGCGCCAGGCATCGCCCGAAGCGCTGCCCGAGCTCAGGGAAACCGGAGTGGCGGTAAACTCAAAACGCGACTCGCCAAACGGCGAACTGGACCAGGTGAGCGGTGCTTTTGCTTCCGTCAGTTTACTGGTGCCGGTTTCGCCATCGCGCCCGCGGATCTCCACGTTGCCCTGCAGCCACATACCGGTTTTCTCGTCCATTTGCTGCATCATGTCATCGACCTGACGCAGCGTACGGGACTGTGCGGTTTCAACCGGTAAATCGGTGCGGGTGGTGCCTGGCAACGTACTGCCCGGTTCACGAGCCACCTGCGCTACTTGCCACGGCAGGGTCTGCCCGTACAGCGATTGCGGAGCGGTGGTTTTACTGGTGGTCATAAACGGGTTATCCGCCAGCAGTACACCGCCGATGGTTGGCGTTGCCGCACTGTTGGAAGAGTCCAGACCCACCAGTTTGCCGCGCGCGCTGCGCAGGTAGGTCATCGCCTGCTGGTGGTTGCCTTTCGCCTCTTCCAGACGCGCCAGCAACAGTAAACGCTCTGGCGATGCGTTGCTGCGCAGACCATTGGCCAGGCTTTGCGCTTTCTCCACATTGTTTTCCGCCAGCGCCACATCGATAGCGCCCACACGTGCGGCCTGATCTTCGCTGTCCCGCGTCATCAGGTAGTCATACAGCACGCCCGCTTCTTTGTTCATTTTGCCCGTTTGATACAGACGGCCCATCGCGAACATTAAATCCGTATTCTGCGGATCGTTTTGCAATGCGCGAATGAGCTTGTCGTACGCAGCGGCATAGTTGCCCTGCTCACGCAGCCGATCGGCTTCATTAATCACATAACCATTACGCACGCCCGCCAATTGCGCAGGGGTGCTGCGCGATTGCAGTTCCGGGCTGGCGACAAAACTCTGCGCTTCCTGGTTCAGACCGGCCTGGTTGAGCACGGCAACCTGATCGGCATAATCACCGGCGTTACCCTGCACACCCTGTTTCATGTTGTCACGCACCAGCGACACCGCGGTAGTCAAATCACCGGTTCGGGCCAGCATGCGCGCCAGTTTCCCGGCATCGACCGGGTTTTTCGGCGGCGTTGCCGACAGCGCTTTTAGCGTGTTAGACGCTGCGGTCATATTGCCCTGGGCGAGGTAACGTTCTGCGGTCGCCATTTGCAGGTTGTAATTCACCCGCTGCGCAAGATCGCGCATCTGGCTGTTTTGACTGGACGGAGAGATACGCGCCAGCAACGAACTGGCCTGCTGCCAGCCGCCATTCTCACTGGCAAACAGCGCCCCGGCATACAGCGAGCTGGCGCCTGCGCCGTCGCGCCCGGTGGGCATCATGACGGTTGCGCCTTCGCTCTCGCGCCCGGTTTGCTGAAGCAAGCGCGCCAGGTCAAGACGCAGCCACGGATCGTCCGGTAGTCGCGTCACACCCTGGCGTAATACGTTGATCGCCTGCTCCGTGTTCCCCGCAGCGACCAGTTGCTGTGCCTGGCGGCGCAGCGGGTCGCCTGGGGTTCCGGTGACCACACGTGGTTGCAACTTCGCCTGCAAGCCCGCTGGTAACGTATTCAGCATGGCCTGCGCTTCCGCGGCCTTGTTCTGGTCACGCAGCACGTAGTAGAGATTTTCTCGTGCCGGGGCATTCTGCGGTTGTTCGTTCAGAATGCCGCGCAGCGTCTGTTCGGCCTGGCTGTAATCTTTGTTCTGCCGCAACACATCCGCACGGAACAGTTTCGCCGCCGTTCCGCGTTCGCCACTCTGTTGCGCCAGCGGCGCAGAGAGCGCCAGCGCTTCGCTAACGTTGCCCTGTTTTAAGGCGTGTTGGGCCTGCGCCAGCTGACCGTAAAATGCCGCGTCCTCTGCTTGCGCACGGCGTTCGCCGGAGGCGTCGCCGCCCTGACTCGCCGCGCGGTTAAGGTACTGAGCAGCAGCCTGATAGTCGCCATTGCGCTGGGCAATATAGCCCAGGCCTGCTAACGCATCAGCATCGTCCGGGTTCGCTTGTAATACCTGGGCGAACTTCTGTTTCGCCAGGCTGCTGTCTCCGCTGTTGAGAGCGTTAAAGCCGGCCCCTTTCGCCGCGCCGCCAACATTTTTGCGATAGTACGCCTGCACTTCGCTGTCCTGTGGATGGCGCTGCAACCAAGTGTCGTAAAAACGCTCATCGCCGGGTTGCGGCCCCAGCCATAACAGCGCCTGTCGCAAACCGTCATCAGCCTCGCGGCTGCCGCTGGACATCGGTTCCAGCAATAAAATTCCGTCGCGACGCGTCTCTTCACGCCAGGTCAACATTTTACCCAATGCGATACGGGCGGCCGTGTCCTGTGGATACTGCGCCACAAAACGGCGCATCTGCGACAACGCCTGCGGATAGAGCGCTTTGTCGCTCGCCATGGTCTGGTAATATTCCGGCGCCAGGCTTGGCGGCGGCGTGTCGCCGTTAAACATGCTGCGCCACGTCTCCAGCGCAGCCGGGACGTTGCCGCTACGCGCTTGCTGGCGGGCGAGCGTAAGCTGCCCCTGCGGCACCTGCGCGAGCTGTTTTGCGTTATCCAGCGCCTGCAAACTGCTGTCTCCCGGCGCAGCTTTCGCCAGTCGCGCGCGCCACTGTGCCGCAGTTTGCAGATCACCATTTTGCTGCGCCCACAGCGCCATCAGATACATCGCCTGGGCGTTGTTGGCATCGACCATTAAGATCTTTTTCAGTGACTCCATGGCCAGATCGTCGTGGGACTTTTCATGCCAGTAATTGGCCTGATCGAACAGCGCCTTCAGCGCAGCATCATTTGCTGCGGCGTGCACCAGCCCCGGAGTGCTGAAGATCAGAGCGCCGGAGAGGCAGAATGTGGATAACCGACGGGCGGTTTTTACGCTCATGGTGGTGACCTTTTTCACTTGTCGCTCTCCGGATCAAGACGTTTACGCTCGCGTTTTTTCAGCGTGATATACAGCACCCCGCCGACCAGCGAGCCAAACAGCAACCCGAGGATCGCCAGCAACGCTGAGTGCTGGTTGGCATACCAAATCACCATCATATGCACCGGCATTTCACCGCTCGGGAATTGCTCGCCCACGCGGAAACTGCGCACGCCGGTTTCGTTGGTAATGATGGCCGCATCGCCGCGTATCCCGGCATTAATGCGCGCGGAACTGAGGTCAGCGTGCAATCGGGAGAGTTGCTCGTCGTTGCTACCTAATGCCAGCACCACCAGCCGTTCGTCATTCCACGGTGAGCGGAAACTGACAAAACCGCGCCACGCTTCGTTAGAAGAGAAGTAGCGGTCGGCTTCAATGCCCTGCGACGCCCAGTCGCCGCTGATCCAACGGCGGATTTTCTGCCAGCTCCCCGGCTCGCGGACGCCCAGCGTGCTGTCGTGCAGAGTAAACGGTGAGTTCGCCAACAGTGCGCGGTTAAACGCGTGCTGGTCCATACCGGTAACCGCCAGCACATCGCGGTCGCGCATCAGCTCGCTATCGGTCGGTAGACCCAGTACCACACGGTTATGCCCAAGCGCAGTGCCGGTAGCATTCCCGGCGCGCGCTGTCATATCCAGCAGGGTCGCGACTTGCGTCTCTGTCGGTTGTGCGGGCAGCATCAGCAACGTTTCTGAATAGTCTGCCTGTCGGGTAAACGGAAAAGAGGCACCGACAAAGTAAGAGAGGTTCGGCAACAGGGCAAAGTGGCGGGTGTGGCTCAAATCAATCCACGAGTCGTCATCAATGCGGCTTTTGATGTTGTTATTCAGCAACGTGCTGCACGGCGCGTTCTCTTTCGGCACGATGTTGAAATAGAGCGAAAGTTGGTTGTCGCCGTAAATCATATATGGCTCCAGCGGCATATCAAACGACTCCTGCCGCGCATCGCCACCCAGTTTGTGCCACAACGTCTCCAGCGCGCCCTGCTTGTTAACCGGCAGGTTATGCAGGAAGGCGTCGTTCAGGGTCATACTCAGCCATGAGCGCTGCTCATCAATCCAGTTTTCCGTCGGGAAGCGGTAGCCGACATGCAGCGGAATGGTTTCTCCGTCCCACAGGAAGAGATCCGGCGCTGCGCGAAACGCCACCTGCAACGGCGAATGCCAGATCCCGGTCGTAGTCAGGCTTTGATCTTTGCGGATCAACTCCGTCAATTTCACCGGGCGATCCGTCGGGATCCAGCGTGGTGCATCATACGGTTTGCTCAACGGAATAGTTTGCGCCTCCACCTCCACGGACGGCGTTTGTGCGGCAAAGTTACCGCGCGTTAAACGCCAGGCCGCAGCACGCAATTCGGTATCGTCTTTCCCGACCACCAGCAGCAGTTTGTAAACCGGGTTCGCCGGGTTATCGACAATTTTCAGTAGTGGTTGCGTGGTTTGCGGCAGCGTCAGGCCGCCGATCTGCTCGCCGGGATGACCGATCAGGATGCCGTTTTTCTCCGGCAGACGATCGTGATACGTCGCAAAAGAGACGCCGCGATAATCCACCAGGATCCCCAGCCATGAGGCGATCAATGCCGCCGCGCTAATGGTATCTGCGCTAAGTTTTGGCCCAAACGCCACAGCGATAGCCGCAGGCGTCATCTGCATGCTGTCAAAGAACGGACGCGGGAAGTGGCTCAGATCCGCACCGATATCCAGCTGTTGCCCTTCCAGTTCAAAATGCGAATCCGGTAGCACAGTGACACGGTATTTGTCGCTCAGGTCGCGCTGACACTGCATCGCGTCACCGTCATTAATTTTCACGCTCAGGCTGTTGCTGGAGACCATCAACGCAGCCGGAACATCCAGTTGATAACGAGCGATATCCCCTTCGGCGGCGCTCAGCGGTACGGTGCCCAATGGCTGACCGTTAAGCATCAGTTGCAGCGTGGCGTTACGCGCCGCCATTGCCGGGGAAATTTTTAAATTCAGCGCCAGTCGGGCATTGGTCATCACCTGGTCCAGCGGCAGGGTAAAATCCACTCCGCCCTGGAATTGCCCGCCGCTTAGGGTGATGCCCTGTGGCAGGCCCATTTGCGCAATGCTGATATTGTTCACCACCGAGGGGACAAAAGTCGGCGGCGTTGGCGCCTGTGTAGGCGCGGGCAGGTTGAGTGGCAACAGCGACTCAACCGGGGTTTCTTCACTGTGCAACGGGGCGATAAACAGCGCGCTCACCAGCACCGCCAGCGTGGTCAGACGTTTCATACTCGCCCCTCTTCAGACGCCGCAGTGGCCGCTTGTTCAGCGCGCAGACGTCGGTTTTCGCGGCGCGATGTCCAGGTCATCCAGAACAGATCAAACACGCAGCGCACAATGGTGGCCATCGAACGGAACGGATTGTCCTGCGGTTTCGGCGGGTGAATCCATGCATCGGCGCGGGAAAGCACCACCCGCACCAGCTCGCGGCGGCGCGACAGCGGAATATCATCAAACATCAGGCGGATATACTCTTCGTCACTGGCCACCGTGTTGACCGGGATACTGATCGCCCCCGATTGCAACAGCAGCTCCACTTCTTCGATTTCATCGTTCAGATGGCGGTCATCCGGCGCGATAACGCGACAGCCACCCATCGACAAGTCTGCTGTTTTGCTGCGCGAGGTGATGCCGCTGGCATAATGCAGCAACACCGGAATATCCACATCGATACGGATCGTTTTGCGTGTCTGTCGCGTTTCACGCGCCACGGCGATGGCCGCCAGCAGGAAGATCAGACTGTACAATCCCCAACCGACGTTCAGGGCGATAACGCGCGGATCCACGCCAAAATAGTCATGGGCAAAGGCGCGCGCGAGACCGGCTATCACACCCGCGCCGAGTAACACCGCGATAATCAAATGCAGACGCACTACGCTAAAGTCGAAGTAGCCAACGTTTAACAGGCCGCCTTTATCGGTCACGTTAAATTTCCCGCGTTTCGGGAAGAACATGGTGACGACCGTCGGCAGCACAATGTGGAACGCCAGCACGATGTCGTAGATCTCCCCCCAGAAGCTATAACGGTAACGCCCGTTTAGCCGCGAGTTGACGTAGACCGACAAGAACAGATGCGGCAGCGCATACGCGAATACCAGGCTCGCCGACGAGTGAATAATGTTCAGGTTAAACAGCAGATAGGCCAGCGGCGCGGTTAAAAACGCGATGCGCGGCAGCGCGAACTGGTAATAGAGCATGGCGCTCAGGTAGCACAACCGCTGCTGGATGGTTAGCCCGCGGCCAAACAGCGGGTTGTCGAGGCGGAAAATCTGCGTCATACCACGAGCCCAACGGGTACGTTGAATCACATGCAGCACCAGGCGTTCAGTGGCCAGGCCTGCCGCCAGTGGAATATCAAGAAATGCCGAGCCCCAGCCCAGACGCTGCATTTTCAGCGCAGTGTGGGCATCTTCCGTCACGGTTTCGACGGCGAAACCACCAATCTCTTCCAGCGCGCTGCGGCGAATAACCGCACAGGATCCACAGAAGAATGTGGCGTTCCAGTTATCATTCCCCCGCTGGATTGGACCATAAAACAGCGAGCCTTCGTTGGGGATATCTCGCCCCAGCGAGAGGTTACGTTCGAACGGATCGGGAGAGTAAAAGTAATGCGGCGTCTGCACCAGCGCCAGTTTCGGATCTTTCAGGAACCCACCCACTGTCGCCTGCAGGAAAATACGGGTGGCCACATGGTCACAGTCGAACACGCAAATCAGCTCGCCGTTGGTGAGTTTCATGGCGTGGTTCAGGTTACCGGCTTTGGCGTGCGCATTATCATTACGGGTGATATAGCCTACGCCCACATCGGCGGCGAATACCGCAAACTCGCGACGTTTACCGTCGTCGAGCAGATAGATTTGCATCTTGTTGCGCGGGTAATCAATACACTGCGCCGCCAGCACCGTGTCGCGCACCACGTCCAGCGGTTCGTTATAGGTTGGAATGTAAATATCGACGGTCGGCCACTGGTTCATATCGTCCGGCAACTGGACGATTTCACGCTTCAGCGGCCATGCGGTCTGCAAATAGCTGAGCAGCAGCATCACCCAGACGTAGACTTCCGCCAGAAATAACCCCATACCGAGGATCGTTTCGACTTCGGAATTAAAATGCAGGGTTTGCGTCAGGCGGAAATACATATAACGCGTCGACAGCAATATCGACATCACTACCATAATCAGTGAGATGCTGCGCTTTTTGCTGAAGCCGAGCAGAAATAAAATACCGATACTGATCAGGCCAAAAATGTACTGTTTTTGGCTGTCCATCGGCGTAATGACCACTAAAAGGGCAACCGGAACCATTGCCAGCGCCAGCAATATATAAAGAAACTTTTTCATGGGGGTGCCCGTGAGCGTTAGAAGCCAGACATCTTAGGTTTACTGTGAACGGTACCGTCGCCGATCTTGACGCCTAAAATACCGGCGACGCGTTTGGCAATGAGTTCAATATCAAATGCCGCTGCGGAGGCCGGACTGAAGTCAAAGATGGACTGTTGCGATGCATTCGCTTCCGCAACGCTCTCATCCCGGTGCAGGACACCCAGCAGCTTATTGCCCAGGCGCTGCTCCATAAATGCCGTCACATCGCGGCTGATCTGGCGGCGGCTGTCGCTCTGATTCACCACAAAATAGTGACCGGCTCTACGGTTGAGGACTTCACCCGTCAGGCGGTTATTATCAATGTGTGGCAGCAGGGAGAGCGATGCGGTATCCGCCAGCAGCGTAACCAGATGCACATCGGCAAGCCGCGACATGGCTTTTAATGCCGCCGACGGCCCGGGAGGGAAGTCGGCAACAATAATCAGACCGGGATAATTAAGCAGCGTATTCAGCCCGCGCGTCAGGAAGTGTTCGTCGTGAGTCAGACGCTCTTCAAACGCGACACGCTCTTCCTCAGTGGCATCACCATACGGCAGAACAAAAATATTGCCGCCCGCCGTGAGGACAAACTGGCTCCAGTCGGAGGATTCCGCTGCCTTCGCCACGAAACCGCGCCCGTCAGAGAGTGGCACGCCGAAATGCAGACGCAGCGCATTTTGCACATCGAAGTCCAGCGCCAGAACTTTGCTGCCAGAACGGGCAAGAGCATACGCCAGGTTAGCCGTCAGCGTCGTTTTTCCGACGCCGCCTTTCGGCGAACAAACACAAATTAACGGCATGACGCGATCCTTTCTAACAACGATTGTAAGGGCTGATTTTTTTCAATGGCCGGTTCCGCTTCTGGTGCTTTTGGCGCAAAGAGTCGGGCAAAATTTGCGGGCTCTGAAGACGATCCACCAGAGACCGTTCGCGGTGCTGGCATTTGCATCACCGGCGCATATCTGTCTGGCTCCGGAAGATTCGCCGCAGCGTTAAACGCGGGCGCGACGGCATCAAGCTGGCTGGCGACATCTTTAAAAATGGAGGCCGACGGCACAGGCGTCACGTCACGGAGAACCGGAACGGCAAGCGGAGCCTCTTCTTCGGCGTTGATGGCGAAGAGATCGGGCTCAACGGCATGAGGAACCGGAACGGACACATGACCGCCCATTGCCAGCGTGGAGGTTTCGGTTGCAGGAGAAAGCTGATTAATAATGGTCCAACTGCCCTGGTCGTGTGCTAAGTGCTGTGCAGAGAGATCCTTGAAATCGTGTTTCTGGTTACGAGTCTTGTCCTTGAACCTCTGCAAATCATCGTAATGATTCATAGTTATTCTCATGATTTACAAAAAAATATTGTACCCACCACCGCCATGATCTTAGTGACCTGGTATAGGTAGTCGTATGATTTTTTATTTTCGCGGTGCTGTCGTGCGCGGGTACGTGATAACGCGTTTTCTATTATCCACAGCCTGTTTTTGCGGTTTAAATTGTAGCGGCGCTAACACACTGTTAATTTCCAGCAAATATATAAATATTCTCTATACATGTGCTATCTTTTTTTTTCACAATTACCATTACAGCATTTACGACTATAAAAAAGCGTCATCAACAGATGAATAAATCAACTTAAATAAAATTTATATATTTCTGAATTAATTTTAATTAAATCAATAGAATAACAAACTGCGATAAATAACTATTGGTTTAATTTTTTATTACTTACCGAAATATTTTGAAATAAAAATTTGCAGTTAAAAAAGCCGTAATTAATCTAACTCGTTCTTACTGCTGGACTTATTCCGAAACTACCTTTTTTGGCAGTTTTTTGGAAATATTTAAAATAAACCGGAATTTTACTCAGTTTTTAAGATTATCGCCAGAGTGGGGAAAGGATAAAAAAAGCCCGGTAAATAGACGTTACCGGGCAGTACGTTACAGCGATGTTTATGCCAGCGGTTTCTCGCTGTTCTCGTCCTGGTCAACCGCAAAACAGGCAACCAGTTGACCGCCGTAGTCCTTCAGTTGCGGCTGCAACTGGGTGCAGGGACCAAAACGGCGACGGCAGCGGGCGTTAAATGCGCACCCCGGCGGTGGATTCAGCGGGCTTGGCAGCTCACCGGTCAGTTTAATACGCTCGCGACGCTCATCCGGGTTCAGACGTGGTGTTGCCGACAGCAGCGCCTGCGTGTACGGATGGCGTGGATTGGAGAAGATCTGATCTTTGGTGCCCTTCTCCACGCAGCGGCCGAGGTACATCACCATCACTTCATCGGCAATGTGCTCAACGACCGACAGATCGTGAGAAATAAACACATAAGACAGCCCCAGGTCCTGCTGCAAATCCATCATCAGGTTCAGTACCTGCGCACGCACGGAAACGTCCAGCGCGGAGACCGGTTCATCGGCAATCACCACGTCCGGGTCGAGCATCAGGCCGCGGGCAATGGCAATACGCTGGCGCTGCCCACCCGAGAACATATGTGGGTAGCGATCGTAATGCTCGGTTTTCAGGCCGACTTTTGCCATCATCGCCAACGCTTTTTCCCGGCGCGCTTCTTTGCTCAGAGCCGTGTTAATCAGCAACGGCTCTTCGAGGATTTGCCCCACTTTTTTACGTGGGTTCAGCGAACCATACGGGTTCTGGAAAACGATCTGAATTTTCTGGCGGCGCAGCTTTTGCGCATGCGGATCGTGCTTAAGCAGATCCTGACCTTGATAATAGAGTTCCCCCCCGGTTGGGGTTTCGATCATCGTCAGCAGACGACCAAGCGTGGATTTACCACAGCCAGACTCGCCCACCACCGCGAGGGTTTTACCGCGCTCCAGCGTAAATGAAACGCCATCCAACGCTTTGACCAGGCGCTCCGGGGCAAACAGCCCTTTCTTCACCGGGTAGTGTTTCTTCAGGTCGATAGCCTGCAACAGCGGCTGTTGCGAGGTGGCCTCGTGCGTACTCATAGTGTCGGCCTCCCGGCGTCATCGAGTGGGTAGTGGCATTTAGACTGACGGCCGCCGTCGACGGTGTTCAGCTCAGGCTCTTGCTCACGGCATTTGTCCGTTGCATAGGGGCAGCGCGGGTTGAGCAGGCAACCGGTCGGGCGGTCATATTTGCCCGGCACCACACCAGGCAATGACGCCAGACGGGCTTTGTCCTGCGCGAACTCCGGCAGCGCGCGCAGTAGCGCCTGCGTATAGGGGTGACGCGGCGCACGGAAGATATCGCGCGCTTCGCCGGTTTCCACTACCTGGCCTGCATACATCACAATGATTTTGTGCGCCGCTTCCGCCACCAGCGCCAGATCGTGGGTAATCAGGATCAGCGCCATATTCTCTTTTTGCTGAAGCTCCAGCAAAAGTTCGATGATCTGCGCCTGAATCGTTACATCCAGTGCGGTGGTCGGTTCATCGGCAATCAGCAGTTTTGGCTGGCAGGCTATCGCCATCGCGATCATGACACGCTGACTCATCCCTCCAGAAAGCTGGTGCGGGTAAACGTCCAGACGCGAGGCTGGATCGGGAATACCCACCTGCGTCAGCAGGTCAATCGCGCGCTGACGTCGGGTTTTTTTATTCCCGCCCTGGTGCACTTTGATGGCTTCCATGATCTGGAAGCCGACCGTATAGCACGGGTTCAGGCTGGTCATAGGATCCTGAAAAATCATCGCCACTTCGGAGCCCACCAAACTGCGGCGTTCTTTTTCCGAAATGCGTTTCAGATCCTGGCCGTTGAACTCCAGCTTGTCGGCCATCACGCGACCGGGGAAATCAATCAGTCCCATGATTGCCAACGAGCTGACGGATTTTCCGGAGCCGGACTCGCCAACGATGCCGACCACTTCGCCCTGGTTTACGCTATAGCTAACGCGGTCTACGGCGCGGAACTCGGAGCCCACGTCGCCGAAGTGCACCGATAATTTATCTACATTTAATAACGCCATCTCGAACCTCTTACTGCTTCAGTTTGGGATCGAGCGCATCGCGCAGGCCGTCACCCATCAGGTTAAATGCCAGCACCGTCAGCAAGATCGCGACGCCCGGGAAGGTCACGACCCACCAGGCACTTTGTGCGAACTGCAACACGTCGGAGAGCATGGTGCCCCACTCCGGTGTTGGCGGCTGCGCACCCATGCCAAGGAAGCCAAGGGCGGCCATATCGAGAATGGCGTTAGAGAAACCGAGCGACGCCTGAACAATCAGCGGCGCAAGGCAGTTCGGGAAAATGTTAACGAACATCTGGCGCATCGCACCCGCACCGGCGACGCGGGAGGCAGTCACATAGTCGCGATTCACCTCCACCAGCACGGCGGCGCGGGTGAGTCGGACATAATGTGGCAACGCCACAAAAGTGAGCGCCAGCGAAGCATTGACTATCGACGGACCAAAAATGGCCACCAGAACCAGCGCCAGCAGCAAGCTCGGCAGGGCCAGCATAATGTCGACAATACGCATGATAACGTTGTCGATAACACCGCCAAAGTAACCTGCGACCAGGCCAAGGATGATACCGGCAATCAACGACAGCACCACCACCAGACAACCGACCAGCAGCGACAGGCGCGCGCCGAACATCAAACGCGACAGCGTATCGCGGCCCACATCATCCGTCCCCAGAATGTGCGACCAGGTGCCGCCATCCTGCCAGACCGGTGGCGCGAGCAGCGCATCACGGAATTGATCCGCCGGGTTATGCGGTGCCAGATAATTGGCGAACACGGCGATAATCAGCATGATAAGAACGTAAACCAGCCCTACAACGGCGCCTTTGTTACGTTTGAAATAGTGCCAGAACTCCTGCAACGGGGTCATCGGCACCGGTGCGGTTACAACTTTATTTTCAGTGACTTGTGACATGATGGCCCCTTACTTCTTATGCCGGATACGCGGGTTCACCACGCCGTAGAGCAGGTCGACCAGCAGGTTGACGAGGATGATCATCGTCGCGACCAGTAATACCCCACCCTGTACAACCGGATAGTCGCGGCGTTGCAGCGCATCAATCAGCCAGCGGCCAAGGCCCGGCCAGGAAAAGATGGTTTCGGTCAGAATAGCGCCCGCCAGCAACGTGCCGACTTGCAGACCAATAACCGTCACCACCGGCAACATCGCATTACGCAGGGCATGAACGATAATCACGCGCATACGGGTCAGCCCTTTTGCACGCGCGGTACGAATATAATCTTCACCCAGCACTTCCAGCATTGAGGAGCGCGTCATACGCACAATCACCGCCAGTGGAATCGTACCGAGCACAATTGCCGGCAGGATCATATGCGCGAGGGCGTCAATAAAGTTCCCCTCTTCCCCCCAGATGGCGGTATCGATCAGCATAAACCCGGTGAGCGGGTTACTGTCGTCGAGGAACACCATATCGCTGACACGCCCGGAGACCGGTGTCAGGTTGAGTTGCACGGATACCAGCATGATAAGCATCATGCCCCACCAGAAGATAGGCATCGAATAACCGGTCAGCGCGAGGCTCACTGCGGTGTGATCGAAAATGGAACCGCGCTTCACGGCAGCCATAACGCCGACCGGAATACCCACGGCAACGGCAAAAATCATGGCGCAGATGCCGAGTTCAAGCGTCGCTTTAAAACGCGGCACGAACTCGTCCCACACCGGAAGACGGCTCTTAAGAGAGAGACCTAAATCACCGTGCAATACGCCCCATACATAATGGACGTACTGTTCCCAGAGCGGCTTGTCGAGCCCAAGCTCGGCCAGCAACTGGGCGTGACGCTCAGGAGAGATACCACGCTCACCTGCCATGATCATCACCGGATCGCCGGGGATCATATGGACAAAGGCAAAGGTGAGAAGGGTGATACCGATAAACGTGGGGATAACCAGCCCCAAACGTCGGAGAATGAACTGCAACATAACCCGGATTCTCAGTAGTGACGCAGCGCCTGGCGACGATGCATCTGTATTGCTCACAAATGTAAATTCCCTGCAAGCAGGAAATACGCTTACCCCCTCTCCCCGGAGGGAAGAGGGGGTAAAGCTTCGTGCTTTTTATTCGACAGACACGTTTTCGAAGTGGTGTTTGCCTAATGGGTCAACCACGTAGCCTTTGACTTCTTTACGCACTGGCTCGTAAACGGTGGAGTGTGCCACGATCAGCGCCGGAGCCTGGTCATGCATCACTACCTGCGCCTGTTTGTAAAGTTCAATACGCTTGTTGTGGTCGTCGGTGGCACGCGCCGGTTGAATCAGATCTTCAAACGGTTTATAGCACCAGCGGGAGTAGTTGGAGCCATCTTTTGCCGCAGCGCAGCTAAACAGGGTGGCGAAGAAGTTATCCGGATCCCCGTTGTCGCCGGTCCAGCCCATCATCACCGCCTGGTGTTCGCCTGCTTTCGCACGCTTCAGGTATTCACCCCACTCGTAAGTGACGATCTTGGCCTGCACGCCGACTTTCGCCCAGTCAGCCTGAATCATTTCTGCCATACGGCGAGCGTTCGGGTTGTACGGACGCTGTACCGGCATCGCCCACAGCTCAACGGTAAAGCCTTTATCCTGACCGGCTTCTTTCAGCAGTTGTTTCGCCTTCTCAGGATCGTAGGTGTAATCTTTAACGTCGTCGTTATAGCCCCACATGGTCGGCGGGATCAGGTTTTTCGCCGCAACGCCCGCGCCTTGGTACACCGCTTTGATGATCGCTTCTTTATTCACTGCGTAAGTCAGCGCCTGACGCACTTTCACGTCATCAAACGGTTTTTTCTCGGTGTTGAAAGACATGTAGCCGACGTTCAGACCCGCCTGCTCCATCAGGTTGATACTCTTGTCTTCCTTCATGCGCGCAATGTCTGCCGGGTTCGGGTACGGCATAACCTGGCATTCGTTTTTCTGCAGTTTGGCATAACGTACAGAGGCATCAGGCGTGATGGAGAAGACCAGACGGTCAATTTTCGGCTTGGTACCCCAGAAGCCTTCAAACGCTTTGTACAGAATGCGGGAGTCTTTCTGGTACTGCAGCAGCTGGAACGGACCGGTACCGATCGGATCGAGGTCAACTTTCTCCGGGGTGCCTGCTTTCAGCATGTTGTCTGCGTATTCTTTGGACAGGATGGAAGCGAAGTCCATTGCCAGGTCAGCCAGGAACGGCGACTCAGGACGCGTCAGCACGAACTGCACCGTGTGATCGTCGACTTTCTTCACTTCGCTAATCAGGTCTGGCAGCCCCATGCCTTCAAAGTATTCGTAGCTGCCACCAGAGACTTTGTGGTACGGGTTTTGCGCGTTTTTCTGACGATCAAAAGAGAACACGACGTCGTCAGCGTTGAATTCACGCGTCGGTTTGAAATCTTTGTTGTTCTGCCACTTCACGCCTTTACGCAGGTGGAAAGTGTAGGTTTTGCCATCGGCGCTGACTTCCCACTTTTCAGCCAGACCCGGAATGACTTCAGTGGTGCCGGTTTTAAATTCTACCAGACGGTTATAGATCGGCACTGAGCTGGCATCGTAAGTAGTACCAGAGGTGAAAAGCTGTGGGTTGAAGCCTTCAGGCGAACCTTCAGAACAATAAACCAGGGTTTTTGCTTGCACGCTGGCCGCGACGGTCATTGCCACCAGGCTAAGACCGAGCTTCAGCATCCCTGACTTCTTCAAGGAAATACTCATTGATTCTGCTCCAATGTGATATGTGTTGTTACCCATGCATGGGTATATCCGACAGGCCTTTATTAGTTTTTTACCCGGTCTGGTCGGTAGTGCCCGAGGGCGTTATGAGAGATGGGGATTCCTTTCACAAGGTTGACTGAGTTGCAGTACAGATTCTCCTTGAAATGCCCCTCATGCCCTACAATCTGTCAACAGAATGTCAAAACGTCAATACAGGTAACCGGGATTTACACCGGCGGTGAGAATCCGCAGACAAAGTTTAAAAAAACTTCAAGCCTCTATTTTCAGCAGAGAAAATTGTGCTACCGCCATGATGACAGAATAATCACCTTGCTATCAGCAAGTATCCAGTGATTAACATTCATCCAGATTATGAAAAAATTCTTACGGAATGCTGAATATATGAGCGATTAATACCGAGAACGTTAAAACGCACAGCGTAATATGCTGACTCTATCTATAAGCAACGCGAAAAAAGATTCATCTATATATAAAAAAATACAATGGAATATCTCACAAAACAGGGAGCTGGCAGTGAGAAGTGAGGATAAGGGCGATTTCAGACGCCCTTGTCCGGTTTCGTTTGTATCGGTAGGTCAGATTACCCTGCCGACAGGATCGTTCAGCGCGGAAAGAGAAGATGAAGCCGTACTCAGGCAAATTTTTCAAAGGCAGAAAGCAAAAAACCCAACCTTCCGGTTGGGTTTTTCTGAATTTGGTCGGTGATAGAGGATTCGAACCTCCGACCCCTTCGTCCCGAACGAAGTGCGCTACCAGGCTGCGCCAATCACCGAATGCGGGGCGCATCTTACTGCCCCCAACATGCTCCGTCAATCCCTTAATGTAAAAAAGCGTACTGACTGATGATAAAGCCAGCAGAGCACTTACTTCGCGGGCTGAGCCGGGAGATGGCACCAGTTGTTGTTCTCGTTTATCCCGCCATTCGGCGAGGTGTAACCGAGGCATCCCATAATGGTGTCATACAGTTCAACGTGGCGGCGCGCAGTCTTGTACTCCGCCTGTTGCTTCAGTTGAGCAAACATCTTCGCCTTGTCCGGATCCTGTAAGTACTTATCCGACATCCACACCATCATCGGCACGCGGAACTGCTCTGGTGGTGCCATTTTACGCGGCGTACCGTGCAGGTGCTCTTTATCGTTAATAGACTCACCATGGTCAGCGGCATAGAAGATAATCGCTTTACGGTCACGCAGCTTATCGATCACCGTATCGATAAAGGAATCTACATAGGTCACCGAGTTATCATACGAGTTAATCAACTCCTCTTTGCTGCATTTACCCGAGGCCTGACACTCCGGTGTCCACTGCGCGAAACTGCGCGGATAACGCTGGGTGTAGTTAAAGTGCGACCCTTTGGTATGCAAGATAATCATGTGCTTACCATTTTTCTTATTGTCCAGCGAGCGTTGCATCTCATCGATAAGCAACATGTCATCCACGCTTTTGCCGCGGTTGCGCGGCTCCGCGCCAATCTGTTCACGGTAGGCAATGTTATCTGCCATTGTGTTGCTGTAGAACCACATCTCGCTTTGCATTGCATATAAATCAGTGGTGAATCCCAACTGCTTGAGTACAGAAAAGACATTTTGCTCTTTCAACGTGCGTTGCGGGTTATCATCCGCACCGCCTTCACGGACAAACATGCAGCGCAACGAGAGTTTTGTCGCCGTATCGCAAGACTCACCGCGAAACGCGACAAGATTTTTCTCCTGCGCCAGTTTCGGCGTGGTATTACGGGAGTAGCCCAGCATGCCCATATGATCCCAGCGCGTGGTCTCACCGATAATAAACACCACCCAGGTATCGTCGATGCCCTTCGGCGCCACGTAGGTAAATTTTGTCGCCGGGTTTATCAGCGATTTATTGTCCGAGGATTCATCCACCTGCGCCCAGGCATAGAGCCCGAGTGCAGAGAGCCAGTTCGACGGTAAATAGGAGTTCGCCACCACGCCGCCATAGCTTGGCATATCGACGCCAGAGATTTTCTCGTCATCTTTTTGCTGCATATCGAGCAGGCGAATCGGTCCCCAGACCATTAACCCCGCCAGCACCACCACCGTGACGCTGCGAAGGCGCTGCCCCGGAGTGTGCAACTGGCGCAGTAAGGTATAACGGCAGCGGTTGCTCCAGATAAACAGCAGCGGAAGCGCGCTGACCATCACCACCCAGACAATAAGCCGCCAGCCCACCACTTCCTTCGATAAATCGATATCGGTGGTCATCACTGAGGCAATAATGCCATAGCCAATCACCACGTTGAGGAAGGTCATATAGAAGCTGGCGCTGGCGGAGAACAACACGACCAGCGAGGCCAGTACACGCCAGGCGCGACGGCCGAATAACGACAACACACGCAGTAAGAAAAACGTGACCAGTACCGTACCAACAAGTTCGACTACCGCAGAGAGTCCTTTCAAAACGGTGAACGCTTGCGCATAACCGTCAAACCGACGGTAAAAAACTGCGCTATTCATAAACAGACCGATATACAACGCCAGAAAGAAGCTCAGCTTCTGCTGGGTCATCGTTTTGATGTAACTCATGCAAACAACCCTGGTAAAGGGGAAGAATACGCTCCTGACAAACGTCGACCAGTAACGGATGCAGGCTAATATGTCGCGGTGGAAGTTAACACAGGAAACTTCTAAAGCGCGGTAAGTAGACCATAGCGGGGCGGAAAAGTGTCAACCGGGAGTGCTCGCCGACCACATATTTACAAAAATATCAGGTCGGCGTCAGAAAAATGTCACTGAAAGCGGTTATCAGGAGGTGATAACGTTAAGCTTAACGTCAATGTTACCGCGTGTTGCATTGGAGTAGGGGCAAACAATGTGCGCTTTTTGCACCAGCGCTTCGGCTTCCTGATGATCCATGCCTGGCAGGTGAATGTCGAGTTGCGCTTCGATACCAAAGCCGGTCGGCAACGGGCCAATGCCTACCTGTCCCTCAATGTATGCCTCCTGCGGTACTTTCTTTTTCTCTACCGAGGCAACGTGTTTCAGTGCGCCAAGAAAACAGGCAGAGTAGCCCGCAGCAAAGAGTTGCTCCGGATTGGTGACTTCGCCGCCTGCCCCACCCATCTCCTTCGGCACACCCAGTTTCACATCCAGCACACCATCAGAAGAGACCGCGCGACCATCACGGCCTCCGGTTGCTTTGGCTTTCGCACGGTAAACTACTTTTTCTAAAGACATGTAAGACTCCTTCTGTTGGAAGAACCTGACAAGTAAGGATAGTCGCTCTGGCGGAAATTTGCGGTAGGGACAAAAAAACCGCCGTTGCAGCGGCGGTTTTCAGACAGCGAAGACGATTCAGGCATGGGCTTCTTTATAGAGGCGGCGTTGCGGTTGACGAATGGTGCTCGACAGCGCCAACGACACAATCAGCAGGGCAAAGATAACGCAAAAAGTGACATAAAAGCCGCCAAACAGCGAGGCGATAATCGAACCGCAAATACTGCCAATACCAAAGCCCAGATAAATCACCCCGTAGTTTTTCGCCAGGTTGTTCAGGCCGAAGAACTCGCTCACCAGTGACGGGAACACGGTGATGGTGCCGCCAAAGTTAAACGCAACACAGGCAATAGCGGCGAAGAACGTTGTGGCATTCAACGGTGCGAACAGCAGTGCCGCCATTCCCACCAGCGAAATCACCTGGCCGAGGGTGATCACGCGGATACGTGCCATCTTGTCAGACAGGATCCCCAGTACCAGGCGGCCGCTCAGGTTGGCAATGGCAATCACCGTCACCGCATTAGCAGCTGTCGCCACATCCAGATGCACCATGCCCTGCGCAATATCTTTCGCCACACCAATCACATACAGGCCGCTCATGCAGGCGGTCAGGAACATCACCGCCAGCATCCAGTACTGCGGTTTACGCATTGACTGCGCCAGCGTGAAGTCATTTTCCACAACACCGTTGACGGAGGCGGTTTTCTGCAGTGGAGCATCGGTCATCAAGGTGGCACCGAACACAATCATTACCAGCACCATCGCCCCCCAGATCATAAAGGTGTTTTCCAGACCAACGGTGGCAAGCAGGTGGCTGTCGATAAATTTGAATCCCAGACTGCCAAGACCATAAGAGCCAATGGAAAAGGCCGAAATCAGCCCTTTGCGTTCCGGGAACCATTTAACACAGTTGGAGAGGGTTAACAGATAACCTGCGCCGTCCGCCAACCCGACCAGCACGCCTGCGCTGAGCCACAACATCAGCAGGCTATGGGAGTGTGCTGTCAGAAAGAAACCCATACCAAGCAGGATCCCGGAGGCCATCGTGACGCGTTTTACACCAAAACGTTCCTGTAATTTACCGGCCACAGACGACGAGAGCGCCAGACCCAGGCTCAGCAAACCAAAGGAGAAAGCCACCTGGCTTACCGGCTGATCCAGCTTTTCCGCCAGCGAACTATTGAACAGACTCCAGGTATAAACAGACCCTAACGCAAATTGCGTAATGATAGTGCCGACCAGCGTCAGCCAGCGCGTGCGATTAACAGTTGAAGTATTCATGGCAGTCGTCCTGCAGAAAGTAAAAAAGAATTCACTGCAGACAACCATAACGAAGCGCATTTCATGCCAGGGTGAAAAAGGCATGAAATGCAGTAAGGAGGGAATGAAATGCATCTGTACGGGAATGAACGGCACAGTGAAAATTCACCGTCGCCATTTGCTTATGCGAGTTAGTGCATACTATCGACAGAACACGCGCCGTTATTGTTTCTCAAGTGTAAAATATTTGTTTTAAATACACTTAAAAACGCGCACTTACACCCATGCTATAAAGGTAATTCTGCCCGAGGGTCTCATTTTCTGACTGCGACATCGACGCATAGGCAGCCAGGTGTCTGCTCAGCAGCATATCTGCCCCGAGGGAGACATCCAGCCAGTTGCCGTACTGATTAGCGGGAGTGAGACGGGAAACGCCGGACTGACTCTTCCAGACGTTTTCGCCAACTTGCTGGTTATAGCTAACTTGCGCCCACGGGCGCAGATCGCCGAAGCGGCTATCCAGGCGCCATCCCAGCGAGCTAACGCTGGCATGCCACAGCGGATCGCTGTACTGCATGGTGGTCGCGCTGTCGCCGAATTCGTTATACATTGAAGTCATTGAACCATCGTAATGCCACACCGCTACCGGCCCCGTTGTCACATCACGCGCCAGCGGGAAATTCAGCCCCACACTCATGGTATTAGTGGCATCCAGCGGTGTGTCATCTGGCAGGTTAAAAGCAATGCCCGGCGAATTCTGCGTGGAGCGGATACGCTCTTCCAGAATGTCGTTGTAGCGCGGCTGGCGTTCGCTATCCCAGATATAGCGTTCAGGCGGCGTACTCTGATGCCCGGTAACAGAATATTCTTGCTGCCAGGCTATTGCCGCCTGGCAAAAAAAGAGACAGACAGGCACCAGTGCAAGCGAGAGGCCACTATTGGTTATTCTCATCAATATGCGACTCCAGAAAAAGAGCCGGATCCGGCGTAATAGTTATCGTTTTTGGCGGGTCTATAACCCTTATTTAACTATTGCCTTTTTAACACACTCGTCAAGACAGGCTGACGATTATTTGAATATATCGCGAACGGAGTAACACTATGCAACGTTGTGGTTGGGTCACTCAGGATCCGCTCTATCTTGCTTACCACGATACGGAGTGGGGAGTTGCGGAAAAGGACGGCAAAAAATTGTTTGAAATGATCTGCCTGGAAGGGCAACAGGCCGGGTTGTCATGGATCACCGTATTGAAAAAACGCGAAAATTACCGCAACGCGTTCCATCAGTTCGACCCTGAACGTGTGGCAGCAATGACGGCTGAGGATGTGGAAAATCTGCTGCAAAATGCCGGAATTATTCGCCATCGCGGCAAGATTGAAGCGATCATTGGCAACGCCCGCGCCTACCTGTCGATGGCGCAAAACGGCGAATCATTTTCAGATTTTGTCTGGGGCTTCGTCGACCACACACCGCAAATCACAAGCGCTGCGGCACTGAGTGAAATCCCAACGTCAACACCCGCGTCAGATGCATTATCAAAGGCGCTAAAAAAACGCGGCTTCAAATTCGTCGGCACCACCATCTGTTACTCCTTTATGCAAGCCTGCGGTCTGGTTAACGATCATATTACCGGCTGCCTCTGCCACCCCGGGGGACAGCATGATCCGCGCGTGGCGTAGTCAGGATCTGTCACCGCTGCTGAACTTATGGCTGGAAAGCACCATCTATGCGCATCCGTTTATTGAGGTGCGCTACTGGCACGAAAGCGAAGCGCTGGTGCGCGACGCTTACCTTCCGTCGGCGAAAACCTGGGTATGGGAAAAAAACGGGACACTGGAAGGGTTTATCAGCGTTATGGATGCGCAATTTATTGGCGCGCTGTTCGTGCGCCCTACCGCCATAGGCCAGGGAATTGGTAAGGCGCTGATGGATCATGCCAAACAGCGCTTTCCCTGGCTAAGCCTTGAGGTGTATCAGAAAAACGAACGGGCGGTGAACTTCTACCATGCGCAGGGTTTTCGTATTGAAGACAGCGCATGGCAGGAAGAAACACACCACCCGACGTGGATCATGAACTGGCAGGCGGAACAAACGCCGTCAGCGTAAGCGGCGGGCCCTGGTATTTCTCTACCCATGCCAGCGCCGTATTACCCGCGCAACCGTTGCCCAGACGCGAGCTGGGCAAATCTTTGGTCAGCACGTTCACCGCACCGTTTTTACAGATGCCCCCCGCCGCCGGGTCGAGATCCGGCCATGCACCTTCATGAATGCAGATAACGCCAGGCTTAATGCCTTCAGTCACCACGGCACCGGCCAACACCTGGCCGCGCCCATTCCACACACGCACCACATCGCCCGCCGCAATGCCCCGCGCCCGGGCATCCTGTGGATGCATGGTCACCGGTTCGCGGCCTGCGACGGCATATTCCTCACGCAAGCGGCTAAAGTTGAGCTGACTGTGCAGGCGATGCGCCGGATGCGCAGATAACACCTGCAACTGCTGCGGTTTGGCGTTACCGTGCCATTCGTCCGGCTCCAGCCACATCGGATGCGGCGGGCAATCCGCATAACCAAAGCTTTGGATACGTTGCGAGAAGATTTCGATTTTCCCACTCGGCGTTTTCAGCGGATTCGCTTGCGGGTCGCGGCGGAAATCGCCAAAGCGCACGAAGCGCGCGTTCTGCTCACTCTCCGGCATCTCAATCAACTGATTGGCTTGCCAGAATGCATCAAATGGCGGCAGCGTCACGTGCTGGCTGGCTCCGCGCTGTGCAGCGATGTTATAAAACGTCTCCAGCCATTGCAGTTCGCTTTTCCCTTCCGTAAAACGCTCACGGCCGCCGGCTTCCCAACGCTCGCTCAACTCAGCAAACACCGACCAATCATCCCGCGCTTCATACTGCGGCGCGACGACCTGTTTCATCGGCACCAGATGCTGGTTGCTGTAATCGCCGGTCATGGTCAGATCGTTGCGTTCAAACGAGGTGGTAGCGGGCAACACGATATCGGCGTGCTTCGCCGCCGCCGTCCAGAAGCATTCGGAAATGACCACCAACTCTGGCTTCTGCCAGGCGCGGATGAGCCGGTTGGTATCCTGATGGTGGGTAAAGTTAGCGCCGCCTGCCCACCAGACAAAGCGGATATCCGGAAAGTGGCGATCCATCCCGTTGTGCTGGTACGGCGCACCGGGGTTTTCCAGCGCCTCAATAATGCGGGCAACGGGAATTTTATCCACCGCATCGACACCGTCTTTCACCGTACCCTGCATGGATGCCAGCACCGCTGCACGTCGCGTCGGGTTACCGCCATTCGCGAAATGGTAAGAGAGACCAAAACCCCCGCCAGGGGTGCCAATCTGCCCGAGCATGGCAGCGAGGGTGACCAGCATCCAGTGTTTTTGCTCGCCAAACTGCTGGCGCTGCATCCCCCACCCCGACATCAGCATCGTGGTGTTTTCGTGGAAAATGGTGGCCAGTTCGCGGATTTTAGCCGCCTCTATGCCGCAAATATTCGCTGCCCATTCAGCAGTTTTTGCCACGCCATCGCGCTCACCGGTCAGGTAAGTGGCGAACGTGTCGTAACCGACGGTACAACGGGAGAGAAAGTCGTCATCCTGCCAGCCATTCTCCACCAGCGTATGGGCGATACCGAGCATTAAGGCCACGTCCGTGCCCATGTGCGGGGCAATCCACTCAATACTCTCACCGAAGAAGTCGACGGTTTCCGAGCGCATCGGATCGATGCAGATGACCCGCTTGCCGCTTTTGCGCAGCGCGTCAAAGTAAGGGATGCCCTGCTCATCGGTGGCGTTCCAGGCAATCTTCAACGTATTGAGCGGGTTAGCGCTCCACAGCACCACCACATCGCTGTGTTCAAGGATCAACGGCCAGCTGGTCTGCTGCTGGTACACTTCGTTGCTGCCGACGACGTACGGCATAATCGCCTGCGCGGCCCCGGTGGAATAATCCCCAAGATGCCCGGTGTAGCCACCTGCCAGACTCATATACCGCTGTAACAACGTCGCCGCTTTGTGCAGCACACCGTTCGAGCGCCAGCCGTAGGAACCGGCAAAGATGGACGCCGGCCCGTACGTGTCGCGAATACGTTTATGCTGTCGATGAATCAGCTCCAGCGCCTCGTCCCAACTCACGCGTACAAACTCATCCTGCCCACGGACACCCTGCGGGTTTGAGGGCGAGGCCAGAAAACCTTTCCGCACCATTGGATAGCGCACACGCGTTTCGCTATGTACCTGATCCTGCACCACGGTTTGCAGTGAGTTGGGGTGACGGGTTGGCAGTGCGCCACGGGACGCGAGGACCTTTTCACCGTCAGTGTCGACCAGCATAGGCCCCCAGTGGGCTGCCGTTAGAATCGTTTTGATAGCAGGGTTTGCCAAAGCGCGCTCCTGAATAGCTTGCAGGTGGCGGCGATTGTTCGCCGCTTTGAATGTATCCTTCTTTGCGTTCTATCATCCACGGCGGCGGCGAGATAGCAAAGAATTAAACGTCATGACACCCTCACTGCGGGTGATAAGCAACGTGCAGGGCTTATCTTAGTGCTTGATTGCCCGCCATTTCGCGCTAAGGTGTGGGCACATATTCACGTTCATGGCGAGGGAAGCAATCATGGCGAAAACGACGCGCGCCACCATCAGCGATGTCGCAAAAGCAGCGAAAACGGGCAAAACCAGTATTTCCCGCTATTTGAACGGTGAAAAACACCTGCTTTCCGACAATCTGCTGGCGCGAATTGAACAGGCGATCGCCGAACTGGATTACCGCCCAAGCCTGATGGCGCGCGGACTGAAACGCGGGCGCACGCGCCTTATCGGTCTGATCATCGCCGATATCACCAATCCCTATTCCGTGCATGTGTTAAGCGGCATCGAAGCGGCGTGCCGTGAAAAGGGGTTCACCCCGCTGGTGTGTAACACCAACAACGAAGTGGATCAGGAACTGCACTATCTCGATCTTCTGCGCAGTTACCAGGTGGAAGGTATTGTGGTCAACGCGGTGGGGATGCGTGAAGAGGGGCTGAATCGCCTGCAACAATCGTCGCTGCCAATGGTGTTAATCGATCGCAAAATCCCTGACTTTGCCTGCGATGTTGTCGGGCTGGATAACACGCAAGCCGCCACCACCGCGACCGAACATCTCATTGAACAGGGTTTTGAAGCGTTGCTGTTTCTGAGCGAACCGCTGGGCACGGTGAATACCCGCCGCGAGCGGCTGAGCGCCTTTCACACCACCCTCGCCCGCTACCCAGGTATGGTGGCGGAAAACGCCGAAACGCCGCTGCATGAAGCCGCGCAAATGGACAATACTCTGCGCCAGTTTCATGCCAGCCACCGGGGAATGCGTAAAGCGATCATCTCCGCCAACGGCGCGCTTACCCTGCAGGTTGCCCGCTCGTTGAAGCGCATTGGTCTGAACTGGGGCAGCGATATCGGTTTGCTCGGTTTTGATGAACTGGAGTGGGCCGAGCTGGCAGGAGTGGGTATCACCACTCTCAAACAGCCAACCTGGCAAATCGGTTATGCTGCCGTAGAGCAGGTGGTTCGCCGTATTGAAGGCCACAGCGACACGGTGCGCGAACAGGTTTTCTCCGGTGAACTGATCGTTCGCGGCTCCACATCCCGCTAATAACCTTCGTGATGGCGATCATAATTTCACCATTGTGATCTTTTCTTTGGAACCGGTTCCATCTAGCGTTAAAGGCAGTTGAACGCAATGTCGATGCCTGGAGCCGGACTATGCCAAGAAAAATTATCGTCGTCACCACCGCCTACGGCCATGACTACTTTCACGCGCAGGGTGGGCAGATTGCCGTCCTGCCGATCATTGCCAATGCGGGTGCCGACGGCGTGGAAATCCGCCGCGAACTGCTGAGCGACGAGGAACTGGCGCATCTGCCTTCGCTGGCGTTCGCCGTCGAAGTCAACAATCTGCTGGCCTGTTATTCTGCTCCCGAGCCGCTGTGCCTGGCAGATGGGGCGCTCAATCCCTGTTTACCCGCGCTGCTGGAAGAAACACGCTTGCTGAACGCGCTGTGGCTTAAAGTCTCGCTCGGTCATTTTCAGGACAGTTCCGTGCTGGCAACATTGGGCGACTGGCTGGCGAGCAGTGGGGTTGCGCTGGTGGTGGAAAACGATCAAACAGCATGCGGCACACTGGCGGCGATGCAACGTTTTCAGGCAGCCTGCCAGGCCCAAGCTTTGCCGGTCACGCTGACCTTTGATACCGGCAACTGGTTATGGGCAGGAGATGCGCCTGAACAGGCCGCCCGCCAGCTTGCTCCCGCCGTCAGCTATATCCATGTCAAAGCCGCCGTCGCCGATGGCGAACGTTTTCGCGCGGTGCCGCCGGACCAGGCCGACCCTCGCTGGTTAGCCCTGCTTAATGCCTTACCCGCCGATGCGCCACGCGGTATTGAATTCCCGCTTACCGGGGATTCCCCCATCGACGTCACCCGTTATTACGTCAACTTATTACGTGAGGAGCCACGCCATGCATAACCCGTTGGATGTGATCACTGTCGGTGAAGCGATGGCGATGTTTGTCGCCACCGAAACCGGCACGCTTGCTGATGCGACGCAGTTTATTAAACGCGCGGCCGGCGCGGAACTGAATGTCGCAACCGGGCTGGCACGGCTTGGGTTAAAAGTGAGTTGGGTCAGCCGTGTTGGCGATGACAGCTTTGGCCATTTTATTCTCAACACATTGCGTAAAGAGGGAATCGATAGTACCGGTGTGACCCTCGACGGGCGCTACGCAACGGGTTTTCAGTTGAAATCGAAAGCTGAAAATGGAACCGATCCCATCGTCGAGTATTTCCGTAAAGGTTCCGCTGCCAGTCACCTGTCGCCAGAAGATTTTAATGCCGCTGCCTTTCACCAGGCACGTCATCTGCATCTGAGCGGGGTAGCGGCGGCATTGTCGACCACCTCTTATGCATTACTGGACCATGCCGCGCGGAGCATGAAAGCGCAGGGTAAGAGCATCTCGTTTGATCCTAATCTGCGCCCGGTGCTATGGCGTAGCGAGGCGGAAATGGTAACGAAGCTGAACCATCTCGCTTTTCAGGCCGACTGGGTGCTGCCGGGGCTCAAAGAGGGCATCGTTCTCACCGGCCAGCGTACCCCTGAAGGTATCGCTGATTTCTACCTGCAACACGGCGTGAAGGCAGTGGTGATCAAGACCGGGGCGGATGGCGCGTGGTTTAAAACGGCCAGCGGCGAACAGGGAGCGGTCGCGCCGGTAAAAGTGGAAAACGTGGTGGACACCGTCGGTGCCGGAGATGGCTTCGCCGTGGGCGTGATCAGCGCCCTGCTGGAAGGCAAATCCCTGCCTGACGCCGTGCGTCGGGGTAATGCTATTGGCGCACTAGCAATACAGGTGCCGGGAGACAGCGAGGGATTGCCAACGCGTGAACAACTCGGGGCGTTATAACGTTAGCGCCCGTTTTATCGCAACTCACTACCGCGCTGTACCCTACATACAGACGGCAAACAACCTCCACTCCAGAGGCAATATTATGAATAATGCGACTAATGCTGCAAAACGCTGGCTGTACATCATGCCGATTGTGTTTATTACCTACAGTCTGGCCTATCTCGATCGGGCGAACTTCAGCTTCGCCTCTGCCGCCGGGATCAATGACGATTTGGGTATCACCAAAGGCGTCTCTTCACTACTCGGCGCCCTCTTTTTCCTTGGCTATTTCTTTTTCCAGATCCCCGGTGCGGTTTACGCAGAACGCCGCAGCGTACGCAAATTGATTTTTATCTGCCTGATTTTATGGGGGGGCTGCGCCTCGCTCACCGGGATGGTAAGCAATATCCCGATGCTGGCCGCCATCCGCTTTATTCTTGGCGTGGTAGAAGCGGCGGTGATGCCGGCGATGCTGATTTATATCAGCAACTGGTTTACCAAATCAGAGCGCTCACGCGCCAATACGTTCCTGATCCTCGGTAACCCGGTGACTGTACTGTGGATGTCGGTGGTTTCCGGCTATCTGATCCAGTCTTTTGGCTGGCGCGAAATGTTTATTATTGAAGGCATTCCGGCGGTGATCTGGGCCTTTTGCTGGTGGGTGCTGGTGAAAGATAAACCTGCGCAGGCCACCTGGCTTTCCGGGGATGAAAAAGCCGCGCTTCAGGCACAGCTTGATAAAGAACAGCAAGGTATTAAAGCCGTTCGCAACTACGGTGAAGCATTCCGTTCCCGCAATGTAGTGCTGCTGTGCCTGCAATATTTTGCCTGGAGCATCGGCGTATACGGTTTTGTGCTGTGGCTGCCCTCGATTATTCGTAGCGGCGGTGAAAACCTTGGCATGGTCGAAGTGGGCTGGCTCTCTGCGGTGCCTTATCTGGCGGCGACGCTGGCGATGATCCTTGCATCATGGGCATCAGACAAGCTGCAAAACCGTAAACTGTTCGTCTGGCCATTGCTGCTGATTGCCGCGTTTGCCTTTATTGGCTCCTGGGCGGTCGGAGCCAACCATTTCTGGATCTCCTACACCCTGTTGGTTGTCGCCGGGGCGGCAATGTATGCCCCTTACGGGCCCTTCTTCGCCATTATTCCAGAGATGCTGCCGCGCAATGTCGCCGGTGGAGCGATGGCACTCATCAACAGCATGGGGGCGCTGGGCTCCTTCTGCGGCTCGTGGTTCGTGGGTTATCTGAATGGAGCCACAGGCAGTCCGGCTGCTTCGTACATTTTCATGGGGGTAGCGCTTTTTGCCTCTGTGTGGCTTACTTTAATTGTTAAGCCTGCTAACAATACCGTGATTCAGGCAGGCGCATCATCACAAGGGAGAACCGCATGAAGCCGTCCATCATCCTGTACAAAGCCTTGCCCGATGTTCTGCAACAACGCCTGGAAACGCACTTTTCCGTCACGCGTGTGCCGGATCTGAAGCCAGAAACTGTCGCGCAGTTCGCCGACGCGTTCGCCAGTGCGCAAGGCCTGCTGGGTTCCAGTGAAAAAGTGGACCAGGCGCTGCTGGAGAAGATGCCGCAACTGCGGGCAACATCGACCATTTCCGTGGGCTATGACAACTTTGATGTGGATGCGCTGAACGCACGTAATATCGTGCTAATGCACACACCCACCGTACTGACGGAAACCGTTGCCGACACCCTGATGGCGCTGGTACTGAGCAGCGCCCGTCGGGTGGTGGAAGTCGCTGAACGCGTGAAAGTGGGCGAGTGGACCTCCAGCATTGGTCCTGACTGGTTTGGCGTGGATGTGCACCACAAAACCCTGGGGATTATCGGGATGGGCCGTATTGGCCTGGCGTTGGCGCAGCGCGCACATTTCGGCTTCGGTATGCCGATTCTCTATAATGCCCGCCGCCATCATACGGAAGCGGAAGAACGCTTTCAGGCGCGCTATGGCGACCTGGAAACCGTGCTGAAAGAGTCCGACTTTGTCTGCGTGGTGCTGCCGCTCACGGAAGAAACACATCACCTGATTGGCGAGAAGCAGTTCGCGATAATGAAAAAATCCGCCATTTTCATTAACGCAGGCCGTGGGCCGGTCGTTGATGAAACGGCACTGGTGGAAGCATTGCGTAACGGCGAGATCCTGGCCGCTGGTCTGGACGTTTTCGAAAAAGAGCCGTTGCCAATAGACTCGCCGTTACTGTCGCTGCCGAATGTGGTGGCACTGCCGCACATTGGTTCGGCAACCCATGAGACACGCTACAATATGGCGGCCTGCGCGGTGGATAACCTGATTGATGCGCTGAATGGCAAGGTAGAAAAAAACTGCGTCAACCCACAGGCAGCACGCTAACCCCCTGCCGGATGCACCATAAAAAAGAGGCGCCATAGCGCCTCTTTTTTTGCCCGCCCGGCTTACTGCTGGGTGGCATTTACGGCCGCGGTCCAGGCCTGAGTAAAGGCCTGATGCTGCGCCGCCAGAGGGCCAATCAGCGCATTGTACTGGCTGGCCTGCTGAGAGGTCGGGAACTGAATACCGTTGGCGACAAAGCTCACCTGGTTATTCTGCTGGGCAATAAAATCCCCCACCTGCACCAGTTGCTGCGTGAAGATTTGCGCCGCCGGGATCAGCGGTTGCAGCGCGTTAGCGGGGTTGGTGACCACTTTGGTAAACACCTGATCGTAAACCGGCTTCAGATCGTCGGCCTGTTTCAACGCCGCATGTGACGCATCCGCCTGCATTTTTGCGTTTTGCAGTTGCTGGCTCAGCACGCCGAGAGAACCATTGGCCTGACGGAGCGGCTCGCGCTGCGTCATATAATCCTGCGGTACGCGAATCGCGTTAACGCTGTCCACTACCGGGCGCAGACCTGAATCCATCGCCTGATTGACCTGCTGGGAATAGCCGTAAATGACCGCATAATCGGACACAAACGGGCCAAACTGTTTTTTCTGATCCGCCGTCAGGGCTGGCAGACGTTCGCTGCTCCGCATCGCGGTATTTTGCAGGAAATCGATAAACGCCTTGCGCTGATCGCCTTCTTTGTCGAAACACCCACTCAGGCTAACTACCATTAATAACGCCGCAAGAGGCGCAAACCAGCGAGAGCAGGACTTTCCTGTCGCCATTTCATTACTCCTTTCACCCAAAAAAGCGCACATCGGCACCCGTGTGCCAGTGGCTTACAAGGATAGTCCAGGTCAGCGTTGCAAGATACCCCTTCCTTACATTCCTGGGCGGAAAAAAGCCACCGGCAGGAGGTTTACCTGCGCTTTGCCACGCAATCGTCTTCATGCCACTTTTCGCTGACGATTTACAAAAAAAGACTATCTGCATTCAGCATTTGAGGAATCAAGCAATTAAGCGGAAAAAAGCGCCTGAAGATGCATTTCATGCGCATTAAAACGCGTTTACCGCACGATAAATCACTGCGACCACCACACACCAGGACTTTTCCCGACTATCCTTAGTGAGATGTATCACGATCCCGCTGTGTGATTTTAAGAGGAGTTCTCAATGGAATATAAAGATCCTATGGTTGAACTGCTAAGTAGTCTGGAACAGATTGTTTTCAAAAAAGAGATAACGCAGGCGGTTATCCTGAGCCAAAAGCCGAATTCCTTTAACGAGTTTGAACAATTACGCCGGGGAACCGGGTTGAAAATTGATGATTTCGCACGTGCAATGGGAGTCAGTGTGGCCATGGTTCAGGAGTGGGAATCACGACGTGTAAAACCCACCGCCACCGAAATGAAATTGATGCGTCTGATTCATGCAAATCCAACACTAAGCAAACAATTAATTGAATGATTTCAGGAAGATATAACCCCCGCCAGGTCGGGGGTTTACGTCCACCTCAATCGCCTTCGCAATACCACCCTGTTTCTCGCCACGTTAATGAATGCGTAAGCTTTAATCCCTGAAGAAACGCCTCATCATGCGATACCACCAGCATCGCGCCGGGAAAGGCCGCCAGTGCAGCTTCAATCGCCTGCGTGGAGGTCAAATCGAGATGGTTTGTCGGTTCATCCAGCACTAATAGCTGCGTTGCTTCACGGCGCCACAACACGCAGGCCAGCGCCGCTTTCAAACGCTCCCCACCACTGAGCGCCGCCAGAGGCAGCGTCACTTTATCCGCACCAAGCTGAAGCTGCGCCAGACGGGTACGCAACGCCCCCTCATCCAGCGGGGTGTCATCAAGACGCAAGTGAGCTATGACCGACAGTGTGAGATCCAACTGCGACAAATGTTGGTCAAGGTAAGCGGGAACGACCGAAAGATGACATTTGCCAGACAGCGGGGCCAGTTCGCCCAGAATCAGTTTTAACAGAGTTGATTTGCCACAACCATTTGGCCCGCGGACGGCAACACGCATCGGCCCATCCATACGCCAGTTCAGCGGGGGAAGTTCAGCATATGGCAATACCAGATCTTCCATCACCAATACCTGTTTCCCCTCCGCAAGACGATTGCCAGGTAGCGTGAACAGCACCGGCGCCTCTTCCATCACCCGCTCGCGCGCCTGGTTAACAGCGATATTGAGCGTATCGTTTTGTTCACGATGCTGTTTACGCCAACTGCCGGGACGCTCTTTCGCTGCGTTCTTGTATTTTACCCGCTCAAACGACGCAATATTCAGCGTGTCTACCGTACGTAAGGTCTGTGCCGAACGACGTTGGCTGGCATCATGCTCACGTTGTAATCGGCTGCGGGTACGCCGACGCTCAGTGACAGCATGTTCCAACAAGGCCTGGGCAGCTTGCTGCTCGCTCTCCCGCTGGCGTTGGTAATCCGCATAATTTCCGCCATAGCTGCGCAACCCTGCCGCTGGCGATAACTCCAGAATACGGGACATCAGTGCCAGTAGTTCCCGATCATGAGTGGCAACCAACGCGCCGCCACGCCGCCGGGATAAACAGGCGTAAAACCACTCACGTCCGGCTCTGTCGAGATGATTGGTCGGTTCATCAAGCAGCAGATAATCGGCATCCGCCATCAACGCACCGCAGAGTAACGCACGCATACGCTCGCCACCGCTTAGCGTGATGGCATAGCGACCGGGTTCAAACGCAGGCAGGCTGGCTTCAGCAAATGCGGCTGTCAGGCGCTCCTGGAGATCCCAAAAGCCATCCAGACTTTCGAGGTCGTCAGGTCGATACTCACCGCGTTCCACCCGCAGACGGGCGGCAAAAACCTCGCCATAACCGAGCAGATCCGCAAGCGTGGTAGTCCCAGATATCTCATGTTGTTGAGCAACGTATGCCCGTGAACCCACGCACTCGATATGCCCGGAAGTCGGTGTTTCCAGGCCCGCCAGCATACGTAATAGCTGCGTTTTACCGGATCCGTTACGGCCGACCAGACCGCACAATGCAGGTTCAAGCGACAAATTGAAAGGGCCAAAAAGCGTCTCGCCTGTCGCAAACTGGCAGGTGAGCTGGTGCAGAATAAAAGCAGAGGGCTGCGCACAATGAGCCATAAACACTCCTGAATGAAATCAAAAACGCCCCCGCACATGCCATCGCATGTCGCAAGGATATGGATTCATCAGTGGTGTTTGTTCATTTTCCGGGTGCGCTCCAGTGAGACGAGAAGTTCGTCGGGGCTAAGAATAGCCACACCCCATCCTCCCTTCAAGATTAAATTTTCACCACTCGTCTTAAAGGGGCTAATTATTTGCATCTTTTTGCCGATGAGTAAGGTGACTTAACTGAAAGCAGCAGGCCGTGCGTGTTGTCCAGATGCTCAGCTTCAGAAAGGAAACGATCAGACAAAAATTTATGCCGCACGCGTGAGCCTGTTGGATCGAACAAAGTCATTCATCAGGGAAGAGAGACCCCCAGAGGAACGGTGCATTGCGCTGCGGTTGTGCCAATGGACCATTTAAAGAGAATGAATGATGTCCAGATATGTTCTGATTGTTGATGACAGCCGTCTGTCACGAATGATTTCCCGACAATATATAACGAACCTGCATAGCGACTGGAAAATTGATGAAGCTGGCACCGGTGAAGAGGCCATCGAACTGGCGTCGGTGGATCATCCCTGGTTAATCCTGCTGGATGTGAATATGCCCGGTATCGGCGGCATTGAAACCGCAGCGCGCATTCGCAAAACCCACCCTGAAACGCACATTGTTCTGTTAACGGCGAACGTTCAGCACTCAATACAAGCCGCTGCGGAAGAACTCGGCCTCGGTTTTCTGTCAAAACCGCTGAAAGAACCTCAGCTCCATGAGTTATTGAATAGCCTGGAGACCCCGTGATGAGCGAATTGCCGGATATCAGCGAAATCGAATCTGACAGCCTGATGGAGATCTTCAACATTGGCGTCGGTCACGCCGCCGCCGCGATGAGCAGTATCGTCAATGAAGAAGTGCGCATGTCTGTTCCTACAATCCGCTTCGCTCCTCGCTCTGAAGCCGCAGATGAGTTGGGTGCAGGAATATCGCTGTTTGGCATCAGCCAGCATTATGAGGGTGCGTACGCCACTGAAGCGATTCTGATGTTCCCTGAAGAGGCCAGTTTTGAAATCGTGCGCATGATGGTAGGCGACATGATCCCGGCCCATGAATTGGGGGAGATGGAACGTGAAGCCATGAGCGAGATAGGCAATATCGTGCTCAATGCCTGTGTGGGGACGCTGGCCAACATGTTCCAGCAAGAGCTGCAAGGATCTCTGCCCGTCGTGCGGGTTGGCAGCAGCAAGCAGATCCTCAACCCGAATAAGGATGACAGCGATCCGCTGGTCATGATGCTACGCATCGATTTTTCACTCGAGCGGCAGCAAATCCAGGGGTATCTGGCGTTTATTCTTGATATGTCTGCGTTGCGTGACTTACGCGAGCAAATCCGGCTTTATATCAGCCGTTTAGAATCCGGCAGTGTTCCAGACGGAATGTAATGATCATGAAAGATAAGTTGTTGTTGGATGCATTTTCAGCCCTCAGCCTCGGTGTGATCATCGTGGATGCACACTATCGTATTACCCAGTGGAATGCGTGGTTAGAAGCGCACACGGGTTATGCAGCCAGTGACACCACCGGCGAGGATTTTTTTAGTGTATTCCCGGACTTAGAATATCACCGCGTCGGTGATGCTATCCGTCAGGCGATCAGTCACAATTTATCTTCACTGCTTTCCCAATCTTTGCACCGTTCACCTTTCCCGCTCTATGCCGAACCTGCCCGACCGGGCGCGCGCCTGAGTCAGGCCATCACCATTGTTCCGTTGGGCGATGAAGAGCGCTACTGCCTGATTCAGATTGTTGATGTCAGTGCCGCTGTTCGCCGTGAATCCCTGCTACGCGATCAGGCGCACGAACTGTTGGCGCAATCCCTGTCTGATGGCCTGACCGGTGTGGGTAACAGGCGCTATTTCGATCTCTGCATTGAGCGAGAATGGCGGGCCAGCAAACGCAATAACAAGTCGTTATCGCTGCTGTTGATTGATGTCGACTTCTTCAAATTGTACAACGACTGTTATGGTCACCAGCGCGGCGACGAGTGCCTGCAAAAAGTCGCGAATGCCATGCGCGGTGCGCTGCAAAACCCGTGCGATATCTTGTTCCGCTACGGCGGTGAAGAGTTCTGTGCACTGTTGCCGGAAACTCGCTCAGCCGACGCGGTGGAGATCGCTGAGAAACTGCGCACCAGCGTACAGCAACTGGACTTACCCCATGCTAATGCGCCCGACGGCATCGTCAGCGTCAGCATCGGCGTTGCCAGTCATTGCCAGAAAAATCACGCGGAATATGGCCAGTTGATCCAGAGCGCAGATAACGCGTTGTACGCAGCGAAACGCGCCGGACGCAATACCGTGCGCGTCAAAACGACCTTCAGAAAGTTCTCTCCGTACGCCCGCGTGACGGGAGGGGAAATCCCGCCTCATGCCTGAATCGGCAGCAAAAAAAACCCGCCAGAAGCGGGTTTTTTTATGACAGCTATCGTTACTGCAGCAGAGAAATATCCGCAACCTGCAGGAACAATTCGCGTAACTTCGCCAGCAGTGTCAGGCGGTTGATACGCACGTCTTTATCCTCGGCGTTAACCATCACCTGCTCAAAGAACTCATCCACCGGCTCGCGCAGTGCCGCCAGTTCGATCAGCGCTTCCTGATAACGGCCTTGCGCAAAGTACGGTTGCAGTTTATCGCGCAGAACGACCAGGTTGCCCGCCAGCTTGATTTCCGCCGCTTCTTTCAGTACCGATGCGTGAACAGTATCGTTCAGCGTTTCATCGGACTTCGCCAGAATGTTGGACACACGCTTGTTGGCAGCGGCCAGCGCAGCAGCTTCTTCCAGCGTACGGAAATGGGACACCGCTTTCATGCGCGCATCGAAGTCCGCCGGTTTGGTCGGACGACGCGCCAGCACAGCCTGAATGGTATCAACGCTGTAGCCTTCGTCCTGATACCAGGCGCGGAAACGACCCAGCATAAAGTCGATCACATCATCGACCACGTTGGCGTTGGTCAGCTTGTCGCCATACAGACGCACCGCTTCTTCGGTCAGGGTTTGCAGATCCAGCGCCAGGTTTTTCTCAACGATAATACGCAGTACGCCCAGCGCAGCACGGCGCAGTGCGAACGGGTCTTTGTCGCCTTTCGGATGCTGCCCGATACCGAAAATACCCGCCAGGGTGTCCATCTTATCGGCGATCGCCAGCGCACAGGCAATCGGGTTGGACGGCAGTTCATCACCGGCAAAACGTGGCTGATACTGCTCGTTCAGCGCAACGGCAACATCTTCTGCTTCACCATCATGACGCGCATAGTGCATGCCCATCACGCCCTGGGTGTCAGTAAACTCAAACACCATGTTGGTCATCAGGTCGCATTTGGAGAGCAGACCCGCACGGGTGGCATGATTCACATCAGCGCCCGTCTGTGCAGCAATCCAGCCCGCCAGCGCCTGAATACGATCGGTCTTGTCGCGCAGCGTACCCAGTTGCTGCTGGAACAGCACGGTTTGCAGACGCGGCAAATGATCTTCAAGTCGTTTTTTGCGGTCGGTATTGAAGAAGAACTCGGCATCCGCCAGACGCGGGCGCACCACTTTCTCGTTACCGGAGATAATCTGCTGCGGATCTTTCGACTCAATGTTGGCCACAAAGATAAAGTTAGGCAGCAACTTGCCGTCGTTACCATAAACCGGGAAGTACTTCTGGTCGCCCTTCATGGTATAAACCAGCGCTTCCGCCGGAACAGCGAGGAATTTCTCTTCGAATTTCGCGGTCAGCACCACCGGCCACTCCACCAGCGAAGTGACTTCTTCCAGCAGGCTGTCGCTCAGATCGGCATTACCGCCGATTTTACGCGCCGCTTCTTCGGCATCCGCTTTGATTTTGGCTTTACGCGCCGCGTAGTCAGCAACGACTTTGCCACGCTCCAGCAGAATGTGCGGATACTGATCGGCGTTATCGATGGTGAACTCCGGCTCGCCCATAAAACGATGACCACGGATCACGCGATCGGAGGCAATGCCCAGAATCGTCGCCGGTACTACGGTGTCGCCCAACAGCAGAGTCACGGTATGTACCGGACGCACGAAGTGAACATCAGACGCGCCCCAGCGCATCAGTTTCGGGATCGGCAGTTTGCCAAGGGAGGTTGCCACCATGTTCGGCAGCAGCGTTTCCACGCTTTCACCCTTAACATGCGCGCGATAGAGCAGCCATTCGCCTTTGTCGGTGCTCAGACGCTCGGCCTGATCAACCGTAATGCCACAACCGCGAGCCCAGCCTTCGGCGGCTTTGCTCGGTTTACCTTCAGCATCAAATGCTTGTGCAATCGCCGGGCCGCGTTTTTCGACTTCGCGATCCGGCTGCGACGCAGCCAGTTTCGCCACTTTCAGCGCCAGACGGCGCGGCGCAGCAAACCACTGGATATCACCGTGCGCAACGCCCGCCGCATCCAGTTCCGCTGTAAAGTTGGCAGCGAAGGACTCGGCCAGGCTGCGCAGTGCTTTTGGTGGCAGCTCTTCGGTGCCGATTTCCACCAGGAAAGTTTTTTCAGACATGGCCGCCTCTTATTTGTTTCTGTTGCACATCGGGAAGCCAAGGGCTTCACGGGAAGCGTAATACGCTTCAGCCACTGCTTTGGTCAGCGTGCGGATGCGCAAAATGTAGCGCTGACGTTCCGTCACGGAGATGGCTTTACGCGCATCCAGCAGGTTGAAGCTATGGGCGGCTTTCAGAATGCGTTCGTAAGCAGGCAGAGGCAGCGGGTTTTCCAGTGCCAGCAGTTGCTGTGCTTCCTTTTCATATTGCTCAAAGCAGGTGAACAGGAAGTCGACATCCGCATATTCGAAGTTGTAAGTGGACTGCTCCACTTCGTTCTGATGGAACACGTCGCCGTAGGTGGTTTTACCCAGCGGGCCGTCGCTCCAGACGAGGTCATAAACGCTGTCGACACCCTGAATGTACATCGCCAGACGTTCCAGACCGTAGGTAATTTCGCCGGTCACCGGTTTGCACTCAAGACCGCCAACCTGCTGGAAGTAAGTGAACTGCGTCACTTCCATGCCGTTGAGCCACACTTCCCAGCCCAGTCCCCAGGCGCCCAGCGTCGGGTTTTCCCAGTTATCTTCCACGAAGCGAATATCGTGAATGGTCGGGTCCATACCCAGCTCTTTCAACGACCCGAGATACAGTTCCTGGATGTTGTCCGGGGAAGGTTTAATCACTACCTGGAACTGGTAATAGTGCTGTAAGCGGTTCGGGTTTTCGCCGTAGCGCCCGTCAGTCGGACGGCGGGAAGGTTGCACATACGCGGTAGCCATAGGTTCTGGCCCTAATGCGCGCAGACAGGTCATCGGGTGGGAGGTGCCGGCGCCGACTTCCATGTCCAGAGGTTGAACAATGGTGCAGCCCTGGCGAGCCCAGTAATCCTGTAAGGTCAGGATCAGGCCCTGAAAGGTCCTGGTATCAAACTTTTGCATATTATTTCGTGCTGGATACGTGTGGATTTAAAGGAAGCGCCCAGTATACCCGCTGGCTGCAAGATATACAGTACGAAACGGACCTGTTTAAGGAAAATTGGGCAAAACGGGGAGGATAAAGCCGTTGCCTGGCTGATTAGCGCATCGAAAGGTGTAAAAATTGGCCTTCCGAATCAAAAGCGCAGACAAACGCTTCACGACGGGGCGTTACACCGCGCATCTCATAGCTGCCCTGAAATTGTTCAAAACCGGTCACATCAATCTGCTGCGCGACGGTGTTATAGCGATGCGCGGCATTTTGCCGGCACAGTTGTTCCATTTCCAGCGAGTGCAATGGACCTGGCTTCACTTTTTGCGCTTTTTGAGCGGGAATATCCTGGGATGCGCTGCATCCGACTAACAGCAGCATGAGTACCGGGGCAAAACGCTTCATCATTTTTATCACCGCTCTGTTCGCAGGCTGTTATTTTTAAAGGTCAGGAAACACAATTTTTGCAAATCAGTGGAAAACTGCACAAGCGCTAACGGGAAAACTCAGAATTATCCAACGGGACAGGCGAAACAACCGCGAGTCAGAGAGTATTTAACGGAACCAGAGGAACAGATGCAGTCGAAAATTTACTGGATAGATAATCTGCGAGGGATAGCCTGTCTGATGGTGGTGATGATCCATACCACCACCTGGTACATCACCAACCCTGGCAGTGTAACGCCCTTCGACTGGGGTATCGCCAACCTCCTGAACTCGGCTTCTCGTGTTAGCGTACCGCTGTTTTTTATGATCTCCGGCTACCTCTTTTTCGGTGAGCGCAGCGCACAGCCGCGCCACTTCTTACGCATCGCGCTCTGCCTGCTGTTTTACAGTGTTATCGCGCTGCTCTATATCGTGCTTTTTACGTCGATTAACAGTGAGTTATCGTTGAAGTACCTGCTGCAAAAGCCGGTGTTTTATCACCTGTGGTTTTTCTTCGCGATTATCGTGATGTATCTCGTTTCACCACTGATTCAGGTGAAAGCCGTCAGCGGTGGAATGTTGCTGGCGCTGGTGGTGGTGCTGGGTATTGTGGCGAACCCCAATACTGTGGCGCAGAAAGTCGACGGGTTTCAGTGGTTGCCGATCAATCTTTACATCGGCGGCGACACCTTCTACTACATCCTCTACGGTATGTTGGGGCGCGCGATTGGCATGATGCATACGCAACAACGCGTGTTCACCTGGGCCTGTGCAGCCCTGTTCGTCCTGGCGGTGTGGGTGATTTCACGCGGAACGCTACACGAGCTGAAATGGCGCGGGAATTTCGCCGACACCTGGTATCTCTACTGTGGCCCGATGGTGTTCCTGTGTGCTGTCGCCCTGTTTACATTCGTCAAAAATACGCTGAACAGCCGTACGTTACCTGGTTTAACGCTCATTTCGCATCATTCGCTGGGGATTTACGGCTTTCATGCACTGATTATCCACGCACTACGCACCCGTGGTATTGAGCTGCAACGCTGGCCGCTGCTCGATATTGTCTGGATCTTCGCCGCCACGCTTCTGGCGAGTCTCGCACTCTCAATGCTGGTACAGCGTATCGACAGACGCCGTTTGGTTAGTTAAGCCCCCGCGCCCGCGCACGGTGTAACTGGCGCGGAGAGGAAAACCCGGCCGCCTGTGCCGCTTGCTCCGCGCCATGCCCCTGCAACAGCCACTGTTCGGCAATGACCAGCCTGAGCTGCTCCAGATAGTCGCGTACGCTGATCCCCAGATGCTGCTGAAACAAGCGCGTTAAATGGCGTGGACTGACATGCGCCCGCTCGGCGATCTCAGCCAGTTGCCACGCCCGCTGTGGCTCAGCCGTCAACGCATCCTGCGCCCGGTGAATAGCCGGATGCAGGTGGTTGCGGTATCGCAGCCACGGTGAAATCTGCGGATCGTCACCGGAGCGGCGAAACCAGACCACCATTTCCCGCGCCACCGCCAGCGCCGCTTCCGGCCCGCTGAGTCGGTTAATCAGATGCAACGCCAGATCGATACCCGATGTAATGCCCGCGCTGGTCCAGATGCTGCGATCTTCAATGAAAATACGATTTTCTTTGACCTGGGCGGCGGGAGCAATCGCACGCAGACGCGCAACCACATCATGGTGAGTGGTGCACTGAATGCCATTCAACAGCCCGGCTTTTGCCGCCAACACGGAACCGGAACAGACGCACATCAAGGTAATTTTCTGACTGTGGATCAGCGGTTGTATGCGCATCAACCAGTGGAGAACCAGGTTTGCCTGCGGGGTATCGAAGAAACGCGAGGAGTCGAACACCCCCGGCAGCACCAACAGGCTTCCTTCCGGTAGCGTCTCCGGCAGTGGCGCAATATTGCCCATCGTCAGTCCAATGGAGGTTGGCACCTCTGTTTCCGGCCCGATGTAGTGCAGGCGAAACGCGTCCGCCAGCGCAAAGGTCTCCGCCGGGCCGCTCATATCCAGCGCCAGTACGCCGGGCAACATGACAAACCAGACATCAGTGGTCATCAGCGTTCCAGTATTTCGTGAACAGTTTTAATGGCAGCAAAGCGGCCTTCCAGCACGGTTTCCGTGCGGTGACGCAGCGCGTTACAGTCAAGCGTAATGCCTTTATGCGTCATCGGGAAGGTCAGCGTCGCTTCGCTGACGAACGTCACGCGATAACCCAGATCCGACGCCACACGCGCGGTGGTTTCGCAGCACTGCTCGGTGCGGATCCCGCAGATAATCAAGTGATTGATATCGCGCGTACGCAGCCAGTGATCCAGGCCGGTGTCAGTGAACGCATTATGCACATGTTTGTAGAAAGTGACTGCTGGCTGGTGCTGTAAAAATGGCATCGGCGCCACAAAACCACTGTCGAGAGAAAACGGGCCACTGTCGGACACATGGAAAATATCCACTACCGGGACACCCCGCGCCTGGCAGCCATCGATCAGCGCCAGAATGGCTTGCTGAAAAGCAGGGTAATCACTCTCCTGCCAGTAGTCGCGGTGGAAAAAAGATTGCTGAGTGTCGATGTTGATAAGGGCGGTGCGTGACATTTCAGGACTCCTTGCTCAGTGGGTGTAACACCATTCTGGCAAGGAGTTGCCTGTCTGCGAATACCAAAAAAGGACAACGTTATGCTGATTCAGGCCCACCATAACGGCGGGCTCAGAAGCTATGACATTAAGGGCAGCAGTTGCTGATAGATGCGCCGGAAGGTCTCCCGTCGTGAAGCATAGTGGGCATGACGCGCGGCATCCGGCGTGTGTTGCTGTTCAATGGGAAGCTGCGGCAGAAGCGTTGCCAGCGGCGTGTGCGGGTGAATGGCGATTTGCGCCAGTTTTGCCGCCCCCAGCGCCGGGCCGACATCCCCCCCGGTGCGATAATCAAGCTGCAACCCACTGATATCTGCCAACATTTGCCGCCACCAGGCGCTACGTGCGCCGCCGCCGATAAGCGTAATGCTTTGCGGCGTCACACCACAGGAGTGCACCACATCCATGCCATCCGCCAGCGCATACCCGACCCCTTCCAGCACCGCACGGGCCAGTTCACCTTGGCCATGCTGGTGCGTCAGGCCAAAGAATACGCCTTTCGCCTGCGGGTTATTATGCGGGGTGCGTTCCCCGGAAAGGTACGGTAAGAACCATAAATCGCCAGCATTGTCGTCAGCCTGTTCCGCCGCGCTAATCAGCGCCGGCACCGATCCTAACCCCGTTAACTTCGCCGCCCAATCCAGGCAGGATGCCGCACTCAGCATCACCGACATCAGATGCCAGCACCCCGGAAGGGCATGACAAAAACTGTGAACCGCGCTTTCCGGTTTACTGAGGAAACCTTCGCTCACGGCAAAATAGACGCCGGAGGTGCCAAGCGACAGCATCGCCTGACCGGCATCCGCCATACCCACACCCACCGCGCCTGCGGCATTATCGCCACCGCCCGCCACAACCGGCACAACCGGCATGGCCCAGCGCCGTGCGACCTCCGGCAACAGTTCACCGGTGATTTCGCAGCCTTCAAACAACGCAGGCATTTGCGCGCGAGATAAATGACAGGCGGTGAGCATCTCATCGCTCCAGTCACGCTTCGCCACATCCAGCCACATCGTTCCCGCTGCATCGGACATATCGCTGGCAAACACGCCAGCCATACGCAAGCGCAGGTAATCTTTTGGCAGTAAGACCTTCGCCACCCTGGCAAAGATATCGGGTTCATGGCGCTGCACCCATAGCAGCTTGGGCGCGGTAAAACCCGGCATCATCAGATTGCCGGTAATGGTGCGGGAATTTTTTACCTGCGCTTCCAGTAAAGCGCACTCTTCACCGCAGCGACCATCGTTCCACAAAATGGCCGGGCGCAGTACGCGGTTTTCGCTATCGAGCAGCGTTGCGCCGTGCATCTGCCCGGCAAGACCGATGGCTTTCACCTGCGCCAGCGAGTGCGCCGCGCCAAGCGCCTGAATCGCGCGGTCCGTTGCCTGCCACCACTGTTCGGGATCCTGCTCCGACCAAAGAGGATGCGGACGCGAGACGCTGAGTTTTTCCGTATGGGAGGCCAGCACATCGCCCTGCTCGCTTAACAGAATCGCCTTTACGCCAGAGGTGCCGAGATCGATCCCGATATACATAGTGACCACTCCTTTTGTTCTGCGCCGCGTTGTCTGCGGCGCAGCGCCGGTTATTTATCGAACAGGTAGTAATTGACCAGGTTTTCCAGCTGTTCCTGATGACCGCTCTGATGGCGCGGTGCCAGGTTCTGCTGCTCAGCGTACTTCGCCAGTTCCGCCAGGCTAAGCTGCCCCTGCAAAATTTGCTGGCCCAGTTCACCATTCCAGCCCGCATAACGCTTCGCAACGCGTTTATCCAGCTCACCGTCTTCCACCATCCGCGCCGCCACTTTCAACGCCAGTGCCATCGTATCCATCGCGCCGATATGACCGTAGAAGAGATCGTATTTATCGGTACTCTGACGTCGTACTTTGGCATCAAAGTTCAACCCACCGGTGGTGAAGCCGCCCGCTTTCAGGATTTCATACATCACCAGCGCGTTCTCTTCGACGCTGTTCGGGAACTGGTCGGTATCCCAGCCCAGTTGCGCATCACCGCGGTTAGCATCCACAGAGCCAAACAGCCCCAGCGCAATGGCAGTGGCGATTTCATGGTGGAAGGAATGGCCCGCCAGCGTGGCATGGTTAGCCTCGATATTGAGTTTAATCTCTTTTTCCAGACCAAACTGTTTCAGGAAGCCATACACCGTCGCGGCGTCATAATCATACTGATGCTTGGTCGGTTCCTGCGGTTTCGGCTCAATAAGCAGCGTACCGCGGAAGCCGATTTTGTGTTTATGCTCGACCACCATATGCATGAAGCGACCAATCTGTTCGCGCTCCTGACGCAGATCGGTATTGAGCAGGGTTTCATACCCTTCACGACCGCCCCACAGCACGTAGTTTTCGCCACCGAGCTTATGGGTCGCATTCATGGCGCTCACCACTTGTGTCGCCGCCCAGCTAAACACTTCAGGATCCGGGTTAGTTGCCGCCCCTGCACCATAGCGCGGATTGGTGAAGCAGTTCGCTGTGCCCCACAGCAGTTTTACGCCGCTTTGTTGCTGTTTTTCACCCAGCACATCCACCATTTGCGCGAAATTGTTCAGGTACTCCTTCAGGGACGCGCCTTCCGGGGAGACGTCCACATCATGGAAGCAGTAGTAAGGCACATTCAGCTTGTGGAAAAACTCAAAAGCAACATCTGCTTTGCGCTTCGCCTGCGCCAGTGCCTCACCCGGCTGTTGCCACGGGCGGTCAAAAGAGCCAACACCAAACATATCCGCGCCATTCCAGCAGAAGGTATGCCAGTAGCAGGCAGCAAAGCGCAAGTGATCTTCCATACGCTTGCCAAGTACTAACTCATCCGGATTGTAATGACGGAACGCTAAAGGATTAGCTGTTTTCGGGCCTTCATAACGAACGCGATCCAGCTGGTCGAAATAGGTTTGCATAATGAGCTCCATTGACAGATATGCTTCGAGTGTTCAAGTCTGCATTAATACTGGGTCCTCATGCTGCGTTGCTCAATTACGTTATTTCACACTGCCATTGAGAGAATGCTCAAACGTGCGCTGGCTCGCAAAATAATGTGTGTTACCGCTGCGCTGCGCATTCCCGTTTTTTATGCAAAATCGGTTTTGCATTTTTTAAAATAAGATCGTGGTCATAAATCCAGAAATAAACCAAAAAACGTAATGCCCGGATAAAAATCTGTAATTGCCAGCCTGAGATTATGCGTGAAGAATTTGCTCGTCCAAAGCAGTGCATGTTTCTTTTATCTCGCTCACCACCCTACAAAAGGTATTACTATTATGAAGATAAAGAACCTTTGCCTTACTCTCTGCGCCTCCCTGCTGCTTGCAAGCGTCGCCAGTCATGCCAAAGAGGTGAAAATCGGCATGGCAATTGACGATCTCCGTCTGGAACGCTGGCAAAAAGATCGCGATATTTTTGTAAAAAAAGCAGAATCGCTCGGCGCCAATGTGTTTGTTCAGTCCGCCAACGGTAATGAAGAAACACAAATGTCGCAAATTGAAAATATGATCAACCGTGGCGTTGATGTGCTGGTCATTATTCCTTACAACGGCCAGGTATTAAGTAATGTCGTGAAAGAAGCCAAACAGGAAGGAATTAAAGTACTGGCTTATGATCGCATGATTAATAATGCCGACATCGACTTCTATATTTCTTTCGATAATGAAAAAGTGGGGGAATTACAGGCGCAAAGCCTGGTCAGTAAAGTCCCACAGGGGAATTACTTCCTGATGGGCGGTTCGCCGGTGGATAATAACGCCAAACTGTTCCGCGCCGGGCAGATGAAAGTATTAAAACCCTATATCGACAGCGGGAAAATTAAAATTGTTGGCGATCAGTGGGTCGATGGATGGCTACCGGAAAATGCGCTGAAAATAATGGAAAACGCATTGACCGCCAATAACAACAAAATAGACGCGGTGGTGGCGTCTAACGACGCGACCGCAGGTGGCGCGATTCAGGCATTAAGCGCACAAGGGCTGGCGGGCAAAGTGGCGATCTCTGGCCAGGATGCCGATCTTGCCGGGGTGAAACGCCTGATTAACGGTAGCCAGACCATGACCGTCTACAAACCGATCACCCAGCTTGCCAACACGGCGGCAGAGATCGCCGTCGAACTGGGCAATGGCAAACAACCGAAGGCGGATGCTTCGCTGAATAACGGCCTGAAAGATGTTCCGGCTCGCCTGCTGACACCCATTGAGGTGACCAAAGACAACATCGACGCGACCGTTATCAAAGACGGTTTCCATCAGAAGAATCAGCTCTGACCACGGTGGCGCGCCGTTTCCTTTGACAGGCGCGCCCTCCGCCATTTCTTTCGGGCGCTGTAATACCAGCGAATGACGTGGAGCAGCCATGCCTTATTTACTCGAAATGAAGAACATCACCAAAGCCTTTGGCGCGGTAAAAGCCATCGATAATGTCAGCCTGCGGCTTAATGCGGGCGAGGTGCTGTCGCTGTGCGGCGAAAATGGGTCGGGCAAATCCACACTCATGAAAGTGCTGTGCGGGATCTATCCGGTGGGAAGCTACGAAGGGGAGATCGTCTTTTCGGGCGAAACCCTGCAAGCCACCCATATTCGCGATACCGAGCGCAAAGGCATTGCCATCATCCATCAGGAACTGGCGCTGGTGAAACATCTGACGGTACTGGAGAATATCTTTCTCGGTACAGAAATCACCCGTAACGGCGTAATGGACTATGACCAGATGACGCTACGCTGTGAAAAACTGCTCAAACAGGTCAGCCTTGCCATTTCGCCTGATACCCGCGTGGGAGATTTGGGTCTTGGGCAACAGCAACTGGTGGAAATCGCGAAGGCGCTGAACAAGCAGGTGCGGTTGCTGATCCTCGACGAGCCCACCGCTTCGCTCACTGAGCAGGAAACCGCCATCCTGCTGGATATCATCCGCGATCTGCGCAATCACGATATCGCCTGCATCTATATTTCCCACAAGCTCAACGAGGTAAAAGCGATATCGGATGTGATCACCGTCATTCGCGACGGTCTGCACATCGGCACGCGCGACGCAGCCGGGATGAGTGAAGACGATATCATTACCATGATGGTTGGTCGTGAACTGACCGCGCTGTATCCCAATGAACCGCATACCACAGGGGATGAGATCCTGCGGGTCGAACATCTCACCGCCTGGCATCCGGTTAACCGCCATATCAAACGTGTCAACGACATCTCCTTTAGCCTGAAGCGTGGCGAAATTCTCGGTATCGCCGGGCTGGTTGGTGCAGGCCGAACCGAAGCGGTGCAGTGCTTATTTGGCGTCTGGCCCGGTCGCTGGGAAGGCACCATTTACCTCGACGGCCAGCCGGTACAGATTTCTAACTGCCAGCAGGCTATCGCCCACGGTATCGCCATGGTGCCGGAAGATCGTAAAAAAGATGGCATTGTGCCGGTGATGGCGGTCGGCAAGAACATTACGCTGGCGGCCTTAAACCAGTTCACCGGTGCGTTGAGCAGCCTGGATGATGCCGCAGAACAAGCGTGCATTTTGCAGTCCTTACAACGTCTGAAAGTCAAAACCTCCTCACCAGAGCTGGCGATTGGTCGCCTCAGTGGGGGGAACCAGCAAAAAGCCATTCTTGCCCGCTGTCTGTTGCTCAACCCACGCATTCTCATCCTTGATGAGCCAACGCGCGGCATCGACATCGGCGCGAAGTACGAGATCTACAAACTGATTAACCAACTGGTGCAGCAGGGGATTGCCGTCATCGTTATCTCATCTGAGCTGCCCGAAGTGCTTGGGCTAAGCGATCGGGTGCTGGTGATGCACGAAGGCAAGCTAAAGGCCGATCTTATCAATCGTAATCTGACCCAGGAGCAGGTCATGGAAGCGGCGCTGAGGAGCGAACATCATGTCGAAAAGCAACCCGTCTGAAATCAAGTTATCCAGCGCATCGCCGGGAGTCTTCTCCGGGCTAAAATCCCTGAATTTGCAAGTCTTTGTAATGATTGCGGCGATTGTGGTAATCATGCTGTTCTTTACCGGCATGACCGATGGTGCTTACCTGAGCGCGCGCAATATCTCTAACCTGCTGCGTCAGACTGCCATTACCGGCATCCTGGCGGTGGGCATGGTATTTGTGATTATTTCCGCCGAAATCGACCTTTCCGTTGGCTCGATGATGGGTCTGCTGGGGGGCGCCGCGGCGATTTTTGATGTCTGGCTCGGCTGGCCGCTGCCGTTGACCGTGGCGGTCACCCTGGTGCTCGGTTTACTGCTGGGAGCATGGAATGGTTGGTGGGTGGCATACCGCAAAGTCCCGTCGTTCATTGTCACGCTCGCCGGGATGCTGGCATTTCGCGGCGTGCTGATCGGCATCACCAACGGGACCACCGTTTCCCCCACCAGCGCAGCGATGTCGCAGATCGGTCAGAGCTATTTGCCTGATGGCGTCGGTTTTGGTGTCGGCTTACTGGGACTGGTTGTCTTTGTGCTGTGGCAATGGCGTGGGCGCCTTCGTCGGCAATCTCTCGGCCTGGCAACACCTGCCTCCACCGCCGCCGTTGGCCGTCAGGCCATTATTGCGGTCATTGTGCTTGGTGCCATTTGGTTGTTGAATGACTACCGTGGTGTCCCGACGCCGGTTCTGCTGCTGGCTTTCCTGCTGCTGGCCGGGATGTTTATGGCTACCCGCACCGCCTTTGGTCGACGTATTTACGCCATCGGTGGCAACCTGGAAGCGGCGCGCCTTTCCGGTATCAATGTGGAACGCACCAAACTGGCGGTGTTTGCCATTAACGGTTTGATGGTGGCGATTGCCGGGTTGATCCTGAGCTCGCGCCTCGGCGCGGGTTCACCCTCTGCGGGGAATATCGCCGAACTGGACGCCATCGCCGCCTGCGTGATTGGCGGCACCAGCCTGGCGGGCGGGATCGGCAGCGTAGCGGGTGCGGTAATGGGGGCGTTTATTATGGCCTCACTGGATAACGGCATGAGCATGATGGACGTGCCTACCTTCTGGCAATACATCGTGAAGGGAGCGATATTACTGCTGGCGGTATGGATGGATTCCGCCACCAAACGTCGGGCCTGAGTACAACGAATACCGGGACGATCACACTGCCGGATCTTTTTTATCCGGCAGTGTGCTGAATATGGTAATCAGAACTGACGAATCTTCAGGAAGCGAATCGACATGTTTGAGAAACGCCATCGCATCACGCTGTTATTCAATGCCAACAAAGCCTACGACCGCCAGGTGGTTGAAGGCGTTGGGGAATATTTGCAGGCGTCGCAATCGGAGTGGGATATCTTTATCGAAGAAGATTTCCGCGCCCGCATCGAAAACATCAAAGAGTGGCTTGGCGACGGGGTGATCGCCGATTACGACGACCGGGAAATAGAGCGCCTGCTGGCGGATGTCGATGTCCCCATTGTCGGCGTCGGCGGCTCCTATCACATCCCCGAACATTATCCTCCGGTGCACTACATCGCCACCGACAACTTTGCGCTGGTGGAAAGCGCATTCCTGCATCTGAAAGAAAAAGGCGTGCACCGCTTCGCCTTTTACGGACTCCCTGCCTCCAGCGGTAAACGCTGGGCTGCTGAACGGGAGTACGCGTTTTGCCAACTGGTGGCGCAGGAAAAATACCGCGGCGTGGTATACCAGGGGCTGACCACGGCACCGGAAAACTGGCAGCATGCGCAAAACCGCCTGGCGGACTGGTTGCAAACACTGCCGCCGCAAACCGGCATCATCGCAGTAACCGATGCGCGCGCACGCCATGTACTGCAGGTGTGCGACCATTTGCATATTCCGGTGCCGGAAAAGCTGTGCGTCATTGGTATTGATAACGAAGAACTCACCCGCTATCTCTCCCGGGTTGCCCTCTCTTCCGTGGCGCAGGGCACGCGGCAGATGGGGTATCAGGCAGCGAAACTGCTGCACCGCCTGCTGGATAATGAAACCCTGCCGCTACAACGCCTGCTGGTACCGCCGGTGCGCGTGGTGGAGCGGCGTTCCACGGATTACCGCTCACTGAACGATCCGGCCGTGATCCAGGCAATGCACTATATCCGCAACCATGCCTGTAAGGGCATTAAAGTGGATCAGGTGCTGGATGCGGTAGGGATCTCGCGTTCGAATCTGGAAAAGCGCTTTAAAGAAGAGGTGGGCGAGACGATTCACGCGGTGATTCATGCGGAGAAACTGGAAAAAGCCCGCAGTCTGCTGGTATCGACATCGTTGTCGATCAACGAAATCTCACAGATGTGCGGTTACCCGTCGTTGCAGTATTTCTATTCCGTGTTCCGCAAGGAGTACGACAGCACGCCGAAAGATTATCGCGACCGCTACAGTGAAGTTCTGATTTAGCGCCCAAAGAAAAATGCCTTCCGGGTGGAAGGCATTTGGCAGATTACATATGAGAGGCAATTAACTGCTGATTGTCCTGATACATGGCAAACAGATAGTTATTGTAACTGGCGCCCCGGGTCGAATAACCCTGCAGCTTATGGATCATGTTGGTCGCTGTCACTTCCTGATCCGCTTTACGCAACTGCGCCCGTGACTTACGGAAAGAGGCGTACGCAGAGTGTGTATTCAGGTTGGTAACATAGGCGTCAACAGACTCCTGCACGGACTCAAAGTGAGAGTAACCTTTCACCTTACCCGGCCCATTTTTACATGCCCCTTTGGCACACTTCATACCAAACAGGTTGTTGTTCGTCCGCGCCAGCTTCGAGGTTCCCCAACCGCTTTCCGCTGCCGCCATTGTCGCCACCATGCTGTCCGGGATGATGTCCACACGCTCCAGCAGCACGTTCCACGGAATACGGCGCGTATTCCCGGACCAGCTCACTTTGTAGCGTTTGGTCAGTTCCTTCAGACGCGTGCGTTCGGCAGGCGACCACTGACTGTCGTATTGTTTACTGAGCAACCAGTTACGCTCGGCTGCAATCGCTGAGTTTTTGCTGGTGATATAAGGCATTACTGTCCGGAGAAACGCTTTTTTCCTTGGGGTTCCGGAAGGGTATTTTCGCAAATCAGGAAGTGAACTGCTATTTACACTATTGCGAGAATACTCTTGTTTACTGCTTGCCTGTTTTTTTACGCTTGCCTTAGTGACGTGGGCTTTGTGACTCGCTGTTTCTGCTGTGTGTGTCTTTGCCAGCACCCCCCCTGAAAACATCAGGGTGAAAAACATGAGTATCGTCGCCCCAGGTCGTCGCATGGGTATCGATATCATTAAGTCTCCTGGTCGGATATGAACATTCCAACACCTTCTTTTTTGCACAATTTTGAGAGCTGAATCTCAAATCATACCAAAAATAGCCTGCAAGAGCACGTACAGAAATAATCCAATTCTGAAATCATGTCACGGAGAAACTGCACATAAAACAAACAATCTCCCGTAAATGTGGTGTTTATCGCAAATAAACCGGGTTCGATCCCCCTTTCCCCTCCTCCCCCGCAATACGTCTTGCGGGAGGAGTTCTCCGCACGTCCATCGTGGCAAACTGAGCCACAATCGCTCTCACAGGGACTGCATATGAAACACGCCGCGCTGTTACTGCTTTTTTTGCCCACGCTCGCGCTCGCCGATTGGACTGTCCGCGGTTTCCCGCCCTTCAGCAGCAGTGGCGCTGGCGTCTGGCACAGTGAAGCTGCGTTAAAGAAGGGCGCGCAGCCCTTTACCTTGCAGGATGGTCAACAGTGCTGGCAGCCAGCGGATGGCATTAAACTGAACCAGACGCTGTCGCTGATACCCTGTACCGGTCACGCGCCGCCGTGGCGGATCTTCCGCGATGGCGATTATCGGTTACAGATAGATACCCGCTCCGGCACACCCACGCTGATGCTCACTGTGAAAAATGACGTTGCGGCGACGCCTGCTACCGCACAGCGTCAATGCCCGGTTCGCGACGACAAACCGCTCACCATTGCGGTAGGTAACACGTTCGCGGAAGGCAGTCAGGTGCGGGATTTTTACAGTCAGCGCACGGCTACCGTGCGCGATGGCAAGGTCACCTTACAGCCAGCCGCAAACAGTGACGGTTTATTACTGCTGGAGTCAGCAGACACGCAAGGTACAGCCCCCTTTCAATGGCACAACGCGACTGTCTATTTCGTGCTCACCGACCGCTACGTCAACGGTGATCCGGGTAACGATAACAGCTACGGTCGGCATAAAGATGGTCTGCAGGACATTGGTACCTTTCACGGCGGTGACCTGAAAGGACTGACGACCAAACTGGATTATCTGCAACAACTTGGCATCAACGCACTGTGGATAAGTTCACCGCTGGAACAGATCCACGGCTGGGTGGGCGGTGGAACCAAAGGGGACTTCCCTCATTATGCCTATCACGGTTATTACACTCAGGACTGGACCCGTCTCGACGCCAACATGGGCACCGAAAATGATCTCCGTACTCTGGTGGACGAAGCGCACAAACGGGGGATCCGCGTCCTGTTTGATGTGGTGATGAACCACACCGGCTATGCAACGCTGGCGGATATGCAAACCTTCGGCTTTGGTGCGCTCTATCTGAGAGAGGGTGAGCGCGAGAAAATCCTGGGTCAGCACTGGACAGACTGGCGTCCCGCGGCCGGACAGAACTGGCACAGCTTTAACGATTACATCAACTTCAGCGATAAAACCGCCTGGCAAAACTGGTGGGGAAAAGCGTGGATCCGCACCGACATTGGCGATTACGACAGCCCCGGCGTTGACGATCTGACCATGTCGCTGGCGTTTCTGCCCGACCTGAAAACCGAATCCACCACGCCTTCCGGTCTGCCGGTCTTTTACCGGCATAAACCCGATACCCATGCGCAGGAAATCAGCGGCTTTACGCCACGGGATTACCTCACCCACTGGCTGAGCCAATGGGTACGGGACTATGGCATTGATGGCTTTCGCGTGGACACCGCCAAACACGTTGAACGGGATGCCTGGCAACAACTGAAAACCCAGGCGACGCAGGCATTGGCGGAGTGGAAACAGGCCAATCCGCAGAAGAAAATTGACGATGCCCCCTTCTGGATGACCGGTGAATCCTGGGGCCACGGCGTGATGCGCAGCGACTATTACCAGCATGGTTTTGATGCGATGATCAACTTCGATTATCAGGAGCAGGCGGCCAGTGCTGTGCCCTGTCTGGCGAATATGGATGCGATCTGGCAGCAGATGGCCGATAAATTGCAGAACTTCAACGTGCTGAGTTATCTCTCCTCGCACGACACCCGCCTGTTCCGCGAGGGGGGACAGCAGGCGGCAGAACTTCTGCTGCTTGCCCCGGGCGCGGTGCAGATCTTTTACGGCGATGAATCGGCGCGTCCCTTTGGCCCCACCGGTTCGGACCCGTTACAGGGCACGCGCTCAGATATGAACTGGCAGGATTTGAACGGTAGCGCCGCCCAGAGCTTGCGCCACTGGCAGACACTGGGCCAGTTCCGTGCTCGCCATCCGGCGCTCGGCGCAGGGAAACAGACAACGCTAACGCTGCCGCAGGGTTACGGATTCGTTCGCGAATCGGGCAATGACAAAGTGATGGTGATTTGGGCCGGGCTGCCGCAGCGCTGAGTCATAAGGCAAATATCAGCATATAACTCCAAATTATTGGACCGAACAGGAATAAAGTACGACAGAGAGCATCGGGGTGCAATTTGCACCCTGCCTTTCAGAGCGCTATGGTTAGCCACTTTGAACAGCAGTCCGGCAGAACAGTAGCGATGACATTTTCACTTTTCGGCGACAAATTCACCCGCCATGCAGGCATTACACGCCTGATGGAGGATCTCAACGACGGTTTACGCACGCCTGGCGCGATCATGCTTGGCGGCGGTAACCCGGCGCAAATTCCGGCGATGACCGATTATTTCCACAAGCTGCTGGCAGAGATGGTGGAAAACGGCAAAGCGACTGATGCGCTGTGCAATTATGACGGTCCGCAGGGCAAAACCGAGCTGCTGACCGCGCTGGCAGGCATGCTGCGCGAAGAATTAGGTTGGGATATTGAGCCGCAGAATATTGCACTGACAAATGGCAGTCAGAGCGCTTTTTTCTACTTATTCAATCTGTTTGCCGGTCGCCGCGCCGATGGAAGCACCAGAAAAGTGTTGTTCCCACTGGCACCGGAGTATATCGGTTACGCGGATTCAGGGCTGGAAGAAGACCTGTTCGTCTCCGCACGGCCCAATATTGAACTGTTACCCGAAGGCCAGTTCAAATACCACGTCGATTTCGAACACCTACACATTGGCGAAGAGACAGGCATGATCTGTGTCTCGCGTCCGACCAATCCGACCGGCAACGTCATTACTGATGAAGAGCTGATGAAACTGGATGTGCTGGCTAATCAGCACAACATTCCACTGGTGATCGATAACGCTTACGGCGTGCCTTTTCCGGGGATCATCTTTAGCGAAGCGCGCCCGCTGTGGAACCCGAATATTATCCTGTGCATGAGTCTGTCGAAGCTGGGCCTGCCAGGCAGCCGCTGCGGCATTATTATCGCCAATGACAAAGTGATCTCGGCAATCCGCAACATGAACGGCATCATCAGTCTGGCACCAGGCGGTATCGGTCCGGCAATGATGTGCGAAATGATCAAACGCAAAGACCTGCTGCGCCTGTCCGAAGAGGTGATAAAACCTTTTTACTACCAGCGGGTGCAGGAAACCATCGCCACGCTGCGCCGTTATTTACCTGAAGAGCGCTGCCTGATCCACAAGCCGGAGGGGGCGATATTCCTCTGGCTGTGGTTTAAGGATCTGCCCATCAGCACGGAGCTGCTGTATCAGCGGTTAAAAAAACGCGGTGTCCTGATGGTGCCTGGAGATTATTTCTTCCCGGGGTTGGATAAGCCCTGGCCGCATACTCATCAGTGCATGCGTATGAACTATGTGCCAGAACCCTCGCTGATCGAAGAGGGTGTGAAAATTCTCGCCGAAGAAGTTGAAAAAGCCTGGCAGGAAAACTGAAGCCGGACAACCGCATAATACGCCCCCTTACCGGGGGCTTTTTTACGCGCGTAATCAGGCAACACACCCGGCTAACTGACCACGCAGGCGATTTTCCCGCAGCGTTGACGGGTTGAGGCAACTTAGCGCACCGGTCGGGCAGGCTTCCACGCAGGCAGGGCCATTCTCACGGTGCTGGCACAAATCGCACTTCAGCGCCTGCGCCCGGTTATTGAGCACGGTGACCTGCATGGCGCCAAACGGGCAGGCAATAATGCAACTCTTACAGCCGATACAGCGGGACTGTTCCACGCACACCGCCCCCTCAACACGGCTTATCGCCCCGACCGGGCAAACATTGGCGCAAGGCGCATCTTCGCAGTGATGGCAGGTCACTGCCGTAGAGAACGTACCGGTCTTTACCACGCGAATGCGTGCGGAAAACGTGGTGGGTTTGACGACCGAGCAATCCTGGTTGTCCTCGTGCGACACCACACAGGCCACTTCACAGGTGCGGCAGCCAATGCACTTACCCGGATCGGCGATAATAAAACGGTTCATTCTCCACTCCGCCTGACACAAAAAAACAAGGGTGCCAGAAAACGTCATGGCGGCGCTTTGATCGCGGCAGGGAAAGTCGCCAGATTTGTCATCTGCATGAACATGTCTGGCGCTTTGCCTTAACGATGTGTTAACGCGCGGGTCAGAACAGCCCTTGTGGCTTGTCGGAGTAACTCACTAACAGGCATTTGGTTTGCTGGTAGTGCTCCAGCATCATCTTGTGGGTTTCACGCCCAATCCCCGACTGCTTGTAGCCGCCAAACGCTGCATGTGCAGGATAGGCATGATAGCAGTTGGTCCATACGCGTCCGGCCTGGATGCCACGCCCCATTCGGTAGGCCAATGACCCGTTACGGCTCCAGACGCCTGCGCCGAGGCCATAGAGCGTATCGTTGGCCAGTGCCAAGGCTTCATCCTCCGTTTTGAAGGTTGTGACTGCCAGCACCGGGCCGAAAATCTCCTCCTGAAAGACGCGCATCGCGTTCTGACCAAACAGGATTGTCGGCTCCAGGTAGTAACCTGTTTGCAGATCCCCCGCCAGCACTTTACGCCGCCCGCCGGTGAGAATGTCCGCTCCCTCCTGCTGGCCTATGGCGATATAATTGAGAATGGTCTCCATCTGCCCTTGTGAAACCTGCGCCCCCATTTGCGTGGTGTTGTCTAACGGGTTACCGCTACGAATGCTTTCAACCCGGCGAATCGCGCGTTCCATAAAGCGCTCGTAGATGGATTCCTGCACCAGCGCCCGACTCGGACAGGTGCACACCTCACCCTGGTTGAAGGCGAACAGGGCAAACCCTTCCAGGGCCTTATCGAAGTAGGCGTCTTCTTCATCCATCACATCGGCGAAGAAAATATTCGGTGATTTTCCACCCAGCTCCAGCGTCACCGGAATAATGTTTTGTGTGGCGTACTGCATAATTTGTCGGCCCACGTCTGTCGAACCAGTAAACGCCACCTTGGCGATGCGTTTTGAAGTGGCGAGATATTCGCCAATCTCGCCTCCTGCGCCGTTTACCACATTGATGACCCCCGGCGGCAGCAGATCGCCGATAATCTCCATCAGCAACAGTACCGAGAGCGGTGTCAGACGTGCAGGTTTCAGCACAATACAGTTTCCAGCCGCCAGCGCAGGGGCCATTTTCCAGCACGCCATCAACAGCGGAAAATTCCACGGAATGATCTGCCCGACTACCCCGAGCGGTTCATGAAAATGGTACGCCACCGTATCGTTATCAAGTTCACTGATCCCGCCTTCCTGCGCACGTATGCAGCCCGCGAAATAACGGAAATGATCGATCGCCAGCGGCACGTCTGCGCCTTGCGTTTCGCGGATCGGTTTACCGTTGTCCCAGGTTTCCGCTGTCGCCAGCAGTTCGAGGTTTTGCTCCATGCGATCGGCGATTTTTAGCAATATTGCCGCCCGTGCCTGGACGGACATTGCTCCCCATGCCGCTCTGGCTTTGTGGGCGGCATCCAGTGCGAGGTCAATATCCTGCGGGCCAGAGCTGGCAACCTCGCACAACGGTTGACCGGTCACTGGCGTAAGATTCGGGTAATACTCGCCCGCCACGGGAGCGACCCAATCGCCACCGATAAAGTTGTCATAGCGGGCTTTTAACGTCAGGGGAAAACCGTATTTCCCGGGCTGGATAGAGGGCGTTGAGAGGGAGGTGGTCATCGGCGTCTCCTTGCGACAGTTATCCTTACAAGGGTAGACGCGACTGGCGAGATATTCGCCAGTCCGTAATAACTTAAAACAAAACTTCAGTCGTTTTCTTTGGTAAACAATGCCTTGTCGCGCAGGATATGATCGTTGCCGCGACGGCGGGTAAAACCGATGCGGTCAAAATACTCAAGGATCTGGATAGCCAGCTTACGCCCGACGTTAAGCCGGTCGCGGAAGTCCGCCGCACTGGTAGTGCCGCGCGCCTGATCCAGCTCGCGGATCATCGTGGCGAACGTCACAATCCGATCGTTGCGGTAATAACGATCTTTCACGATCGCCGTAATCAGCCCCTGCTGCGCGGCTTGCCGCAATACGGTGCGCATCACCTGTTCATCGGCCGCGACTTCGCGTGCCACATCCCGCACCCACCAGGGTTCATCGCCAAATAGCGGCGCGGCTTTCTGCCATAATTGCGCCTGTTCATCGGTAAAACCTGCTTTATGGTAAGGCAAATGCAACCAGCCGTGATGACTGTGGATCTCACCGCTTTCGCGCATACGCTCAATCAGGGTTAATACCAGCGCTTCGTCTTCCATTGGCAGTGCCATGCGTCGTAGACGCTCGCGCCCCGGTCCCGGCTCTTCGCGATGCTGCTCGTGATAGGTCGCCAGCGTTTCCAGCAGTTTTCGCTGCCAGCGCGCCGCCACCGGTGCATCGAGCAGATTATCTCCGGCGCGGATAAATCCCGGCTGGTTCAGTAATCTCTCCAGCCCGTCCGGACTGAGCTGGCGTGCCCAGCCAAAGGCCGTAAGTTCGACAGCGCCGCGTGACAGATGCACCGACAACGCCTGTGCATCATCGGTCGCCTGCGCCAACGCGGTGATCCAGTTCAGATAGTCCGTTTTACGTTTTCCCCGGCGCGGCGAATTCAGCGCCACTACCCGCGCTCCCGCCAGCGTGCTGCGCGCGGAGATATCCCGCAGCACCAATCGATCGTTATCCGCCAGCCACAGCGGCGTATCCAACACCAGCTCCGCCAGGTCATTCTCCAGCAGCGACACGCGGCCAGTAACGTGGCTGGCGGCATGATGGATGTGCAGAGATTGCCACTGCGTCAGCGGCGTATGTGTTTGCAGGGCGACAATCAGCCGCTCCGTGGGCTCGGGAGGTTGCTGCGACAGCAGCCAGTCACCACGACTCAGCGCCTCTTTTTCCGCATCGCCAGCAATATTCAGGGCGATACGTTGCCCGGCGTGCGCCCGCTCAACGGGCTGATTTTGCGCATGCAGACCACGCACGCGCATCGGTTTATTCACCCCGGTCAGCCATAGCGTATCGCCGATGCGGACATCGCCGGATAGCGCCGTACCGGTCACCACCAGCCCTGCCCCTTTGACGGTAAACGCGCGATCCAGCGCCAGGCGAAAGCGTTGGTGTTCCGGGTGCGCCCGCTCCGGCAGTTGCAGCAGATGCGCGCGTAATTCATCAATCCCCTGCTGCCTCGTAGCCGCCGTGACGAACAGGGTCGCCTGCGGGTAACCGAAAGCACGTAAGGTGTTTTGCACCTCCTCGCGCACGTCGGCAATACGCGCCTCATCCACACGATCGGCTTTCGTCAGCGCCACCGTCAGTGCCGGGTTACCGGTTAACTGCAAAATCGCCAGATGTTCGCGTGTCTGCGCCATCACCCCATCGTCACAGGCCACCACCAGCAAGGCATGATCGATGCCGCCAACGCCCGCCAGCATATTCGACAAAAATTTTTCATGCCCCGGAACATCGATAAAACCCGGCACCCGCCCATCTGGCTGCGGCCAGTAGGCATAGCCGAGATCGATGGTCATACCGCGTTTTTTTTCCTCCGGCAAACGGTCAGCGTTCACGCCGGTAATGGCTTCAATCAGGGTGGTCTTGCCGTGGTCTACGTGCCCGGCAGTGGCAATAATCATTTCAGCAACATCTCCAGCAAGCGGGATTCATTTTCAAGACAGCGGCAGTCCAGCCACAGGCGGCCATCATAGATACGGCCAATCACCGGCTGCGGCAGTGACCGCCACTGCATCGCCAGCGCTTCCAGTCGACGGCCGCTACCGTCGTGGGGAGTAAACGTCAGCGCAGCGCCTGGCAGCCTGTCCACCGGTAACGAACCGCTGCCAATCTGCGACTGACAAGCCTCGACCCGAATAGCAAACTCATGATAGCGCGACGTCAGCGCAGCACACAGACGCTGCGCTTGCTCGCGGATCTCCGGTTCCGGGCGTGTTAAATAGCGCAGGGTCGGGAGGTTTTGCCGGAGCTTCTCCGGGTGCAGATAAAGACGCAGCGTGGCTTCCAGCGCGGCCAGCGTCATTTTATCCGCACGCAGGGCGCGTTTCAGCGGATGTTGCTGCAACTGCGCAATCAGCGCTTTTTTACCAACGATAATCCCGGCTTGCGGGCCGCCCAGCAGTTTATCGCCGGAGAAACTCACCAGACTCACGCCTGCGGCGATCAGCGCTTGCGGCATGGGTTCCTGCGGCAACCCATAAAGACTTAAATCCACCAGCGAACCGCTGCCAAGATCGACAATCACCGGTAACCCGGACGCCTGCGCCAGCGTAACCAGTTCGGCCTCGCTCACCGCTTTGGTAAACCCTTCGACATGGTAATTGCTGGTGTGTACCTTCATCAGCAGCGCAGTATTGTCATTAATGGCCTGCTGATAATCTTTTGCGTGGGTGCGATTGGTCGTGCCGACTTCATGCAATACGCAGCCAGCCTGACGCATCACATCCGGAATGCGAAATGCGCCGCCAATCTCCACCAGTTCGCCGCGCGACACAACCACTTCCCGGCCTGCCGCCGTGGCGGCCAGCATCAGCAGCACTGCCGCCGCATTGTTATTCACAATACAGGCATCTTCCGCACCGGTCAGTTGACACAAAAGATCGGCCAGCGCCCGATCGCGATGACCCCGTCCGGCACCATCGAGATCGTACTCCAGTGTTACCGGTGACCCCATCGCCTGAGCGACCGCATCGATCGCCGCCTGCGGCTGTATCGCTCGGCCTAAATTGGTATGCAGCACCGTCCCGCTGAGATTAAATACCGGGCGCAACGCACTGGTTTCGCTGCATTCCAGTCGCCGTTGTGTTTCCGCCGCCCAATTTTCGCACCAGTCGGGTAGTGTCTGCGCAGTGCGGATCTGCTCACGCGCTTCATCCTGTAATTGGCGCAACGCCTGGGCCACGCGCTGGTGACCAAACGTCGCTAACAGAGAAGTGAACGCCTCGTCACGTAACAGGCGATCGGTAGAAGGGATCTGGCTGTAAAGAGTAGTCATGAAAAGGCCTGGCTGTTGGTTGCCCCTCCCGTCAGGGGCAATTTGACGTGAGGGGATTGTACAGCGACTTTGTTCAGGCGGACATCATGGTTATCACGCCTTTGGCGGCGCAGTGCGGGCGAAGCTCTCACGCAGGAACAAGTTTTCCACCAGTTTGACCAGCAGCGGGCGATTAACACACCAGCCGGGCGCAACGTGGCGGAAGTTGATGTAATCGATGGCGCAGGCTATCGCGATGGTCGCCAGATTGAGGCTATCAACATGCAGTGTTCCGTCACGCAAATAGCTTTCCAGCGCATCCAGCCCGCGGTTCACTTTTTCCCGCTGGCGGAGCAGTTCGGTTTCAGACTGCTGCTCCACCGGGCGCGCCAGCTCACGCACCGACACCAGCGCAGCGTCCATAATGCCGTCTGCCAGTGCTTCAAGCTGGCGAATTTTTAGCGCGGCTTTCGCATCCGCTGGCAACATCGCCGGTGCAATACCTAATAAATCAATGTACTGCGCGATAATCGGCGAGTCATACCACACTTCGCCGTCATCGGTCACCAACGCCGGGACTTTGCCAAGGGGGTTAAATTGCCCCACGCCGTTAACGGCGTTATACGGCTGTTCGTTGATGAATTCGAATGTGATCCCTTTTTCCAACAGGATCACCGAAATTTTGCGTACAAAAGGGCTGGTGTAGCTGCCAATCAGTTTCATTGCCTGGTCCTTTTTTCGCCAACTAAGAAATTAAGTATGCACCAACGGAATCAGACCGTTTCATCAATATGCAAACTTTACCGCCCAGATTAGCACCACAGCCGCAAATGAAAGGGAGTTACAAATCGAACTGGTTGAAAAAGACACAATTTGCGATCGATCACACTCAGAAAAGTCCTGGCGAAAATATCTTGTGATCAATATCACAAATAAATAACAAAGTGCCCGATAGAAAATGCGAAGTTAGTCACATTTAATGCCTTGTTTAGCCTGTTTTTTATTCTTTGTTCTTTTTTTACACACGATTTTTGTGACCATGATCACCATAAAGACCCGATATCCCCCTGTATTAATGTGATTTTGATCACACAAAAAAGCACCATCTGGACAGTACGCCCATTCGGTGCGAGATTTCGCATCACTGATAACCCAGGTCCGGCTACCTCTGCCGCCACATTAACAAACAAACCTCGGGCTTCCGGCCTGTGCGATAGCAAACATAAGAAGGGGTGTTTTATGTCATCCGATATCAAGATCAAGGTGCAGAGCTTTGGTCGCTTCCTTAGCAATATGGTGATGCCTAACATCGGCGCGTTTATCGCGTGGGGTATCATCACCGCATTGTTTATTCCTACAGGGTGGTTACCAAACGAGACGCTGGCGAAACTCGTTGGTCCAATGATTACTTACCTGCTGCCGCTGCTCATCGGTTTCACCGGTGGTCGTCTGGTTGGCGGCGATCGCGGCGGCGTTGTTGGCGCGATCACCACCATGGGCGTGATCGTCGGTGCAGACATGCCGATGTTCCTCGGTGCCATGATTGCCGGCCCGCTGGGCGGTTTCTGCATTAAGAAATTTGACGCCGCTGTAGACGGCAAGATCAAATCCGGTTTTGAAATGCTGGTGAATAACTTCTCCGCTGGCATCATCGGTATGATCCTCGCTATCCTGGCATTCCTCGGCATTGGCCCTGCGGTTGAAGTCCTGTCCAAAGTTCTGTCGGCAGGCGTTAACTTCATGGTTGTGCATGACATGCTGCCGTTGGCGTCTATCTTTGTTGAACCGGCGAAAATCCTGTTCCTCAACAACGCCATCAACCACGGTATCTTCTCACCGCTGGGTATTCAGCAGTCGCATGACATCGGCAAGTCTATCTTCTTCCTGATCGAAGCAAACCCGGGTCCGGGGATGGGCGTTCTGCTGGCGTACATGTTCTTTGGCCGCGGCAGCGCTAAACAGTCTGCTGGCGGTGCGGCTATCATCCACTTCCTGGGTGGTATCCACGAAATTTACTTCCCGTATGTGCTGATGAACCCGCGTCTGCTGCTGGCCGTTATTCTTGGCGGTATGACTGGCGTGTTCACCCTGAGCGTGCTGAATGGCGGTCTGGTGTCTCCGGCTTCTCCGGGTTCCATCCTGGCCGTGCTGGCGATGACGCCAAAAGGTGCGTACTTCGCTAACCTGACAGCCATCTTCGCAGCGCTGATCGTCTCCTTCGTGATCGCCTCCATTCTGCTGAAAACCAGCAAAGTGAAAGAAGAGGATGAAGATATCGAAGCGGCTACCCGTCGTATGCAGGACATGAAAGCACAGTCCAAAGGTGCAACGCCGCTGGCGGCTGGCGACGTGACCAACGACCTGAGCCACGTACGTAAAATCATCGTTGCCTGTGATGCCGGTATGGGCTCCAGCGCCATGGGTGCAGGCGTACTGCGTAAGAAAGTGCAGGATGCAGGCCTCACCAATATTTCGGTGACCAACTGCGCGATTAACAGCCTGCCCTCTGACGTTGATCTGGTGATTACGCACCGCGATCTGACCGAGCGCGCTATGCGCCAGGCACCGCAGGCGCAGCATATCTCCCTGACCAACTTCCTGGACAGCGGCCTGTACACCGGTCTGACTGAACGTCTGGTGGCTGCACAGCGCCACAACGACAACCAGACCAAAGTGAACAGCAGCCTGCAGGACAGCTTCGATGCCTCCAACAGCAATCTGTTCAAGCTGGGTGCGGAGAACATCTTCCTTGGTCGCAAAGCGAGCAACAAAGAAGAAGCTATCCGTTTTGCCGGTGAACAACTGGTAAAAGGCGGCTACGTTCAGCCGGAATATGTAGATGCCATGCTGGAGCGCGAAAAACTGACCCCGACGTATCTGGGTGAATCTATCGCGGTTCCGCACGGCACCGTGGAAGCCAAAGATCGCGTACTGAAAACGGGTGTGGTGTTCTGCCAGTATCCGGAAGGCGTTCGCTTTGGCGAGGGTGAAGAAGACATCGCCCGCCTGGTCATCGGGATTGCTGCGCGCAACAACGAGCACATCCAGGTGATCACCAGCCTGACCAACGCACTGGATGACGAGACGGTCATTGAACGTCTGGCGCATACTACCAGCGTTGAAGAAGTCCTGGCGCTGATCGGTAAATAACAGACCGGCGCTAACCTCTTCCCTCTCCCCTTTGGGGAGAGGGCTAGGGTGAGGAGAAATTTTCGTGGTTCCTCACCCCAGCCCTCTCGGGTAAAAACATTGATGAAGGTTAAGACTATGAAAGCATTGCATTTTGGCGCAGGAAATATCGGACGTGGTTTTATCGGCAAATTACTGGCCGACGCGGGGATTGAACTGACATTCGCCGATGTGAATCAGGTGGTTCTCGACGCCCTTAATGCCCGTCATAGCTATCAGGTGCATGTGGTTGGTGAAAATGAGCAGGTGGATACGGTTTCCGGTGTCAACGCCGTCAGCAGTATCGGTGATGAGGTTGTTGAACTGATCGCTTCCGTGGATCTGGTGACCACCGCTGTTGGCCCGGTCGTTCTGGAACGCATTGCGCCGGCTATCGCCAAAGGGCTGGCGAAACGTAAAGCACAGGGCATTACCACGCCGCTGAATATCATCGCGTGCGAAAATATGGTGCGCGGCACCACGCAACTGAAAGGCCATGTCATTGCCGCGCTGGCGGATGCAGATAAAGCCTGGGTTGATCAGCACGTCGGCTTCGTCGATTCCGCCGTTGACCGTATCGTTCCGCCTTCTGAATCGGCCACCCATGATCCGCTGGAAGTGACAGTGGAAACATTCAGTGAGTGGATTGTGGATAAAACCCAGTTTAAAGGCGCGCTACCGAACATCCCCGGGATGGAATTAACTGATAACCTGATGGCATTTGTTGAACGTAAGCTCTTCACGCTGAATACCGGGCATGCTATAACCGCGTACCTTGGAAAACAGACCGGCCTTCAAACCATTCGCGACGCTATCCTGGATGCCAACATCCGTGCCGTTGTGAAAGGCGCGATGGAAGAGAGCGGTGCGGTACTGATCAAGCGTTATGGCTTTGATGCCGATAAGCACGCCGCGTACATTCAGAAAATCCTGGGTCGTTTTGAAAACCCCTATCTGAAAGACGATGTTGAGCGCGTAGGACGTCAGCCGCTGCGTAAACTGAGCGCTGGCGATCGTCTGATCAAACCGCTGCTGGGCACGCTGGAGTACAATCTGCCGCATGCGAACCTGGTGAAAGGCATTGCCGCCGCCATGCATTACCGCAGCGAACAGGATCCGCAAGCACAAGAGCTGGCAGCGCTTATCGACGAGAAAGGCCCGCAGGCTGCGCTGGCGCAGATTTCTGGTCTGGACGCCAACAGCCCGGTCGTTAACGAAGCCGTCAACGCCTATAACGCAAAGGCATGATGCCGACTATGGCGCGGGATTCCCCGCGCCTGTTAACGAAATTGTCAGATATGCAGGCAATAATGGAAAAAACGCAGGCCTTCGAAAACCGTGTACTCGAGCGTCTGAATGCTGGCAAAACCGTGCGAAGTTTTTTGATTGCCGCCGTTGAGTTGCTCAATGAGGCGATCAATATTCTGGTGCTGCAGGTATTCCGCAAAGACGACTATGCGGTGAAATATGCAGTTGAGCCGCTACTTGACGGAGATGGACCGCTGGGCAATTTGTCTGTGCGTTTGAAGCTGATTTACGGTCTTGGGGTCATTTCCCGCCCGGAGTATGAAGATGCGGAACTGCTGATGGCGCTACGCGAGGAACTGAACCACGACGGCACGGAATATTCCTTTACCGATGATGAAATCCTCGGGCCTTTTGGCGAGTTGCACTGCGTTGCCGCCCTGCCGCCAACACCGCTGTTCGATACCAGCGATCCTGACCTTTTTGCGATGCAAAAACAGCGCTACCAGCAGGTGGTGCGTTCCACGATGGTGCTGTCCCTCACCGAGTTGATTTCCCGTATCAGCTTAAAAAAGGCATTCCAGAAGTAAACTCCGTTATAAATGCTGTATCCTTATCTTTTTATTCCCCAACAAAACCGGGCACCATGAAAGAAGTCGAAAAAAACGAAATTAAGCGTCTGAGCGACCGCCTCGACGCCATTCGCCACCAGCAAGCCGATCTCTCGTTAGTTGAGGCGGCGGACAAATACGCTGAGCTGGAAAAAGAGAAAACTACGCTGGAAGCGGAAATCCTCCGTCTGCGCGAGCAATACACCCAGAAGCTGAGCAAAGAAGCGCAAAAGCTGATGAAAATGCCGTTCAGCCGGGCCATCACCAAAAAAGAGCAGGCGGATCTCGGCAAATTGAAAAAAAGCGTCCGTGGTCTGATAGTCGTACACCCGATGACAGCGCTGGGGCGTGAAATGGGTCTCGACGCCATGACTGGCTTTGCCAAAAGCGCCTTCTGACCATCCTGTTCACAGCACTTGCTTCCTGTATCGGAGCAAGTGCTGTCAAAATTGGCCCTACCAATCACCCTCTGATTTCCTCTGCTGTTCACAATTACATAAAATCATGTCACATCCCAATTGCCAGATAGCAACATTTGGATAACCATTCGTTATCACAAACCCTACACACAACCACTGGCAGGACCACTTTTACAAAACATGTGATGCAGAGATAAGCACAGACTTACCGCTCGCCTGTTTTACGGTGGTTCTCAGGAGACCTGCATGAATCTCTGGCAACAGAATTACGACCCGGCCGGCAATATCTGGCTATCCAGTCTGATCGCTTCACTGCCGATCCTGTTTTTCTTTTTTGCGCTCATCAAACTCAAATTAAAAGGCTATATCGCTGCGAGCTGGACCGTGGCAATCGCACTGGCAGTCGCGTTGCTGTTCTACGATATGCCGCTGGATCATGCCCTCGCCTCTGTGGTGTATGGTTTCTTCTACGGCCTGTGGCCAATCGCCTGGATCATTATCGCTGCGGTATTTGTCTATAAAATCTCGGTAAAAACCGGGCAGTTCGACATTATCCGTTCGTCGATTCTTTCAATCACCCCGGACCAGCGCCTGCAAATGCTGATTGTCGGCTTCTCGTTCGGTGCGTTTCTCGAAGGGGCGGCAGGGTTCGGCGCACCGGTGGCGATCACGGCTGCACTGCTGGTCGGGCTTGGTTTTAACCCACTGTATGCCGCCGGTTTGTGTTTGATCGTCAATACTGCACCAGTCGCTTTTGGCGCTATGGGCATTCCGATTCTGGTTGCCGGGCAAGTCACCGGATTGGACAGTTTTGAAATTGGCCAGATGGTAGGTCGTCAGTTGCCGTTCCTGACCATCATTGTGCTGTTCTGGATCATGGCGATTATGGACGGCTGGCGCGGCGTGAAAGAGACCTGGCCTGCGGTGATCGTGGCCGGTGGTTCGTTTGCCATTGCGCAGTATTTGAGTTCAAACTTTATCGGCCCGGAGCTGCCGGACATTATCTCGTCGCTGGTGTCACTGGTCTGTCTGACGCTGTTCCTCAAGCGCTGGAAACCGGTACGTATTTTCCGTTTTGGCGATATGGGCGCATCGCAGGTCGATCTCAATCTGCAACGCACCCACTACAGCGGCGGACAGATCCTGCGCGCCTGGTCACCGTTCCTGTTTCTGACCGCCACCGTCACGTTGTGGAGCGTCCCACCGTTCAAGGCTATGTTCGCCCCTGGCGGTGCGCTGTATGACTGGGTGTTCACTGTTTCCGTACCGCACCTGGATAAGCTGGTCGCCCGTATGCCGCCGGTGGTGAGCGCAGCCACGCCTTACGCAGCTATCTATAAATTTGACTGGTTCTCAGCGACCGGCACGGCCATTTTGTTTGCCGCTATCCTGTCGATTATCTGGCTGCGCATGAAGCCAAAAGATGCAGTCAGCACCTTTACCAGCACCTTGCGCGATCTGGCATTGCCGATTTACTCCATCGGAATGGTGCTGGCCTTTGCCTTTATTTCCAACTACTCCGGGCTCTCTTCAACGCTGGCATTAGCGCTGGCGCATACCGGCAACGCCTTTACCTTCTTCTCGCCCTTCCTTGGCTGGTTGGGGGTATTTCTTACCGGTTCGGATACCTCGTCGAATGCGCTGTTTGCCGCCTTGCAGGCCACTGCCGCTCAACAGATTGGCGTTTCAGATGTGCTGATGGTGGCAGCGAACACTACCGGCGGCGTTACCGGAAAAATGATTTCACCGCAATCCATCGCCATTGCCTGTGCGGCCGTTGGCTTGGTGGGGAAAGAGTCAGATCTGTTCCGCTTTACCGTTAAACACAGCCTGATTTTCACCTGTATGGTCGGTCTTATTACGACACTTCAGGCCTATGTGCTGACCTGGATGATCCCATGAAAGTGTTACCCAGACGCCTGACAGACGACGTTGTTGACCGTGTGCGAGCGTTGATTGCAGAGCAGCGACTGGAAGCGGGCATGAAATTGCCCGCTGAGCGCCAGCTTGCCGTACAGCTTGGCGTGTCGCGCAACTCATTACGTGAAGCATTGTCGCGACTGGTGAGCGAAGGCGTGTTGCTGAGTCGTCGCGGCGGCGGCACCTTTGTGCGCTGGCAGCACGATGAGTGGTCCGAACAAAACATTGTGCAGCCGTTAAAGACACTGCTGAATGACGATCCGGATTACAGCTTCGATATCCTTGAAGCGCGCCACGCCATCGAAGCGAGCACGGCCTGGCATGCGGCCATGCGCGCAACGGATGCAGACAAAGAGAAAATTGTCCTCTGTTTTGACGCCACACAATCCGACGATCCGGACCTGGCGTCACAAGCGGATGTGCGCTTCCACCTTGCCATCGCGGAAGCGTCGCACAACGTGGTGCTGCTCCAGACGATGCGGGGTTTTTTCGACCTGCTGCAATCCTCCGTGAAGCAGAGCCGCCAGCGTATGTACCTGGTTCCCCCCGTATTTTCACAGCTTACCGAACAGCACCAGGCAGTGATGAACGCCATTCTTGCCGGAGACGCCGAGGGCGCGCGTCAGGCGATGATGGCCCATCTTGGCTTCGTGCACACCACCATTCGCCAGTTCGATGAAGATCAGGCCCGACAGGCGCGGATCACCCGTCTGCCGGACGAACAGCATATTCACTCCAGGGAGAAAAAAGCATGATTATTTCCGCAGCCAGCGACTACCGCGCGGCAGCACAGCGCATTCTGCCGCCGTTTCTGTTTCACTATATCGATGGCGGCGCGTATGCCGAATATACCCTGCGCCGCAACGTTGAAGATTTATCCCAGGTCGCGCTGCGCCAGCGGGTGCTGAAAAATATGTCTGACCTCAGTCTAGACACCACGCTGTTTAACGAAAAACTCTCGATGCCTGTGGCGCTGGCACCGGTCGGATTATGCGGCATGTATGCGCGACGTGGCGAAGTACAGGCCGCAGGTGCAGCCGATGCGAAAGGCATTCCTTTTACCCTGTCAACGGTGTCCGTCTGCCCGATTGAAGAAGTTGCGCCTACCCTGAAACGGCCAATGTGGTTCCAGCTTTATGTCCTGCGCGATCGCGGCTTTATGCGTAATGCGCTGGAGCGCGCCAAAGCGGCAGGCTGCTCCACGCTGGTCTTTACCGTCGATATGCCAACACCCGGTGCACGTTACCGTGATGCACACTCCGGCATGAGTGGCCCGAATGCCGCCCTGCGCCGTTACTGGCAGGCCGTAACACACCCGCAATGGGCGTGGGATGTCGGCATGAACGGGCGTCCTCATGATTTGGGCAACATCTCAACGTATCTTGGCAAACCAACAGGCCTGGAAGACTACATTGGCTGGTTGGCGAAAAACTTCGATCCCTCGATTTCATGGAAAGACCTGGAGTGGATCCGCGAATTCTGGGATGGCCCGATGGTGATCAAAGGGATCCTGGATGCAGAAGATGCTCGCGACGCGGTGCGCTTTGGCGCAGATGGTATTGTGGTCTCCAACCACGGTGGCCGACAGCTCGACGGCGTACTCTCATCCGCGCGTGCGTTACCGGCTATCGCCGATGCGGTCAAAGGGGATATCGCTATTCTCGCCGACAGCGGTATCCGCAACGGTCTGGATGTCGTGCGTATGATTGCACTCGGTGCTGACACTGTCTTGCTGGGCCGTGCGTATCTCTACGCACTGGCAACGCACGGACGCCAGGGGGTGGCAAATCTGCTGGATTTAATTGAGAAAGAGATGAAGGTGGCGATGACGTTAACCGGCGCGAGATCGATTAGTGAAATCAGCAAAGATTCGCTGGTGCAGGAGTTGCGTCAGTTGCCCGCCGCATTGGCACCGCTGGCACATGGGGATGCGGCATAACCCTCACCCCGGCCCTCTCCCTGGAAGGGAGAGGGGGAAAACCACTGCCAGTTGGTCCCCTCTGCCCTTTGGGGAGCGAAAGTGAAAATCCTCACCAACCTGTCCCCTCTCCCCTTTGGGGAGCGAAAGTGAAAAACCGCTCCTGCCTGTCCCCTCTCCCCTTTGGGGAGCAAAAGTGAAAAACCGCTCCAGCCTGTCCCCTCTCCCCTTTGGGGAGCGAAAGTGAGAATCCGCACCAGCCTGTCTCCTCTCCCCTCTGGGGAGCGAAAGTGAAAATCCGCACCAGCCTGTCCCCTCTCCCCTCTGGGGAGAGGGTTAGGGTGAGGGGAAAAATCTGCTATTCTGCCCGGCGTTATCATCAGGGGCAGCATTATGTTAAACATTGTTTTATTCGAACCAGAAATCCCGCCTAACACCGGGAACATCATCCGCCTGTGCGCGAATACCGGCTTTAACCTGCATATTATCGAACCGATGGGATTTACCTGGGATGATAAGCGCCTGCGCCGCGCCGGGCTGGATTACCATGAGTTCGCCGCCGTGAAACGCCACCATGATTACGCCTCTTTTGTTGCCGCAGAGCAGCCGCAGCGTTTGTTCGCGCTGACCACCAAAGGTACGCCAGCACACAGCGCAGTGAGTTATCAGGACGGGGATTTTCTGATGTTTGGTCCGGAAACCCGCGGACTGCCGGCAACCATTCTTGATGTGCTGCCTGCTGAGCAGAAAATCCGCATACCGATGATGCCGGACAGCCGCAGTATGAACCTGTCAAACGCCGTATCGGTGGTGGTCTATGAGGCCTGGCGCCAGTTAGGTTACCCTGGTGCGGTACTGCGAAGCTGAGAAGTTAACGTGTCGGGTGGCGGGTATTAATCGGAAACGTGGGTAACACTTTTCTGGCGTTATTGGCGAAGGCAAATTGCACACGGACAGCGCGAAAAAAAACGGAGCGTACACACAGTACGCGAGGATTTTAAGCACTGCCCGGGGTCAGGCCGGCGAGTAAAATAGCCAGAAAATTAAATTCCGTCGCCGTATTCAAACCCGTGGTTAATACCATTGAAATGCTGATCCATATCCATCGACGGCTTATCACTCTCCGGTTTGCCCACAATGCGCGCCGGAACGCCTGCGGCGGTGGTGTGCGGCGGTACGGGCTGTAACACCACGGAGCCTGCGCCGATTTTCGCACCGCGACCGACTTCGATATTGCCCAGGATTTTCGCGCCTGCACCAATCATCACACCTTCGCGGATCTTCGGATGACGGTCTCCCGACGTTTTCCCGGTCCCGCCAAGGGTTACCGATTGCAGAATCGACACATCATCTTCGATAACAGCGGTTTCCCCCACCACAATGCCGGTTGCATGGTCGAGCATAATGCCGCGACCGATTTTCGCCGCCGGGTGAATGTCCACCTGGAAGCTCACCGACACCTGGTTTTGCAGGAAAATCGCCAGTGCACGACGCCCCTGTAACCACAGCCAGTGCCCAATCCGATACGCCTGCAGCGCGTGAAAACCTTTCAAATAAAGTAGCGGCGTGGAGTACTTATCTACCGCCGGATCGCGGGTCCGCACAGCCTGAATATCGCAAGCGGCGGAAGCAATCATTTCTGGATCCGCTGCATAGGCTTCTTCCACCACTTCGCGAATAGCGATAGCTGGCATAATCGGCGAGGCCAGCTTGTTTGCCAGCATATAACTCAGCGCGCTGCCCAGATTTTCATGTTTGAGCAGCGTGGCATGGTAAAAACTGGCCAGCATGGGCTCGCAATCCGCCAGCGCACGGGCTTCGGCTTTGATATTGTTCCAGACCAGATCCAGTTCTTCACACGCCATTGCTTACTCCAGAATATCTGCGTTTCAATACGCAACATCAGCCAGACTGCCTCGGGACAGCAAATCTGAGCAGCCCCGGCGGCTTACGCAAGTAAGCGACTGGGGATGCGCAGGCGCAACCAACAAGGAAGCAGCCTGAAAGATAATGTGTATTTAGTGATTGCTGCGCTCGTCTTTACGCGCACGACCTAATAGCGTCAATGCTGCCTCGCGCGCATTTTTTCCGCAATACAATACCTGATAAATTTCCTCGGTTATTGGCATTTCAACGCCAAACCGGTGCGCCAGCGCGCGCACTTCTTTGGTATTGCGGTAACCTTCGACCACCTGACCAATTTTGTCCTGGGCGCTTTGCACGTCCATTCCCTGGCCAAGCATCATGCCAAAACGGCGGTTACGCGACTGGTTATCGGTGCAGGTCAGCACCAGATCGCCCAAACCAGCCATGCCCATAAAGGTTGCCGGATCGGCACCCAGCGCAGCGCCCAGGCGTGACATTTCCGTCAGGCCGCGGGTAATCAGCGCAGTACGGGCATTCGCGCCAAAGCCGATGCCATCAGACATGCCCGCGCCAATCGCTATCACGTTTTTCACTGCACCGCCAAGCTGCACGCCAATGAAGTCAGGATTGCTGTAAACGCGAAAACTTTTGCCACAGTGCAAAAGCTGCTGCAGATCGTCGGCGAACTGCGGGTCGGTCGATGCCAGCGAAATCGCCGTAGGCAAACCTGCCGCCAGCTCTTTCGCAAAGGTCGGGCCGGAGATCACCGCCAGCGGAATATCCGGACCTAAGACTTCGCGTGCGACATCTTCTAACAGACGCCCCGTTTCCGCCTCCAGGCCTTTTGTTGCCCAGACAATGCGCGCGTCCTGGCGCATCAGCGGTTTGATCTGCGCCAGTACCTCGCCAAAGACATGGCTTGGCACCACCACCAGAATATTGCGGCTGGCAGCGAGTGCACGCGTAAGGTCGCTTTCTAATTGCAGGGTGTCAGGGAAAGGCACATCGGGGAGAAACGCCGCATTGCAGCGATCATGCTGCAGGGTCGCGATATGTTTAGGGTCATGGCCCCAGAGCACAACCTGGTGGCCGTTTCTTGCCAGGGTGATGGCAAGAGCGGTGCCGTAAGAGCCGGCACCGATCACAGTCATTGCAGCATTAAGTGCGTTCATCAGGCATCCTGATGTTGTTCAGCACCTTCGCCAGTCTGCTGTTGCAGGTAGTTCATGAACAGCGCATCAAAGTTAACTGGCGCAAGGTTCAGTTGCGGGAAAGTACCGCGGGACACCAGGCTGGTGATGCACTCACGCGCATACGGGAACAGGATGTTCGGGCAGTATGCACCAAGGCAATGCGCCATCTGGGTACCTTCGATACCGTCGATGGAGAAGATACCGCCCTGTTGCACTTCGCACAGGAAGCCAGTCTCTTCGCCCAGGGAAGCGGTTACGGTAACGCGCAGAACCACTTCATAAACGCCTTCCGCCAGTTGAGTAGAGGCGGTGTCGAGGTCCAGTTTCACTTCCGGCTGCCACTCTTTCTGGAAGATGTGCGGCGCGTTCGGCGCTTCGAAAGAGATATCTTTCGTATAAATACGCTGAATCTGGAAAGTCATTTCGGTGTTGTTTTGTTCGGACATGAGTGAATAACCCTTTAGTGTTGTAGTGCTTTAAAGCATTAACGCAACAGCGGATCCAGCCCGCCACGCGCGTCCAGCGCATATAAATCGTCACAGCCGCCAATGTGCTGCGCATCGATAAAAATCTGCGGAACCGTTGTACGGCCACTACGTTGAATCATCTCTTCACGTTTTACCGCGTCGCCGTCAATCGGCAACTCAGCAAAAGTCACGCCTTTGCTGTTCAGAAGCGCTTTCGCACGGTGGCAAAACGGGCAGGTTGCTTTCGTGTAGATCTCAATATTGGCCATAACTCTTCTCCAGATTTGACCCCGCGGGAGATCTCCCGCCGGGCAAATTATTTACCGCGAACTAACGGCAGGTTCTCTCCGATCCAACCGGAGATACCGTCTTTCAGTACGTAGACTTTTTCGAAGCCCGCGTTCGTCAGTGCATTTGCCGGCGCCTGCGCCTGCATGCCAGTGCCATCAACCACGATAACCGGCGCGCTTTTATGTTTCTCAAGCTCACCTACATTATTGGCTTTGATCTCGTTTGGCAGCAAATTCACGGAACCTGCAATGTGACCTTTACGGAAATCATCACGCTGGCGCAGATCCACCACCACGGCATCTTCTTTGTTGATAAGACGCGTGGCTTCGCCGCGAGAAATCACTTTCACTTTAGACGCGATGCCTTTGAAAGTGGTGAACAGCACGGCCCCGAGTAACGCGACCCAGGCGATACACAGTATGGGGTTGCGGCTGATAAATTGCATAATTTCTTGCATCTGGGGTAACGACTCCCGACTGAGTGATAAAAAAACCAGGAAAGGAGTATACCTGCGCAGTGTGGCAAATACAGCCAGCGAGCGCGATGGAATGCATTTTCTGCGGAGTGTTACGAAAAAAATGATTAAAGGCGGTGAAAACAGGCGTCAGCGCAGGCGCTTTTTTTGATCTTCTGAGGCTATTTGATCGATTCAGCTGTAGTAAAATTACGCAAAATTTTTTTGTCTTTGAGCATGAGGTTGTCGCAATGTCGGTTTCTAAAAAACCTATGGTACTGGTGATTCTGGATGGCTACGGCTACCGTGAAGACCAACAGGATAACGCTATTTTCAACGCAAAGACCCCGGTGATGGACCAACTGTGGGCAAACCGTCCTCATACCCTGATTGACGCATCCGGTCTCGAAGTAGGCCTGCCGGATCGCCAGATGGGCAACTCCGAAGTCGGCCACGTTAACCTGGGCGCCGGTCGTATTGTTTACCAGGACCTGACCCGCCTGGACGTGGAAATCAAAGAACGCACGTTCTTCAGCAACCCGGTGCTGTCCGGCGCGGTGGACAAAGCCGTTGCCGCTGGCAAAGCAGTGCACATCATGGGCCTGCTCTCTGCGGGTGGCGTGCACAGCCATGAAGACCATATCATGGCGATGGTGGAACTGGCGGCGGAACGCGGCGCAGAAAAAATCTATCTGCACGCTTTCCTCGACGGACGTGATACCCCGCCGCGCAGCGCTGAATCTTCACTGAAAAAATTCGAAGACAAATTCGCCGCGCTCGGTAAGGGCCGCGTTGCCTCTATTATCGGTCGTTATTTCGCGATGGACCGCGATAACCGCTGGGATCGCGTTGAGCAAGCTTACGACCTGATGACGCAGGCCAAAGGCGAGTTCACTTTCGATAGCGCCGTTGCCGGTTTGCAGGCGGCCTATGCGCGCGATGAAAACGACGAATTCGTGAAAGCCACCGTAATCCGCGCAGCAGGTCAACCGGACGCCGCCATGCAAGATGGCGATGCGCTGATTTTCATGAACTTCCGCGCTGACCGTGCGCGCGAAATTACCCGTGCGTTCGTTAATGCGGACTTTGACGGATTTGCGCGTAAGAAAGTGGTTAAGCTGGGCGATTTCGTCATGCTGACTGAATATGCTGCCGATATCAAAACAGCGGTCGCTTACCCGCCAGCCTCTCTGGCGAATACGTTCGGCGAATGGATGGCGAAGAAAAACAGAACCCAGTTGCGTATTTCCGAAACGGAAAAATACGCGCACGTGACGTTCTTCTTTAACGGTGGCGTAGAAGAGCCGTTCCCGGGCGAAGATCGCATTCTGATCAACTCTCCGAAAGTGGCGACTTACGATCTGCAGCCTGAAATGAGCTCTGCAGAATTGACTGAAAAACTGGTCGCCGCCATCACCAGCGGCAAATACGACACCATTATTTGTAACTACCCGAATGGCGATATGGTCGGTCATACCGGTGTGTTTGAAGCCGCGGTTGCCGCCGTTGAAGCGCTGGATCACTGCGTTGAGCAGGTCGTCAAAGCGGTTGAATCTGTGGGGGGACAGTTACTGATCACCGCAGACCACGGCAACGCTGAACAGATGCGTGACCCCTCAACCGGTCAGGCGCACACCGCGCACACTAACCTGCCAGTGCCGCTGATCTACGTTGGCGACAAAGCCGTGAACGCCATCGCAGGCGGCAAACTCTCTGATATCGCGCCGACCATGCTGACGCTGATGGGAGAGGAAATCCCGCAAGAGATGACTGGTAAGCCGCTGTTCATCGTGGAATAATCCCTCCCCATGAGGGGAAAGGCGATTTTTTCAATTACATGGGGCGGACTCCGTCCCCTGCTCTGCGCCAGCGCACTCTGCGCTGGCGCATTGCTGTGCGCCGTATCCGCCCATGCGGATGACCGCGATCAGCTCAAATCCATTCAGGCCGATATTGCCGAGAAAGAGCGTGCAGTACGCCAGCAACAGCAGCAACGTTCCGGCCTTCTCGCCCAGTTAAAGGCGCAAGAACAGGCGATTTCCGCCGCCGCACGTCAGTTACACGAAACGCAAAGCACCCTCGCCCAGTTGAATAAACAAATTGATGAGATGAATGCGTCAATCGCCAAACTGGAACGCCAGCGCGCGACCCAGGAGCGTAATCTTGCCGCGCAGCTCGATGCCGCCTTCCGTCAGGGCGAACACTCCGGCATTCAACTGATCTTAAGCGGTGAAGAGGGCCAGCGCGGTCAGCGTTTGCAGGCCTATTTCGGCTATCTCAACCAGGCGCGACAGGAAACCATCGCCCAGTTGAAGCAAACCCGTGAAGAGGTGGCCGCGCAAAAAGCCGAACTGGAAGAAAAACAGAGCCAGCAACAGACACTGCTGTATGAGCAAAAAGCCCAGCAGGCGAAGCTGGAGCAAGCGCGCAGTGAGCGGCAAAAAACCCTGAATGGCCTTGAATCCTCTATTCAGGAAGGTCAGCAGCAACTGAGCGAAATGCGCGCCAACGAATCACGTTTGCGTGACCGCCTTGCCCGGGCGGAAGCGGCAGCAAAAGCACGCGCGGAGCGCGAAGCCCGCGAAGCGCAGGCCGTACGGGACCGTCAGAAAGACGCCAGCCGCAAAGGCACAACCTACAAACCCACCGAAAGCGAGCGCTCGCTGATGTCCCGTACTGGTGGGCTTGGCTCACCGTCTGGCCAGGCCGTCTGGCCTGTTCGCGGCCCATTACTGCATCGCTATGGCGAACAGTTGCAGGGTGAGCTACGTTGGAAAGGGATTGTTATCGGTGCGTCTGAAGGCAGCGAAGTCAAAGCGGTTGCCGATGGCCGCGTTATTCTTGCCGACTGGCTGCAAGGCTATGGTCTGGTGGTGGTGGTTGAGCACGGGAAGGGCGATATGAGCCTGTACGGCTACAACCAGAGTGCACTGGTCAGCGTGGGAACGCAGGTGCGCGCAGGCCAACCGATAGCACTCGTTGGCAGCAGTGGCGGTCAGGGCCGGCCATCACTCTATTTCGAAATTCGCCGTCAGGGTCAGGCGGTCAATCCACAACCGTGGTTGGGAAGATAAGTTTTGCTTCAATTTCGTCGTCTTTTTCTCGCGCTTACCAGCGTGCTGGCATTTTCTTCACCGGTTATGGCCGGAAAACTGGCCATCGTTATTGACGATTTTGGCTATCGCCCGCAGACGGAAAACCAGGTGCTGGCTATGCCGTCCGCCGTCTCTGTCGCGGTTCTACCCAATGCAACGTATGCCCGGGAAATGGCCACTAAAGCCCATAATAGCGGCCATGAAGTGTTGATCCATCTGCCCATGGCACCTCTCAGTAAGCAACCGCTGGAAAAAGACACCCTGCGCCCTGACATGAGCAGTGCGGAAATAGAACGCATCATCAGCGATGCGGTCAGCAAAGTCCCTTACGCCGTCGGGTTGAATAACCATATGGGCAGTGCGATGACCTCCAGTCTGTTCGGCATGCAAAAGGTGATGCAGGCGCTGGAGCGTTATAACCTCTATTTTCTTGACAGCATGACCATCGGTAACAGTCAGGCGGTACGCGCAGCGGCCGGTACCGGTGTTAAAGTGATTAAGCGCAAGGTGTTCCTCGACGATACGCAAAACGAGGGCGATATCCGCCGTCAGTTTGAAAGGGCCGTCGAACTGGCGCGCCGCAACGGTTCTGCTATCGCGATTGGGCATCCGCACCCGGCTACCGTTCGCGTATTACAGCAGGTCATTTATAACCTGCCTGCGGATATTACCCTGGTGCGCCCGGGCACCCTGCTGAACGAACCGCAAACAGAGACCTCAACACCCGGCGGCGTGATACCTCAGCCGCCGCGTAACCCCTTCCGTGGTGTGAAACTCTGTAAAGCGAAGCAGAAACCTGCGCCGGTTTACGCCACCCGCTTCTTTAACGTAGTGAGTGAAAGTGTTGGTGAGAATACGCTGGTTCGTTATTTCAGGAACCAGTGGCAAGGCTGGAAGACGCCCCAAGCTTAAACCACCCGTTTGTTATGTTCTTTTGTCCTCGCGGAGGATTTTTCCTCCGCATGGGCATACCAAGCTTTAAAATATTTCATGAAGCTATAGAGCGTGGCATATAACCCAGTCGCGGCACCAACCTTACCCTCGCGCCACGCCCCACTGAACACATACCATTTAAAAAACGCGCCAATAGCGCTAATGATCCCACGGGTGATGGATGGTCTGACAGGATTGTATTTCACCAGCCGTGTCGTGTAGCCATTGAGCTTATTAAACATCTCATGCAGGGTATAAAACGTATCGTGACGAACCCGGCCGGGCATTTTCGCGCAGGTGAGCGCGCCGACCACCTGATCATCCACCGGGCGATCGTTAAACCGCGCACACTGGCGGTTAAATAAACGCACCGGGAAATCGGGTGAAGAGATGGGATACAGGGTACGAACTTCCTGCCCCAACACGTACCAGTAGCGTGGTAAACGCCAGGCATGATCGCGCAACGGCTCATGGCCTGCTTTAAGCTTCAGAATAAAATCTACCACCCGATCATCGAGGATCTCATCGCTGTCCATACATAGCACCCAGTCGTGAGCCGCAAGTTGGATAGCATAATTCATCTGCTGACCATGCATGTCATAGGGACGCTGATGGACGTTAACACCATAATCCCGGCAAATATCGAGCGTCGCGTCCGTACTGCCGGAATCAACCACCACGAAATCATCCGCCACAATAATGAGCGGCGGTAACACTTCCCGTAATAGTCGCGCTGAATTGTATGTCAGCAGACATACCGATACTTTGAACATAAGGAAGACCACACATCAAAGTTAAACCGTTGCTCAACAGGTTAATCGCCTTGATGCAAACGGGTAGGGAAATTGTGCGATTAAACGAAATAAAAATTGGGGAATGTGAGGAGAGTTGTAAAAAAAGGGCGCCTGTCAGCGCCCTTCTGTTTTGTTAGTCCCAGCTCAGGATGACCTTGCCGGAATGCCCTGAGCGCATCGCGTCAAAGCCCTGCTGGAAGTCATCAACGCTGAAACGGTGGGTGATGATCGGTGAGAGATCCAGACCAGACTGGATCAATGCCGCCATCTTATACCAGGTTTCGAACATCTCACGGCCATAAATACCTTTAATAAACAGCCCCTTGAAGATGACTTTATTCCAGTCGATGGACATATCCGACGGGGGAATACCCAACATGGCAATGCGACCACCGTGGTTCATGGTGTCGAGCATCGTACGGAATGCCGGCGGCGCACCGGACATCTCGAGCCCCACATCGAAGCCTTCCGTCATGCCCAGTTCCGCCATCACATCCGCCAGGCTCTCTTTGGCAACGTTTACCGCACGGGTCACACCCATTTTCTTTGCCAGTTCAAGGCGATACTCGTTCACGTCGGTGATCACCACATGACGCGCCCCTACGTGTTTTGCCACTGCCGCAGCCATAATGCCGATCGGCCCTGCGCCGGAAACCAGGACATCTTCGCCCACCAGATCGAAGGAGAGCGCCGTGTGCACCGCATTGCCGAACGGGTCGAAAATCGACGCCAGATCGTCAGAGATATTGTCCGGGATTTTGAACGCGTTAAACGCCGGGATCACCAGATATTCTGCGAAACACCCCGGACGGTTAACGCCAACGCCGACGGTATTGCGGCACAGGTGCGTACGCCCCGCGCGACAGTTACGGCAGTGCCCACACGTAATATGGCCTTCTCCGGAAACGCGATCGCCAATGTTGAAACCTTTTACTTCCTGGCCGATACCGACCACTTCCCCCACGTATTCATGGCCGACAACCATCGGGACCGGAATGGTTTTTTTCGACCAGTCGTCCCAGTTGTAGATGTGCACGTCGGTTCCACAAATCGCGGTTTTGCGAATTTTAATCAGCAGATCGTTATGCCCGACTTCCGGTTCCGGTACGTCGGTCATCCAGATGCCTTCTTCCGCTTTCAGTTTGGATAACGCTTTCATCGTGGTCCTCAGGCAATCACGCCCAGTTGTTTACCAATGCGGATAAACGCAGCCACCGCACGCTCAATTTGCTCAGGGCTATGCGCCGCAGACATCTGCGTACGGATACGCGCCTGACCTTTCGGCACCACCGGGTAGAAGAACCCCGTGACGTAAATCCCCTCTTTTTGCAGCTCACGGGCAAAGTTCTGCGCCACCACGGCATCGCCCAGCATCACCGGAATAATGGCGTGATCGGCACCCGCCAGTGTAAAACCTGCGGCGGTCATTTTTTCGCGGAACAGACGTGCGTTAGACCACAGGCGATCGCGCAATTCCGCGCCAGAAGCCAGCATCTCCAGCACTTTAATGGACGCAGCGACAATCGCTGGCGCCAACGAGTTGGAGAACAGATAAGGACGCGAACGTTGGCGCAACCACTCCACCACTTCTTTACGCGCCGCGGTATAACCGCCGGATGCGCCACCCAGCGCCTTGCCCAGCGTACCGGTAATAATGTCGACACGACCCATCACGTCGCAATACTCATGCGTACCGCGCCCATTCGCGCCAACAAAGCCCACCGCGTGAGAATCATCCACCATCACCAGCGCATTGTATTTATCCGCCAGATCGCACACGCCTTTCAGGTTGGCAATCACGCCATCCATTGAGAACACGCCATCGGTAGCAATCAGCACATGACGTGCGCCCGCTTCGCGTGCTTCTTTCAGACGCGCTTCCAGCTCTTGCATATCGTTATTGGCATAACGGTAGCGTTTAGCCTTGCACAGACGCACGCCGTCAATGATTGAAGCATGGTTCAGGGCGTCAGAGATAATGGCGTCTTCCGCGCCGAGCAGGGTTTCAAACAACCCGCCATTGGCATCGAAACAGGAGGAGTACAGGATGGCATCTTCCATACCGAGGAACTCGGCCAGCTTCTGCTCCAGCACTTTGTGACTATCCTGAGTGCCGCAAATAAAACGTACCGAGGCCATACCAAAACCGTGGCTGTCCATACCAGCTTTCGCCGCGGCAATCAGATCGGGGTGGTTAGCCAGGCCAAGGTAGTTATTGGCGCAGAAGTTAATGACATGGCTACCATTCGCCACAGTGATGTCGGCCTGCTGTGCCGACGTGATAATGCGTTCTTCTTTAAACAGACCTTCCGCCCGTGCGGTTTCCAGGTCGTTCGTTAACTGCTGATAAAAATCCCCACGCATCGCAATTCTCCAGACAGGGCAAATTTCGGCACATATTACCCAAAGCTATACGGTGATACGAGATGACACATCATCCATTATCGATTTTGTAGCATAAATCACGCATAGCCGCGTAGTTATCCGGTGAATGGCTGAAGGGTCGACAATGTGATGGTATGATAAGTACTATTCGTGTCTGGGATTGTCTCAGCGCTTCATTTTCAAAGGTACAGTTATGATCATCGTTACCGGCGGCGCGGGTTTTATCGGCAGCAATATCGTCAAAGCCCTGAATGATAAAGGCATCACTGATATTCTGGTGGTGGATAACCTGAAAGACGGCACCAAATTCGTCAATCTCGTTGACCTGCACATTGCCGACTACATGGATAAAGAAGACTTTCTGATCCAGATTATGTCTGGCGAAGAGTTTGGCGATATTGAAGCGGTGTTCCACGAAGGTGCATGTTCCTCCACCACGGAGTGGGACGGTAAGTACATGATGGATAACAACTATCAGTACTCCAAAGAACTGCTGCACTACTGCCTGGAGCGCGAAATTCCGTTCCTGTACGCGTCTTCCGCTGCGACTTACGGCGGCCGTACATCTGACTTTATCGAATCCCGTGAATATGAGAAGCCACTCAACGTCTACGGCTATTCAAAACTGCTGTTCGATGAGTACGTGCGCGCCATCCTGCCCGAAGCGAACTCACAAATCGTCGGCTTCCGCTACTTCAACGTCTACGGCCCGCGTGAAGGCCACAAAGGCAGCATGGCGAGTGTCGCGTTCCACCTCAATACCCAACTGAACAATGGTGAAAGCCCGAAACTGTTTGAAGGTAGCGATAACTTTAAACGTGACTTCGTCTACGTGGGCGATGTCGCAGCAGTGAACCTGTGGTTTTTGGAAAATGGCGTTTCCGGCATTTTCAACCTCGGCACCGGGCGTGCGGAGTCCTTCCAGGCTGTTGCCGACGCCACGCTGGCCTTCCACAAAAAAGGCAGCATCGAATACATTCCATTCCCTGACAAACTGAAAGGCCGCTACCAGGCGTTTACTCAGGCTGACCTGAGCAACCTGCGCGCAGCAGGCTACGATAAGCCGTTCAAAACCGTCGCCGAAGGCGTAACCGAATATATGGAATGGCTGAACCGCGACGCGTAAGTATGAAAATTCTGGTGATTGGCCCGTCATGGGTGGGCGACATGATGATGTCGCAGAGTCTCTATCGCACGCTCAAAGCGCGCTTTCCCCAGGCAGTAATTGACGTGATGGCACCCGCGTGGTGCCGTCCGCTTTTATCGCGTATGCCGGAAGTGAATGAAGCAATCCCTATGCCGTTGGGGCATGGCGCGCTGGAAATTGGCGCCCGTCGTAAGCTCGGTCATAGCCTGCGCGAGCGTCGCTACGATCGCGCTTACGTATTGCCGAATTCGTTTAAATCTGCGCTGGTGCCCTTTTTTGCCGCGATCCCGCACCGCACCGGCTGGCGCGGTGAAATGCGTTACGGCCTGCTCAACGATGCCCGCGTACTGGACAAGCAAGCCTGGCCGCTGATGGTGGAACGGTATGTTGCGCTGGCCTACGACAAAGGGGTGATGCGCTCGGCAAAAGATTTGCCGCAACCGCTGCTGTGGCCGCAGTTGCAGGTCAACGACGGTGAGAAGTCGCAAGTCTGTGCGGTCTTCGACATTTCCTCTGAACGCCCAATCATTGGTTTTTGCCCCGGCGCTGAGTTTGGCCCCGCCAAACGCTGGCCGCATTATCACTATGCTGAACTGGCGAAACAGCTGATTGATGAAGGCTATCAGGTCGTCCTGTTCGGCTCGGCAAAAGATCACGAGGCCGGCAATGAGATCCTCGCAGCCCTGAGTACGGAACAGCAGGCGTGGTGCCGTAATCTGGCAGGAGAAACCCAGCTGGAACAAGCGGTTGTGCTGATTGCTGCCTGTAAAGCAGTGGTCAGTAACGACTCCGGCCTGATGCATGTCGCCGCCGCGCTCAATCGCCCGCTGGTGGCGCTATACGGCCCAAGCAGTCCGGATTTCACACCGCCGCTGTCGCACAAAGCGCGGGTGATCCGCCTGATTTCAGGCTATCACAAGGTACGTAAAGGCGATGCCGCTGAAGGTTATCACCAGAGCCTTATCGATATTACGCCAGAGCGCGTACTGGAAGAGTTAAATAGCCTGTTGCTGGACGCGGAAGGATAACCAATGCGGGTACTGATCGTTAAAACCTCCTCAATGGGAGATGTGCTGCATACTTTGCCCGCGCTGACCGATGCTATGCAGGCGATACCCGGCATTCGTTTTGATTGGGTGGTGGAAGAGGGGTTTGCTCAAATTCCGACCTGGCATACCGCCGTTGAACGGGTGATCCCCGTGGCGATTCGCCGCTGGCGCAAAGCCTGGTTTTCCGCACCGGTCAAATCGGAGCGCAAAGCGTTCCGTGAGGCCGTGCAACAGCAACACTATGATGCGATCATCGATGCCCAGGGGCTGGTAAAAAGCGCCGCACTGGTCACAAGGCTGGCGCGGGGCATCAAACACGGCATGGACTGGCAAACCGCGCGTGAGCCGTTGGCAAGCCTGTTCTACAATCGTCGCCACCATATTGCCAGGCAACAGCACGCGGTGGAGCGCACCCGTGAGCTGTTTGCGAAAAGCCTCGGTTACGCCAAACCACAGACGCAGGGCGATTACGCGATTGCGCAGCATTTTGCCGTCGGGAACGCCGCACGATCGCCTTACGCTGTCTTTTTACACGCTACGACCCGCGACGATAAACACTGGCCGGAAACCCACTGGCGTACCCTGCTCTCTCTGCTGGCTGACAGCGGATTGCACATCAAATTACCCTGGGGGGCTCCCCATGAGGAAGAAAGGGCCAAACGGCTGGCCGAGGGGTTAGACTTTGTTGAAGTCCTGCCGCGCATGAGCCTTGAAAATGTTGCGAGAGAACTCGCAGGAGCACGGTTTGTGGTATCAGTGGATACAGGGTTAAGCCATCTTACGGCGGCTCTGGGTCGGCCCAACCTGACACTGTACGGCCCTACTGACCCGGGGTTGATTGGCGGTTATGGTAAAAACCAACATACTGTTTTGCCTGACAGCGGGAACGCGATGGAGAACATTCCGCCAGAGAAAGTTTTCGCCTTGATTAAGACACAGGTATCAGATTAATGGGTTCACTCTTTAAACAAATATACCGATACACGCGTCCACGTACCTTCCGGCATAACGAAAGTCTCTGGCCATATACTCAAATTGAAAGAGCGGACACCGGTGAAATCGCACGTTTGCGCTACAAAGGGCGCGAGGTGGCTATTGTGAACCTCAGCGCGCTTAAAGACAGCGCCGAAGGCACAGTGTTGCTCACGGCAACCGGACCTTCAACTCAGTCTATCGATTTCAGCAAACTGCCGCGTACCATCCCTGTTATGGGAGTCAATGGCGCCTGGTTCCTTTCTGGTAAGGTCACATTTTCACTGTATGTGATTGTGGATATGGAGTTTTTTGACCGCCGACAGGATGTCATCCGCTCAGTCATTGCTGATCCCAACATCCTCTTATTCACCACCATGCATGGGATTGCGAAAATACTGGATCGCCATGCAGCAGATTTGCGCTGCCGTTTAGCCTTAATTGAGGATGCCTGCTACAAAATCTATCAGCCGAAGGTGGCCGATGCGTTGAAATGGGAAACGTACAAATCTGTTCCCACCGCATCTTTTTGCGAAACCCGCCAGGATATCTGTTTCAGTACCGATATTCGCCACGGGATATTCGACGCAGGTACGGTAGCGTATTGGGCGTTACAAATTCTCTTCTATCTTGGGTTTAACAGGATTGTTATCACGGGTCTGGATATGAGTAATTTTAACCAGCCGAGATTTTATGAAACATCAGACAGCAAGCTTCCTTCCTATCTCGAGGAAAAGGTTGATAACGTTGTAATGCCATCCTTTGCACATGCGGCAACGGTGATGAAAAAGAACCACATAGAAATTGTAAATCTTTCTCCGGAAAGTGCTATTCCTGACACAATATTCCACAAGGTTGCGTTTGATGAATATTTTGACCTTTAGTGAGACATCGCGCAAAGCATATGCTTTCGTGTTTCCACTGTTTTTATTTTTTAGCGCTATTTTCTGTATGTCCACCAGGACGAATAATCTCTTCCATATCTCTTTCGCGCTGTTTATTTTTTCACTGTTCTACAAAGAGAATTTTCTTCAATTTGTTGAAAAAACGAAAAAAAAGCGACTAACCTTCATTTTGGTCGCATTGATGGGAGTGTATTATGCTGCAACCAATATTTGGGGTAACACGCTTTACAACCTGGGATCAGTGCTGACGCATACTCTCTATATTGTGGTCTACCTACTGCTCCTGACGACGCTGCTGGAAGAACCGAAAACCCGGCATATTGCACTGGCCAGCATTGTTGCCGGTGTTACCGTATTGTCGGTTTATACGCTGGCGACGGATTATTCGTTAGTGGCGAACTTACGCCAGGTTTCGCTTTCCAATCCGGGCCCGCAGAATGTTATTGATTTAGCGGGTTATTGCGGTATTGGGATCTTGCTCTCCTGCATGTTGCTGAAAGAAAAAGGGCAGCAATTTTATTATATCCCTATCATCATCATGCTTATTATGATGATCATCACCCAAAGCCGTGGCCCTATTCTGGCCCTGCTTATTGCGTTTATTTTTACGCTGCACCGAAGTGTATTAACGCGCAGAAATATCACTATCAGTCTTATTATTGCTCTTATTTTATTAGCAATGGCGGTGTTAACACCGGTAGGCGCCATGCTAATGGAACGGTTTGAAGTGTTGGGAACGCAAAGCGGTTTACGTCTGAGTATCTGGCACCATACCCTGGAAGAGCTTTCTGGCCATCCCTGGTTGGGACGCGGCTTCGATTACCAGCTTGATTTCATCAACTACAGTGGTGAGCACATCACAACCACCCACAGTATTTATCTGGGAGCATTGTTAAAAGGCGGTATTGTTGGATTTACGCTGCTTATGGCAGTGATCTGCTCAGGCATGTGGCGGGCACTGAAAAAATTCCGCGAAAATAATCGCTATGATGTCGCCCTGTTTATTTATGCGCTGATTTTTATGTCTTCACAGGGAATGTTCATTATCAACAACCCGCGCGAATCCTGGGTGCTCTTCTGGTTGCCCCTCGGCCTTGTCATCAGCAGAAGTTTGAAAAAACAATCATAAAAAAGGCCCATCAGGGCTTTTTTTATTGCAAGTCAGACAGCCGCTGCTTCACCGCCTTAACTAAATCGTTAACAGGCATCGCAGAGATAAAATCCGTGTCACAGATGATCTGCTGGGCCTTTGCGTAGTTGGGTGCCCAAATTTTATAGCCTGGCAAACCGGTGTCTTTCAGCTTCCGTTTGTTATAAACCGCAATCAGCGGCTTATCCAGAGCGCGGGAAATATGCACAATGGAGGTATCCGGCGTGATCACCAAATCGCTACAGCGAACGATCTCCACAGCGGAGTTAATGGTACTGTTCTCCACCACGATCACATTTTCCAGCGCCAGGCTGGCTATCTTCGCGCTCTGCCCAATCATGATGACGGTTACAGGAAAAGGCAGCGAATGTAGCGCGTCAATGAGTTCCACCACCTGCTCGCGACTGAAATCTTTATCTTCCGATCCGGTGAAGGGATTGATCGCGACGTAGCGCGTATCGTCTGTTTTATCCCCCAACAAACGTCGCAACTTATCGTGTTCCTGTTGATTAAACGGAACATGGTAGTGGTAGTGCGCATCGGCGATACCAAACAGGTTGAGTACGGCTTTGTAACGCTCGGTCACATGTTTGTTTTCGTCGAAAAAAGGGATCGACTGGTCAAACAGCTTATAGCTATCTTTGTTAAAACCAATGACACACGGCACACCGAGATCGGCATGCAGTTTAAAACGCTCATAGGACACCACATCGTCAAAATCGATAACCGCATCAAACTGCACAGATTTCAATTCGTCAAGCGCCATGCGCGGGCGATGAAGGTGAATATTCTCCAGGTACTCAGAGCCACTCAGGATCTGTTTGCACAACGGGCCAGTGAGCACCGAAACCCGGTACCCCTTTTCGGCCAGCGCCTTGGCGCATCCGGTGGTGATGACCATATCGCCAATTTTGTCATCCAGCCTCAGGAGCAATACGTTCTTGATGCGATGAGGCTGAAAGGCCTCCCGCGCGGCTTTATGGCGGTAGCGCCGATTGATTAAATGGAGCTTGATAGAGCGAAAAAAAGCGTTCTTCCGGCGCGTCAACTTTTTAATCATGTTCATTGTGCATAACTCATCGATAAACGCTTATTTCTCGGCGACTTTATATTGATAATATTCCGCAAGCGTCATGCCCTGCGTTTTAGGTGCCAGCCAGGCGAAGAACGCGTCCAGATCCTCATATAAACGCTCAATATCGTGCTCGTTTTTAAAAGTGGGACTGCCGCCAGGCATATACTCGGACGAGTGCAGCATATACTCAACATAATCATTACCCTGCGACAGCGTCTGCTCAACCACACGCTTCATGGTGTCGTTATTGCCACCCATAGGGCGCAGCCAGTGTACTGACGGGCTACGCACCTTCCCGCGCAGGCGATCGTAACCCTGCTTGATGCTATTCATCAGCGCCGAATGCTTATGCTGGATGCTCATTGGCACTTCCAGCAGAGAAGAGTTCCCTTCACGGCGGATATCGTTCTCATCCAGAAAATAGGCGCGTTGAGGGAAATCGCGATAATCGGTACCACCCATACCATGTGGCGCGCCTTTCGCCGGTTGCCAGTTCACTTTCGGTGTCACCGAGCAATCCACCTGATAGCCATGCTCCAACAATAAGCGCGCATAACGCTCATCAAATGCCCAACGTCCCGCACGGTGACTGACCATTTTCGTCTGGAAGGTCTCTTCCAGCAGTTGCGTCATATAGCTGACTTTGTCGCGCATTACCGCATCAGAATACTCAATCAGGTAAGGCTTATAACGCCAGTCATCATCGGTTAACGGTGCCGTCGGCGGGCTGTTCCACGCATGAAGATGCATACCGATTTCCGCCGTTCCTCTGGCAATCACATCTTTTGCAAATTCAATGTAGGCAGGGTCAATGGCCATCTCATAGTTGGTGAGATATACGGGTTTGAAACCATATTTTTCACAAAGCTGCTGAAAACGCGGCAAGTACTTCGCATTTTCAGTCGTGATACTGTCGTGCTTCTGCCAGAGGTTATCTCCCTCAGTATCGATGGTGATAAGAAATGCAGGTTTGTGCACAGTGTTTTCCTCAGGACAGGTATGTGGCGCCATGGTAGAGCAATACAATGCTTCTCTCAATCAGTCTGATAACCTAGAATCACAAGCCTGTAATGTGATGAAGAAGACTTTATGACGTCCGACACCCGACTTCCTGAGCCTACTGCGCCCGCGCGAATACTGGTTATAAAACTGCGCCATCATGGCGATATGTTATTAACCACCCCGCTGATTCTGGCTCTCAGGCAACGCTTTCCGACCGCGCAGATCGATGTTCTGCTCTATGAAGAGACACGGGAAATGCTGTCCGCCAATCCGGATATTCACAGTATTTATGGCATCGATCGCAAATGGAAAAAGCAGGGGGTGCTTCATCAACTCAAAATGGAAGCCGGGCTACTTTGCACGCTGCGCAAGCAGAAGTACGACTTAGTGCTAAACCTCGCCGATCAATGGCGCAGCGCCATCTGTACGCGCCTTACCGGCGCCAGAAAGCGCGTTGGTTTTGCGTTCCCTAAACGTCGTCATCCTTTCTGGGCATTCTGTCACACTGATTTGGCCTCCACTCAGGCTCACAACACACAGCACACCGTTGAGCAGAATCTTTCCATCCTGAGCGCCATCGGCGAGGCCGTCCATGACGTCCCGGCGAAAATGAGTTACACCGATCAGGACTGGCAAGTATGCCGGTCGCTTTTGCCGCCAGATTTTCAGGAAAGTTATGTGGTTATCCAACCCACTTCACGCTGGTTCTATAAATGCTGGCGTGAGGGCAATATCAGCGCAGTCATGGATGCGCTCTCCGCTGCGGGTCACAAAATCGTGCTGACGTCCGGCCCCGATGCAAAAGAGAAAAAAATGGTCGAAACCATTATTGCCGGCTGTCCCGATGCACAATTCCACTCTCTGGCCGGGCAACTCACATTACGCCAGCTTGCAGCATTGATCGACCATGCGCGGTTGTTTATCGGTGTGGATTCCGTACCCATGCATATGGCTGCGGCGCTTGGTACGCCGCTTGTGGCGCTGTTCGGCCCTTCGAAACTGGTTTTCTGGCGTCCCTGGCAGGCGAAAGGTGAAGTCATTTGGGCTGGAGATTACGGCCCGCTCCCCGATCCGGACGATATCGACACGCACACCGACGAGCGTTATCTGGACGCGATCCCCGTAGATGCAGTGATTAGCGCAGCGAAAAGGTTACTGGCATGAGTACGTTCCGACTGGCGCTGGTCAGGCAAAAATACCGCCCCGATGGCGGCGCTGAACGCTTTGTATCCCGCGCGCTGGAAGCGCTGGATAACAGCAACCTTGAGCTCAACGTCATTACTCGCGAATGGCAAGGCCCGGTCAAACCGGACTGGCGCATTCACATTTGCGATCCGAAAAAATGGGGACGGATCAGCCGCGAGCGCGGTTTCGCTCTCGCCGCTCGCGATTTATGGCAACGCGAACACTTTGACTTAGTACAGAGTCACGAACGCATTGCCGGCTGTGACTTATACCGGGCAGGAGACGGGGTGCACCGCCGCTGGCTGTTACAACGGTCGCGCATAATCCCTGGCTGGAAAAAGCGCTTTCTGTTTGCCGACCGCTATCACCGCTATGTGATGCAGGCGGAAAAAGAGATGTATCAGCATCCCAGTCTGCGTGCCGTCATCTGCAACGCAGAAATGGTGAAACAAGAGATCATCGAAGATTTCGCCTTCCCGGCGGACAAGATCCATGTGATTTATAATGCTGTCGATCACCGCCATTTCACCCCACCGGATGCCAACACCCTTATACAGCTACGTGAGCAATGGCGAATTCCGGTTGAGGCCACCTGCTTTGTTTATGTCGGTTCCGGGTTTGAGCGAAAAGGGCTGGATGCGGCAATCCGTGCGGTTGCGCCCACAACCTGCCATCTTTTGGTCGTTGGTAAAGATAAAGATCAGAAACGCTATCAGACGCTGGCACAAACGCTAAAGTGCGCCGAGCGCGTGCACTTTTTTGGTATGCAACCGGAGACGCTGCCCTTTTACCAAATGGCCGATGGCTTACTGCTGCCCACGCTGTACGATCCCTTTCCGAATGTGATTCTTGAAGCAATGGCCTGCGGGCTACCGGTGATCACCACACACGGTTGCGGCGGTGCGGAATTTATTGAGCAAGGGCGAAACGGATACGTCTGCGATGCGCTGGATATCCGTCGTTTGCAGGACGCCGTAATGGCCTTACCCACGCGCGCGCTCAACTCAGCCGAAGGCGAAAACGCCCGGTCGCGTATTATGCAGTGCACCAACGAAAACTTATCCGCACAACTGCTTTCCCTCTATCAACACCTGGTGAAATAATCATGCGCATTCTATTTATTATTGATGGACTGCCTGGCGGCGGCGCAGAGAAAGTGGTGCTTACGCTGGCGGAACAGTTATTGCGCGAGGGCGAACATGTTTCGCTCTTTTCGCTACGCGATGTCTGTGAATACCCGCTTCCGGAGGGATTACATTACCAGGTTATTACCGATCATTGTCGTAAACCCTGGCGTAAATTAACGGAATTGAGCCGCCGGGCACGGCAATTGGATAAGACCATTCATCTTGCCGAAAAAACGGGGCATTTTGATCTGGTACTGTCGAATCTACATAAAACCGATCGGATAGTTTTCCGTAGCCAGGCGTTGAAAAATCATAACCTGTGGTTCTGCCTGCATGGCATGTTTTCGACATCCTACCTCGGCCATCGCACCGGTTTTGACCGCTGGCTTAAACAGCAGAAAATTAAACGGGTGTACCAGAACCGTAATATCGTTGCTGTTTCAGAAGCCGTGGGTAAGGATCTGGTCGAGCAGTTTGCGCTGACACCAGCCCAACTGAAAACCATATATAACCCATTCGATATTGCCGCACTACGGGCAGGAGCAGAAGCGCCATGCGAAATGGCGGGCACGGACTATATCATTCACGTAGGGCGTTTCCATCCGGCCAAACGGCACGATCGCCTGATTGAGGCGTATGCACAAAGCGGCATCCAGGCGCCGTTGGTGTTGCTGGGGCAGGGTACTCCGCAGCAAGAGCAGCGGTTACGTCAGTTAGCCGCTGCATCGGGCGTTGGTAACAGGGTAATATTTAAAGGCTTTCAGCCCAACCCGCTTCCCTGGATCAAGCACGCAAAAATGCTGGTGCTCAGCTCAGACAGCGAGGGTTTCGGCAATGTCATTGTAGAAGCATTATTGCTCAACACACCGGTCGTCAGCACTCGCTGCCCGGGCGGCGTGAGCGAGATCCTCACCGGTGCGCTGGCGGCGGGTCTGGCGGAGCTGAACAGCAGAGCGCTGGCTCAAACAATGCAAAGCATTTACCATAACCCGCCTGTAATAGAAGCATCCGCGCTGGAAAAATTCGGCGTAGAAACTATTTGCCAGCAGTATCGTCAGTTGCGCAGCGCCTGACGCACAATGAACACCAGGACACGATAGCGGACCATCTATGAGTCAGTCTCCTTTACTTAGCATCGTCGTTGCCGTTTATAACGGCGAAAAATTCCTCGATCAGTTTTTTGAAAGCATTGAGCAGCAGCAACTAAACAGTTATGAACTCATTCTGGTGAATGACGGCTCCACCGACGGGAGCCTGGCCGTGATTGATAACTGGAAAGAGAGATTGCAAAACGTCCAGCTTATTCAACAGACTAATCAGGGCGTATCCGTGGCGCGCAACAGCGGATTGGCTGTCGCCACCGGTAAATATCTGACGTTTCCAGATATTGACGACAAAATTTACCCCGGCATGTACAACACACTGCTCAATATGGCGGAAACGGGAAACCTGGACGTCGCAACCTGTAATGGCCGCTACGTCTATGAAAAAAGAAAAGATGTGCACCCAATTTTTCCACCGGAGCGACTCGCCTCAACAGGCGTCATTGCGGGCCATATCTGGCTTAAACAGGCGCTTGATTCACGTAAATTCCTGCATGTTACCTGGCTGAATATATATCGTCGTGCGTTTATCCAGCAGCATGCCTTTCATTTCGAACCGGGTCTACGTCACCAGGACATTCCCTGGACCACGGAAGTCCTGCTGGCAGCTGAGCGCGTGCAATACACCAGCGAGCAGTTCTACGATTATTACATTCACTCTGAATCAGTGTCGCACAAACCCGATAATGACGACACGTTAATGCGCTCAGCGCGCCATTATATGAAAATTCTCGAAATGCTTGAGGCAATCAATCAGCGCTATGCGGCTAAAGCAAAACAGATTTCTGCCTGCCGCTGGCAAATCGCTAAAGAAGGTCTTGGCATTATCCATACCTTTGATTGCATGAAAGATGAAGAGAAGAAGCGCATAATTATTAACGAGTTTTTCGATCGCGGTATCTGGCGGCTGATCTGGAAGAATGCCTGTACACTGCGTTTACGCTGGCGCCTGGGCCGACGTTATTTCCGCCTCAAGCCTTATCGCCATGCCTGATAGCTTCTCTTGCAGGCACGCCAAAGGTATAGCTTTAACGTGCCTAAATGCTTAGAATTTGCCCGCCGAATCTCAAAAAAACGGATAGTCGCTTGGAATTGTTGTATACCACCCTGCTCTACGTCATTCAGCCTCTGGTGTGGTTGCGATTATTACTTCGCAGCCGCAAGGCCCCTGCTTACCGTAAACGCTGGGCCGAGCGTTATGGATTCTGTCGTAACAAAGTGAAGCCGGACGGTATTTTGTTGCATTCTGTATCCGTTGGCGAAACGCTGGCGGCGATCCCGCTGGTGCGAGCCTTGCGTCATCGCTATCCTTCACTGCCCATCACTGTCACCACCATGACGCCAACCGGTTCAGAACGCGTGATGTCGGCGTTTGGTAAAGATGTTCATCACGTCTATTTGCCCTATGACCTGCCCTGCGCCATGAACCGTTTCTTTAACACCGTTCGCCCGAAGCTGGTGATCGTGATGGAGACGGAACTGTGGCCGAATATGATTTCCGCGCTCAACACCCGGAAAATCCCGCTGGTGATCGCCAATGCGCGCCTGTCGGAGCGGTCAGCGAAAGGGTATGGGAAACTGGGGAAATTTATGCGCCGCCTGCTGAGCAAAATCACGCTCATTGCCGCGCAAAATCAGGAAGATGGCGATCGTTTTCTGCAACTCGGGCTGAAACGCAATCAACTGACGGTGACCGGCAGTTTGAAATTCGATATTTCGGTAACGCCGGAACTTGCCGCGCGCGCGGTTACCCTGCGTCGCCAGTGGGCGCCGCGCCGTAAAGTGTGGATTGCCACCAGCACACACGATGGCGAAGAGGCCATTATTTTACAGGCACACCGCAAACTTCTGGAGAGTTTCCCGGATTTGCTGCTGATTCTGGTTCCGCGTCATCCGGAACGTTTCCCGGACGCCCGCAATATGACGCAAAAATCCGGGTTCAGTTACACCTTGCGCAGTACGGGCGAAATCCCTTCCGGCAGTACCCAAGTGGTGATTGGCGATACCATGGGTGAATTGATGCTGCTGTACGGCATTGCCGACCTGGCCTTTGTTGGCGGCAGTCTGGTGGAGCGCGGTGGCCATAACCCACTGGAGCCCGCAGCGCATGCTATTCCGGTGCTGATGGGGCCGCACACCTTTAATTTCAAAGATATCTGCGCGCGTTTGCAGGAAGCGGAAGGGCTGATTACCGTCACCGATGCGGATTCGCTGGTGAAAGAGGTGTCGACGCTGCTAACTGATGAAGACTATCGTTTATGGTACGGGCGCCATGCAGTGGAAGTGCTGCACCAGAACCAGGGGGCACTGGCGCGCCTGCTGCAACTCCTGCAACCGTATTTGCCTCAGCGGAGCCATTAATGTCCAGACGTTTGTCGGTGGTGATGATCGCCAAAAACGCGGCGGATCTGCTGCCGGATTGCCTGGCGTCCGTCGCCTGGGCAGATGAAATTGTAGTACTGGATTCCGGTAGTGAGGATGACACCGTCGGCATTGCCACCCGCGCCGGTGCAAAAGTCTTTAGCAGTGCTGAATGGCCCGGTTATGGCATTCAGCGCCAGCGGGCACAGCGCTATGCCAACGGCGATTATATCCTGATGATCGACACCGATGAGCGCGTCACACCGGAACTGGCGCAGACACTGCGTGCCGTGCTTGATGCACCGCAACCGGGCGCGGTTTACAGCATCGCCCGTCGAAACTATTTTCTCGGTCGCTTTATGCGCCACAGTGGCTGGTATCCCGATCGCGTAACGCGTTTGTATGAGCGCGAGCGCTACCAGTACAACGATAATCTTGTGCATGAGTCGCTGGAAGCGCCACAGGCGCAGGTGATTGCGCTGAGTGGGGATTTGCTGCATCTGACCTGCCGGGATTTCTTCAGTTTCCAGCGCAAACAGCTCAATTACGCGGCTGCGTGGGCGCAGGAGCGCCATCAACGCGGAAAAAAAACCTCGCTTCCGGGAATTTTCGCCCATACTTTGGGCGCCTTTTGCAAAACCCTGCTGTTACGCGGCGGCGTGTTTGATGGCAAACAAGGCTGGCTGCTGGCGGTGGTTAACGCGCAGTATACTTTCAATAAATACACCGGGCTGTGGGCACTGAACCACGGTTATTCAGAGAAAGAATAAGCGATGAGCACAAAAGCGATTTATCCCGGGACCTTTGATCCTATTACCAACGGGCATATTGATATTGTTGCCCGCGCCGCCGTGATGTTTGACGAGGTGGTATTAGCGATTGCCGCCAGCCCGAGCAAAAAACCGATGTTTAATCTGGATGAGCGCGTGGCACTGGCGCAGTCAGCCACGGCGCATCTGCCAAATGTTAAGGTTGTCGGATTCAGCGATTTAATGGCGAATTTTGCCCGCACTCAGCAGGCTAATATTTTGATTCGCGGTCTGCGCGCGGTGGCGGATTTTGAATATGAGATGCAGCTTGCGCATATGAATCGCCACCTGATGCCGGAGCTGGAGAGCGTGTTTTTGATGCCGTCGAAAGAGTGGTCATTTATCTCCTCGACACTGGTTAAAGAAGTGGCACGCCACCATGGCGATGTCACGCACTTCCTGCCAACCAATGTGCATCAGGCGCTGCTGGAAAAGCTGAAGTAAGCGGCCTACCTGTCCGGCCTGCGGAAATTGCAGGCCCGGTAAGCGTGCCGTCACCAGGCGCAAAAAATGCCGGATTTATTTCTGGCAACGACGACAATAAAACGTTGAACGCTGTGCGTGCTTAGTCGCAACGATTGGCGTACCGCATACGCGACAAGGCTCACCTTCCCGCCCGTACACCTGCAATTCCTGCGCAAAATAGCCCGGTTTCCCGTCGCTTTGCAAAAAGTCTTTCAGCGTGGTTCCACCCTGCTCAATGGATCGCAGCAAAACGGCTTTGATCACGCGCACCAGGATTTCACACTCCTGCGCCGAAAGTGATGAAGCAAGGCGATCGGGGTGGATCCCTGCGGCAAACAGCGATTCGCTGGCGTAGATGTTGCCAACACCCACCACCAGCTTGTTATCCATTAGCCAGGGTTTGATAGCGGTTTTTTTCTTCGCACATCTCTGTTGAAGATAGCTGGCGTTAAACGCCTCACTTAACGGCTCCGGCCCGAGATGCGCCAGTACGTTGTGGCCCTCAAGCTCTTTCGTCCACAGCCACGCGCCAAAACGGCGAGGATCGGTGTAACGCAGTACTTTGCCATTACTCATCACCAAATCGACGTGGTCGTGTTTCTCTGCCGGTAATTCGTAGGGAAGAATGCGCAGGCTACCGGACATACCAAGATGGATGATGATCCAGCCGTCCGGTAGCTCCAGCAGCAGATATTTGGCGCGGCGCTGAACGCTGAGCACACGTTTATCGCTCAGGCTGTGGATCTCTTCAGAAACCGGCCAGCGTAATCGCCCGTTGCGTACCACCGCATGAAGAATGGTTTCACCTACCAAATGCGGTTCTATGCCACGACGGCTGGTTTCGACTTCGGGTAATTCAGGCATCTCGTCTCCGGCTTGCGGGTTATCAGAAATGCAAAAACCCCGACAATGCGGGGTTTTTGTTCAAGAAAACTAAAATTATTTAATTTTAGCTTCTTTGTACAGCACGTGCTGGCGGACAACTGGATCGAATTTTTTCAGTTCCAGTTTTTCCGGCTTAGTACGTTTGTTCTTCGTGGTGGTGTAGAAGTGACCAGTACCAGCGGAAGAAACCAGCTTGATTTTCTCACGAATACCTTTAGCCATGATTTATATCCTCTAAGTACTTAGTACTTTTCGCCACGGGCACGCAGTTCAGACAGAACTGTATCGATGCCTTTCTTATCAATTACACGCATACCTTTAGCAGATACGCGCAGGGTGACAAAACGCTTCTCGCTCTCAACCCAGAAACGGTGAGAGTGCAGGTTCGGCAGGAAACGGCGTTTAGTCGCGTTCAGTGCGTGGGAACGGTTGTTACCGGTCACCGGACGCTTGCCAGTAACTTGGCAGACTCGGGACATGTCTATTCTCCAAAAATCAAATTAGCTCGAGCTTCGTATGGGGTATCGGCGCCTCGTCAGGCTTTACAGCCCGGTCATCGCAGTTCAATGTGAACTCTCGATTGCCAGGCCCAAATGCCAAACCCGAGATTCTCAAAGGTGGCGTAGTATACGCTGAGTCGGCGGTGTGCTCAAGTCCCGAACAGACAAAGATCCCGATGGATCGCGCAAAGTGGTCTAAATCCAGCCACGCTCTGCAAACGAAACGCTCTCTCCACGCCCGATAACAAGGTGATCAAGCACTCGTATGCCCATGAACTGGCAGCATTTTACCACGCGTTCGGTGATCTGCTTATCCGCTTTACTTGGCTCAGCATTACCTGAGGGGTGATTATGCGCGAGGATCACGCCCGCTGCATTCACTTTTAACGCTTCGCGGACAATTTCTCGCGGGTGTACCTCTACGTTATTGATGGTACCGCTGAACAAACGACTGTGCTTCAGTATCCGGTTTTGGTTATCCAGAAAGATCACCATGAAGATCTCGCGCTCTTCGCTCATCAACTGGCTTTGCAGGAACTCCCGCGCCATTTCCGGGCTTAAGAGCGAACTCTCCTCCAACAAACGCGCATTGTAATAGCGCCGGGCCAGCTCGCCGATCCCTCTCAACTGCGCATACTTGGCAAGGCCAATACCTTGTATATCCTTAAAATCCTCAAGGCTGGAAGAGAGCAGCGCATACAGCGAGCCAAAATGCGTTAGCATTTCCCGGGCGATGGTGAGTACGCACTTTTCTGGCGTACCGGTACGTAAGAACAGCGCTAATAACTCAATATCTGTCAGCGACTCAATGCCGTATTTCAGCATTTTTTCCCGCGGTTTCAGGGGGGTAAAAACAATATCCATGTACTTTCCTCCATCTCTCGCGCTCATGCTGCCATACTGCATTCCACCACATCGACTGCGGATTGCTTACCCTGCGTCGCGCCTCGCAAAGTGGTTGGCGGGCAAAAGCACGACAACATCAGGATTGTGATAAAATGCCCAGCTTCTGGTGAAATCCAACAGGAAAGAATCATGATGAGTCTGGCGGGTAAAAAAATTGTCCTCGGCGTAAGCGGCGGCATCGCAGCCTATAAAGCGCCTGAGCTGGTGCGCCGTTTGCGCGATCGCGGCGCGGAAGTCCGCGTCGCAATGACCGAGGCCGCCAAAGCCTTTATTACGCCAATGAGCCTGCAGGCCGTGTCCGGGCACCCGGTTTCCGACAGCCTGTTGGATCCTGCGGCAGAAGCGGCAATGGGCCATATTGAACTGGGGAAATGGGCTGATTTGGTGATCCTGGCACCCGCGACCGCCGACTTAATCGCCCGCGTTGCCGCCGGGATGGCCAACGACCTGGTCTCTACTATTTGCCTTGCTACGCCATCGCCCGTCGCGGTGGTGCCAGCCATGAACCAGCAGATGTATCGCGCCGCCGCTACTCAGCATAATTTGCAAGTGCTTGCCTCGCGCGGGCTACTGTTATGGGGACCAGACAGCGGCAGTCAGGCCTGCGGAGACGTTGGCCCCGGCCGGATGCTGGATCCGCTGACGATTGTCGATCTGGCGGCCGCACATTTCTCGCCAGTCAAAGATCTGCAACATCTGAACATCATGATTACCGCCGGTCCAACGCGTGAACCGCTGGATCCAGTGCGCTATATCACCAATCTCAGCTCCGGGAAGATGGGCTTCGCCATCGCCGCTGCCGCCGCCAGCCGTGGCGCGAAGGTGACGCTGGTTTCCGGCCCGGTTTCATTGCCTACACCGGCTTTCGTACAACGTGTGGATGTCACCACCGCGCTGGAGATGGAAGCCGCTGTGCAAAAAGGCGTGCAACAGCAGCATATTTTTATCGGCTGCGCCGCCGTTGCGGATTATCGTGCCGCGAGCATTGCTGAAGAAAAGATCAAAAAGCAAGGCGATGAAATCACGATAAAAATGATAAAAAACCCGGATATTGTAGCGGGTGTCGCCGCGCTCTCCACCAACCGGCCTTATGTCGTTGGGTTTGCCGCCGAAACAAATAATGTGGAAGAATATGCCCGGCAAAAACGCGCCCGCAAAAACCTCGATTTAATTTGCGCTAACGATGTTTCGCAATCCGATCAAGGCTTTAATAGCGACAGCAACGCATTACACCTTTTCTGGCAGGAGGGCGACAAACGCTTACCGCTGGAACGCAAGGAACTTCTGGGACACCTATTACTGGACGAGATCGTTACCCGTTATGATGAAAAAAATCGACGTTAAGATTCTGGACCCGCGCGTTGGCAACGAATTCCCGCTGCCGACATACGCCACCTCCGGTTCCGCCGGACTTGACCTGCGCGCCTGTCTCGACGCCGCAATTGAGCTGGCTCCGGGCGCGACAACGTTGCTGCCGACTGGTCTGGCAATCCATATTGCCGACCCGGCGCTGGCTGCAGTTATCCTGCCACGTTCAGGACTGGGTCATAAACATGGCGTAGTGCTGGGCAACCTGGTCGGGCTGATCGACTCGGATTATCAGGGCCAGTTGATGGTTTCCGTATGGAACCGCGGACACGACAGCTTTACTATCGTCCCCGGCGAACGTATTGCGCAGATGGTATTTGTACCCGTGGTGCAGGCGGAATTTAACCTGGTGGAAGACTTCGATGCGACCGAGCGCGGCGAAGGCGGCTTCGGCCATTCTGGCCGCCAGTAACGGTCTTTTTTAACGCATCACACTGCGAAATAACGCGATAACATCACCGCAAACGCGCAACGTTTGCGGTCGCTGTGTGGCTGCTCGCCTGACGAGTGCTTATTTTTCAGGGGTATTTTAGAACATGGCAGAAAAACAAACTGCGAAAAGGAATCGTCGCGAAGAAATACTTCAGTCTCTGGCGCTGATGCTGGAATCCAGCGATGGAAGCCAACGCATCACCACAGCGAAACTGGCGGCGTCCGTCGGCGTTTCTGAAGCCGCGCTGTATCGTCATTTTCCCAGTAAAACGCGCATGTTCGATAGTCTGATTGAGTTTATCGAAGATAGCCTGATTACTCGCATCAACCTGATTTTGAAGGATGAGAAAGACACAACGGCGCGCCTGCGTTTGATCGTGCTGCTGATTCTGGGGTTCGGCGAGCGCAATCCAGGTCTGACGCGCATCATGACCGGTCACGCGCTGATGTTTGAACAGGACCGTCTGCAAGGGCGTATCAACCAGCTGTTTGAGCGCATTGAAGCGCAGTTACGCCAGGTTCTGCGCGAGCGCAAAATGCGTGAAGGCGAAGGGTTCACTCACGATGAAACCCTGCTGGCGAGCCAGCTACTGGCCTTTTGCGAAGGCATGCTATCGCGCTATGTGCGTAGCGAATTTAAATACAGTCCGACCGATGACTTTGAGACCCGCTGGCCGTTGTTAGCCGCGCAATTGCAATAATCTCTCCATGCAGCCCCGTGTGGCTGCATTCTCATTTCCCCACTCTCTGTGAAAAAGCCCAACGGAATTCGTTGAGATGCCAGATGTCGCCGCATCTAACATTTCCTAACCTCCCTCTGGCAAGACAATTCCACTTAACGCAAATCATCTTAAAAATACCCTACAAATAAGGAGAGACCGGATGGCAACATCTCGTCGGGAACTGCTAAAACTCAGTGGTATCGCCACCGCGTCGTTACTACTCAGCCACAAAAGCCTCGCAGCCTGGGCCCCCTCCCCCCGCTACCCGGATCCCAGCATCGTCGCGCTGGACGACAGCTTCCGCGACTATATGGTCTCCAGTGCCAAAGTCGAGCAACTCGCTACCGGCTGCCGCTGGGCGGAAGGCCCCGTCTGGTTCGGCGATACCCGTATGTTGCTGTGGAGCGATATTCCTAACAACGCGGTGATGCGCTGGGACGAAGCAACCGGCGAGACCAGCCTCTTTCGCAAGCCCGCAAATAACGCCAACGGACACGCCCGCGACAGGCAAGGCAGGCTAATCAGCTGTGAACATGATACCCGCCGCATCACGCGAACCGAGTACGACGGCACAATCACTGTGCTGGCAGACAATTTTGAAGGAAAACCGCTGAACTCCCCCAACGATATCGCCGTGAAGTCAGATGGTTCCATCTGGTTTACCGATCCGCCATTCGGCATTGCCGGGTTCTATGAAGGGCATAAAGCCGAGTCGCAACTGCCGCAGAATGTTTATCGTCTCGATCCGGAGACACGCAAGCTGGAAGTTGTGCTGGGAGATGTCAAAGGCCCGAACGGGATCTGCTTCTCTGCCGACCAAAAAACGCTGTATGTAGTGGAGAGCCGCGCCACGCCTAATCGTTTAATTCTGGCATGGGATGTGGTGGGTAATCAGCTAAAAAATAAACGGGTGCATATCGACTGCGACAACGGAACAGCGGACGGTATCGCCATTGATGTACATGGCAACTTGTGGTGCGGCTGGGGTATGGGCACGGAAGAGCTGGACGGCGTACGCATCTTCAACCCGCAAGGCAAGGCGATTGGCATGATCCATCTGCCGGAACGCTGCGCAAATCTCTGTTTTGGTGGCGAACAACGTAACCGCCTGTTTATGGCCGCCAGCACCTCGATCTATTCACTGTATGTAAATACGCAAGGCGCGAAGCTGCTGTAACACTGACCCGGCAGGCAACCTGCCGGGCAGAGATTTAAACGCCGTACTGCTCGCGATAAGCGCGAACAGCAGCCAGGTGATCGGCCATTTCCGGCTTCTCTTCCAGATAGGCAATCAACTCTTTCAGCGTGATGATGGCGATCACTTTGCAGCCATAGTCCCGTTCAACTTCCTGGATCGCGGAGATATCCGCGCGGCCACGCTCCTGACGATCCAGCGAAATCAGCACGCCCGCCAGCGTCGCCCCGTTAGCCTGGATAATTTCCATCGACTCACGAATAGCGGTGCCTGCGGTGATCACGTCGTCCACCAGCATGACACGCCCCTGCAACGCGCTGCCAACCAGATTACCGCCTTCGCCGTGATCTTTGGCCTCTTTGCGGTTAAAGCAGTAAGGTACATCGCGCTCATGATGTTCCGCCAGCGCGACAGCGGTAGTGGTGGCGATTGGGATCCCTTTGTAAGCCGGGCCAAACAACAGGTCGAAATCAATGCCGGAATCCACCAGCGCTTCGGCGTAAAAACGCCCTAACAACGCCAGATCGCGCCCGGTATTAAATAGCCCGGCGTTGAAGAAATAGGGGCTTTTACGCCCGGATTTCAGCGTAAATTCGCCAAACTTGAGTACCTGTTTGTTAAGCGCAAATTCAATAAACTGACGCTGGTACGCTTTCATGGATCCGCTCCTCATCTCACTTTTCTACAGACAAAAAAAAGGGCGACATCGTCGCCCTTAGTAACTAGTTTGCCAGCGCCGCTTTCTGCGTCGCGATAATCGATTCGATTCCCCCTCTGGCCAATGCCAGCAGGGTAAGTAACTCTTCGTGGGAGAAGGGCTCGCCTTCTGCCGTACCCTGAACCTCAATCATGCGGCCATCTTCGGTCATCACCACATTCATATCGGTTTCGGCTGCTGAGTCTTCTACGTATTCAAGGTCACACACCGCTTCACCGTTCACGATGCCCACAGAAACTGCGGCAACCATGCCCTTCAGCGGGTTGGTTTTCAGCTTCCCGGCAGCAACCAGTTTGTTCAGCGCATCAGCCAGCGCAACACACGCACCGGTAATTGACGCGGTACGGGTACCACCATCAGCCTGAATAACATCGCAGTCGAGGGTAATAGTGAATTCGCCGAGCGCGTTTAAATCGACCGCAGCACGCAGCGCGCGGGCAATCAGGCGCTGAATTTCCATCGTGCGGCCGCCCTGTTTACCCTTTGCCGCTTCACGCGCATTACGGGTATGAGTGGAACGCGGCAACATGCCATATTCAGCTGTGATCCAGCCCTGGCCCTGACCTTTCAGAAAACGCGGAACGCCTTCTTCAATAGAGGCGGTGCACAGCACTTTGGTATCACCAAATTCAACCAGCACGGAGCCTTCTGCGTGTTTTGTGTAATTACGGGTCAGGGTAACGGGACGCACCTGAGTGGCGCTACGGCCTGCTGGACGCATGATGATTTCTCCGGCTATTCGAATGTGGCTGCGCATTATACTGGCTTACCGTGGTTATTCCTATCCTGATAAGGCCACGAAAGCTATAATCCCCGCATCTCTCTTTAAAAACGGGAACGTCTATGATCCGCAGTATGACCGCCTACGCCCGGCGTGAAATCAAGGGTGAATGGGGCTCTGCCTCTTGGGAACTGCGCTCGGTTAACCAGCGTTATCTGGAAACTTACTTCCGTCTGCCAGAGCAATTCCGCAGCCTTGAGCCGGTTGTGCGCGAACGTCTCCGTACCCGCCTGACGCGCGGAAAAGTTGAATGCAATCTGCGTTTTGAGCCAGACGCCAGCGCGCAAGGCGAGTTGATCCTTAATGAGAAACTGGCTAAGCAACTGGTTAACGCAGCGAACTGGGTCAAAATGCAGAGCGACGAAGGGGAAATCAATCCGGTTGATATTCTGCGCTGGCCTGGCGTAATGGCGGCTCAGGAACAGGATCTGGACGCTATCGCCGCACAAATTCTCGCTGCGCTGGATAGCGCGCTGGATGATTTCATTGTCGCCCGCGAAACCGAAGGCCAGGCATTGAAGTTGCTGATCGAACAACGCCTTGAAGGTGTGAGCGCCGAAGTCACCAAAGTCCGCGGGCATATGCCGGAAATCCTGCAATGGCAGCGCGAGCGCCTGGTCTCCAAACTGGAAGAAGCGCAGGTGCAGCTTGAGAATAACCGTCTTGAGCAGGAACTGGTGCTGATGGCGCAACGTATCGACGTGGCCGAAGAGCTGGATCGTCTCGACGCTCACGTCAAAGAGACCTACAACATTCTGAAGAAGAAAGAAGCTGTTGGCCGTCGACTCGACTTTATGATGCAGGAGTTCAACCGTGAGTCGAACACCCTGGCGTCCAAGTCTATTAACGCAGACGTCACCAATTCAGCCATCGAGCTGAAAGTGCTGATCGAACAGATGCGCGAGCAGATTCAGAACATCGAGTAAATTCTCTCAAAGTCCATATCAATCCATAAGCCCATGTTAAATGGGCTTTTTGCTCTACTCGTCTCATCTGGCAGTTTATAACCCTATCCTCCACACCGATTCTTCATCAGGATAGGGTAACTCACTGTCAGGACGGTTCAGGTTTTCATCAAAGCAGGAGAACCGGGGAAATTTGGAAATGGGCGTGGCTTGTATCTGAAAGTCCAACCAAAGTGTGAGCCTTACTGGATGCTTCGATACACAATCCACTCTACAAGACGAGATCTGCTTGCTTCACTGTCAGTTCCTCTGCACGTAGCAGAGCGGTGTTTCAACCACAAACTGAAAGGTGTAGAAGGGATCTATAACAGGCATGATTACTTTGATGAAAGAAAGAAGCCTTAAAAAGGGTTGCTACGAGAATGATATTTATTAATGAGCGTTACGATCAATCTCCCTTCTCTTTTAGCAGTTGCTTACTTTGACATGCGTCGCAACATAGATCGCATCCTGATAAAGAATCCAGCCTAAACGCTCAGACAAAAAATGTTAAGAAAAGTACTGATTGCAGTATTAAAATATAACTGTATAGTAGTTGTACATTTGACTGAAAGGGATTTGTTTCAAATGAATGGAATCGATAGTAAATTGATAATCTTCACCACAAAAAAAAGATTTAATGACATAAATGCCGATGATATGCAGAGCGGCGATATTGATGCTGATACACTAAAAAAGCATTATCATCTCGGACAAGTATCAACACTTATAGACTGGACAACTTTTTGTCCTTCCTATAAACATCCCTCTCTAAGCTCAATACCTGCCGTAAGTAGAGAAAAAGCCATTGCCATGTTATATGATGAGTTAAGATCTCAATCCCATGTATTTTCTTTCCAGGGTCCATACCAGGGTTTGATCAAAGATCTGTTCAATCATATGCAACGGAATAATGGAAGAGATTACCAACATCCAGCAATGAATAATGCGTACAAAAATCTCATTTTGACTGACAGCTCCCCTAATAGTACTTTAGCCATCATTAAAAAAGCTATCGAGCAATTTGATTTTAGAAAATCAAAACTGATAAAAGAGCATTTTTCAAACGATTTATATAATAGTTTTTTACCAAAATACACAAGATGGAAAGATTGGGTCAATGGAATGGGCATAGCCGTTCATGGTATAAACAGTACAGAAATTTCCATTGAAAGTCTCATCCTTCAAGGAAATAGGTATACTGCGGTTGTAAAATACAGAGCACAAGATCATTTTGGGTTAGACAGAGAAGATATATTGAAACCCCAATTCAATTCGATTGCTTTTTTTAGGATATGGTTTGTCCTTCAGCGGGCAAAACATTTAGCTCAAAAACCATTTTTCACAAATTTTGAAGCCACTATAACATTGACAGGAGAAAACAATGTTTAATTATAAAAGGATTGGAGCAATTACAATTATTTTAATCATTGCATACTGCATATGGATTGCTGTCAGACCAACAAAAATAGTCAGGGTGAATAATGGTGTAGTTTTTGTAGAACATTTACCAATGACAACAGAAGGAAAATTAAAATGGTGGATAAAAAATAAGGACTTCCTTCAGAAGGAGTATCACGTTATCAATACACCATATAACTTCACAGTTACCATCATGAGCTTCGATGGTTATGAACAATTACCCAAAGGAACAAGGGATGGTTCTCTCGATGATTATACTTGCTTTGATGATACGAATGGCAAACATGAAAAATGTGTGTATAACAATATAGCAATAGTTGTTCGAGGCAATCTTAATAGTAAACAATTCATAAATATAAACGGTGAAACTTATATCCAGACACAAGATGGTAAAGTAGTTTTAGAATAAAATCTTTAGTCATTATGTTGTTATGCATTTAATTATAAAAAATAATCTGTCGTATAAAATACAGATTATTTAAAATTATATCATCCAGGTTGGCTCTAAAAACAATAAACATTTCCGTTTGTAAGATGAGTTGAAATCCAGAGGCTGCGACTCCCCTATTTGCCTTCCCAAATCGACGTGGATATGCTGCTGTAAACGTTACCGCAGGTGATGGCTCCCGAGGAGTAGAACTGACGTTTATTAGCATAATTACTTTTGTCAGGCTAAAAACCACAAACCCGGCCACACCCCCTCTATAGATAAAAGAAATTTATCTTTAAAATCATTTAATTAAATCAATTCCCTTTTTACATTCGCATTAGTAAAAGTTATCCAACACGCCATGTGTGAGAAAATCTCAATCGTCGTCTGCCATACGAGCCGCTACCCTGCCGCCTCTGAATCACGGAGGCGATATGCTGTTACACACTCTTTATCTTATTGGCATTACCGCCGAAGCCATGACAGGTGCACTGGCGGCAGGCCGCCGCCGGATGGATACCTTTGGCGTTATTATTATTGCCACCGCCACTGCACTTGGCGGCGGCTCGGTCCGCGATATCCTGCTTGGCCATTATCCGCTTGGCTGGGTTAAGCATCCCGAATACGTCATTATTGTCGCCGTTGCCGCAGTTCTGACCACCATTTTTGCTCCGGTAATGCCGCATCTTCGTCGCCTGTTTCTGATCCTTGATGCTCTCGGACTGGTGGTGTTCTCCATCATCGGAGCACAAATCGCACTGGATATGGGCGAAGGTCCGGTGATTGCAACTATTGCGGCCGTGGTTACTGGCGTATTTGGTGGTGTATTACGCGATATGTTCTGTAAACGTATTCCCCTGGTATTTCAAAAAGAACTTTATGCCGGAATCACCTTTGCCTCAGCCGTGCTCTATCTCGCCCTTGGCCATTATATTTCCAACCATGATACGGTCGTGATCGCCACACTCCTGTTCGGCTTCACCGCCCGCCTACTGGCAATCCGCTGGAAATTGGGACTGCCGGTATTCCATTACAAACACAACGCTCACTGAAACGCCTTCACGCCTTGCTTGCCCAGCCATAACGTCAATTGTTCAACCACTGGCGTCCGAACAAAGGTGATAAGCTGCCGGGCTTTTTGTGCACCAATGGCGGGTAACTGCTGCCATGCAAGTTCATCACGTGCGCGTACTTGCCGCCAGTGTGTGTCACTCGTCGCTTTTAACGCCGCCTGCGGCAACGGCGTGCCGAGCGCATTCAGCCAGCGAGTAAACGGCCTGTCGCGCGCTAACGAAAACCGATGCCAGAGTTGCAGGCCTCGCGCAGCAGAGAAACCCGGCGTCGCCTGCAATTGCGCCTTCGTCAGCGCCAGCCAGGAAAATATGTGCTCGAAACGATGTGCCTGATGCAATGCACGCCAGCCTTCTTCTCCCACGCCGTCAATGCCGAGCGCTTTTGGCGACCCAAGCCAAACCAGTCGGGCAATAAATTGCTCGTGGCACTCAGGTGAGGCATAAAAACAGGTAAGTGGCGTAAATCGTGCATCCGGCGGCGTGGGCTTTTCCCGTTCCACTCCACGCCAGACCACGCGATTGATCCGCGGGATACCCTGTCCGGCAAGGCTGACAGAAACCTCATCTCCCGGAGCGATATCCAACACCTGCCATTTTCGGATGGAGCCAATATTCACTCGCCGAACACGTTTATCATCCAGTTGCACCGGCTCAAGCTGCGCCACCACCGAAATCTTACCGGTACGGCCTGTAGTGAACTGGATCGCGTTGACCCCGGTAACCTGCTCAACCGGCTCGTATTTCCAGGCGGCAACCCAGTGCCCGTCTCCGGGCAACCACGTGTTTCCTGCCGGTTCCATCACCGTACGGACTACGACGCCATCGGTTACAAACGGCAACGGTGATGTGTACCAACTGGCGCGTAAACGCTCCACATCCTGCACATTATCTACCGCCACGCTGTAACGCTGTACCCATTCAAACCCCGCTTTGCTAAGTAACTCAACCTTTCGGGAAAATGTTGCCGGGCCATCCGGCCAGGCCCAAACGAAAAACGCCAGCTCAGACAGAAGAGGCGTGTCGCGGCGGCTCATCATCGCCCCTGCCACCTTTGCCCTGGCGTTGAGCCCTCCCATACGTTTTTGAATGTGATCATCGCGGCGTAGAAACAACTCCCCTTGCAAAATACTATTCGCCAACAAACCGGTTACCGTTTTGGGAATCGACGGAATAGCACGCACTTTTTCTGTCCAGTCCTCTCCTGCCAGGCCATCACCACGGCTGATGGCTTGCACCAGCTTGCCATGCCGGTATACCAGCGTGACCGCCACACCATCCACTTTCGGCTGAACCCAGAGATCCTTCTTTCCTGCCATCCATTGCTGTAGCGCATGTTTATCGGCCAGTTTGCGCACCCCGGTATGCGCCACCGGATGTTTCACATTACCGCCAGGCAATGTCGATACACTGCCTACGGCATGCAGATCAAAGCAACGCTGCCATTGCGTTAAGCGCATGCTGAGCCGGTCATACACATCATCACTCACGCCGCTCTCGCCCTGCGCCCAATAGTCGTTGTTCCACTGAGCAAGTTGTTGTTGCAGTCGGCTGACCTCTTCTTGCGCCCGCACTGGCGACCAGACCGGGCAGGTCGCCTGAGTGAACACACTCCACAGCAACAGACACATTGCGGCTCCGGCTTTTCTCCACATCATGATTTCTCCCTTGTGATAGCGCAGCCGTTATAGCGTTGCCGGGATGGCTCTTTCGAGCAGGAAAAAGGGAGATTGCGAGGACGGTTCAGGGAATTCATCGTGACAATGAAAATTTGCAGACAAATCAGGAAAGCAGTATGGAAAACGTCAAACTCAGCGGGAAAAAGTGTGACAAAAGCTACGTCACATAGCAGCGATGTGTATAATAGGCACGTATGTAAGTTTCCTTTCGCAATTCACATACAAAAGACTCTCATGGCTCAAGGCACGCTCTATATTGTTTCCGCCCCCAGCGGCGCGGGTAAATCAAGCCTCATCCAGGCTTTGTTGAAAACCCAACCGTTATACGACACGCAAGTTTCTGTTTCGCATACGACGCGCGCGCCGCGCCCGGGCGAAGTGCACGGTGAACACTATTTCTTTGTTAATCATGACGAGTTTAAGGTCATGATTAATGACGACGCGTTTCTTGAGCATGCCGAGGTGTTTGGCAATTACTACGGCACCTCCCGCGCGACCATTGAGCAAGTGCTGTCCACCGGCGTGGATGTGTTTCTCGATATCGACTGGCAGGGCGCGCAACAAATTCGCACCCGAATGCCGCAGGCACGTAGCATCTTTATTCTACCGCCGTCGAAAGTGGAGCTGGATCGTCGCCTGCGTGGGCGTGGTCAGGACAGCGAAGAGGTAATCGCGAAACGTATGGCGCTGGCAGTTGCGGAAATGAGTCATTACGCAGAATATGATTACCTTATTGTGAATGATGATTTCGATACCGCCTTGGGCGATTTGAAAACCATTATTCGCGCTGAACGTCTGCGCATGAGCCGCCAGAAGCAGCGACATGACGCTTTAATCAGCAAACTATTGGCAGACTGAGCCTGGTTTCAGTATCATGCCCAGTCATTTCTTCACCTGTGGAGCATTTTAAGTATGGCACGCGTAACTGTTCAGGACGCTGTAGAGAAAATTGGTAACCGTTTTGACCTGGTGCTGGTCGCCGCGCGTCGCGCTCGTCAGATGCAGGTTGGCGGCAAAGATCCGCTGGTACCGGAAGAAAACGATAAAACTACCGTTATCGCGCTGCGCGAAATCGAAGAAGGTCTGATCAACAACCAGATCCTCGACGTACGTGAGCGCCAGGAGCAGCAAGAGCAGGAAGCCGCAGAACTGCAGGCCGTCACCGCCATTGCTGAAGGTCGCCGTTAATTAATCCTGCAGCAGGTCACCCTTGTATCTGTTTGAAAGCCTGAATCAGCTGATTCAAAACTATCTGCCTGAAGACCAAATCAAACGTCTCAGGCAGGCGTATCTCGTTGCACGTGACGCTCACGAGGGCCAGACACGTTCAAGCGGTGAACCTTATATCACGCACCCGGTAGCGGTAGCCTGTATTCTGGCTGAGATGAAACTCGACCACGAAACACTCATGGCCGCGCTACTGCATGATGTGATTGAAGATACCCCAGCCACTTACCAGGATATGGAACAGCTGTTTGGCAAAAGCGTTGCCGAACTGGTGGAAGGGGTATCCAAACTTGATAAGCTCAAGTTTCAGGATAAGAAAGAAGCGCAGGCCGAAAACTTTCGTAAGATGATCATGGCGATGGTGCAGGACATCCGCGTCATTCTGATCAAACTTGCCGACCGCACGCACAACATGCGCACGCTGGGTTCACTTCGCCCGGATAAACGTCGCCGCATTGCCCGTGAAACCCTCGAAATCTACAGTCCGCTGGCACACCGTTTAGGTATTCATCACATTAAGACCGAGCTTGAAGAGCTGGGTTTTGAAGCGTTGTACCCAAACCGTTACCGTGTCATCAAAGAAGTGGTGAAAGCCGCGCGCGGCAACCGCAAAGAGATGATTCAAAAAATCCTCTCAGAAATCGAAGGGCGTTTACAGGAAGCGGGCATTCCCTGCCGCGTGAGCGGGCGTGAAAAACACCTTTACTCCATCTACTGCAAGATGGTGCTGAAAGAGCAGCGTTTTCACTCCATCATGGATATCTACGCGTTTCGCGTCATCGTTCATGATCTGGATACCTGCTATCGCGTACTCGGTCAGATGCACAGCTTGTATAAGCCGCGCCCGGGCCGCGTTAAAGACTACATCGCCATTCCAAAGGCAAACGGCTATCAGTCGCTGCACACCTCGATGATTGGTCCGCACGGCGTACCGGTTGAGGTGCAGATCCGCACGGAAGATATGGATCAGATGGCTGAGATGGGGGTCGCCGCACACTGGGCATATAAAGAGCACGGTGAAAGCAGCACCACGGCGCAAATTCGCGCCCAGCGTTGGATGCAAAGCCTGCTGGAGCTACAACAGAGCGCCGGTAGCTCGTTTGAATTTATCGAGAGCGTTAAATCTGATCTCTTCCCCGATGAGATTTATGTTTTCACCCCGGAAGGCCGCATCGTTGAACTGCCCGCGGGCGCTACGCCAGTGGACTTTGCCTATGCCGTGCATACCGATATCGGCCATGCCTGCGTGGGTGCGCGTGTCGACCGCCAGCCTTACCCGCTGTCGCAGTCGCTCTCCAGCGGCCAGACGGTAGAAATTATCACCGCGCCGGGCGCCCGCCCGAACGCCGCATGGCTGAACTTTGTCGTCAGCTCGAAAGCACGAGCCAAAATCCGCCAGATGTTGAAAAACCTCAAGCGCGATGATTCCGTCAGTCTCGGTCGTCGTCTGCTCAACCATGCATTAGGCGGAAGCCGCAAACTGGCGGAAATCCCACCGGAGCATATTCAGCGCGAGCTGGACCGCATGAAGCTGGCAGCGCTGGACGATCTGCTGGCGGAAATCGGTCTCGGCAACGCCATGAGCGTCGTGGTGGCGAAAAACCTGCAGCAAGGGGAAGCAGTGCAAGCCGTACAAACCCCTGCCGGTACGGGCAACAATGGCGGCCATCTGCCGATTAAAGGCGCCGATGGTGTGCTGATCACCTTCGCCAAATGCTGTCGCCCGATCCCTGGCGACCCGATTGTCGCTCACGTCAGCCCCGGTAAAGGGCTGGTTATCCACCATGAGTCCTGCCGTAATATTCGGGGTTATCAAAAAGAAGCCGAGAAATTTATGGCCGTGGAGTGGGACAAAGAGACCGCCCAGGAATTTATCACCGAGATCAAGGTGGATATGTTCAACCATCAGGGAGCACTGGCTAACCTGACGGCCGCCATCAATACGGCCTCTTCCAATATTCAGAGCCTGAATACGGAAGAGAAAGATGGTCGTGTATACAGTGCTTTCATCCGTCTCACGGCGCGCGATCGCGTCCACCTGGCGAATATCATGCGTAAGATCCGCGTGATGCCAGACGTGATTAAAGTCACTCGTAACCGAAACTGATTTTATGAATTCTCAGCGTTATGCGCGTATTCGCGAGATGCTTGCCAGGCGTCAGCCTGATCTGACCGTCTGCATGGAGCAGGTTCACAAACCTCATAACGTCTCCGCAATTATCCGCACGGCGGACGCCGTCGGTGTGCATGAAGTTCACGCCGTCTGGCCGGGCAATCGCATGCGCACCATGGCCTCTTCCGCTGCGGGCAGTAATAGCTGGGTAGAAGTGAAAACGCACCGCACCATCAGCGACGCCGTGGGCGAACTGAAAGCACGCGGTATGCAGATCCTCGCCACTCATCTGTCTGACAACGCTGTCGACTTTCGCGAGATCGATTACACCCGCCCGACCTGCATTCTGATGGGGCAGGAAAAAACCGGGATCACCCAGCAAGCGCTGGATCTGGCGGATCGGGACATTATCATCCCGATGATCGGTATGGTGCAGTCGTTGAACGTCTCCGTGGCTTCTGCATTGATTTTGTACGAAGCTCAGCGCCAGCGGCAAAACGCGGGCATGTACCAGCGTGAAAACAGTATGCTGCCGGATGCAGAGCAGCAGCGCCTGCTGTTCGAGGGGGGTTACCCGGTGCTGGCGAAAGTCGCAAAACGCAAAGGCCTGCCTTACCCTCACGTCAATACCGAAGGGCAAATCGAAGCCGACCCGACATGGTGGGCCACCATGCAGGCGGCAGGGTAACCGCATGAAAGGCCGCCTGCTCGACGCAATTCCGCTCAACACGCTGACCGGCGTTGGCGCGGCGCAGAGCAGCAAACTGGCAAAAATCGGCCTGCACACCGTGCAGGATCTCCTGCTTCACCTGCCGTTGCGCTATGAAGATCGCACCCACCTTTACCCCATTGCCGACCTGCTGCCGGGCGTTTACGCCACGGTGGAAGGCGAAGTGTTGAATTGCAACATCACCTTTGGCGGGCGTCGGATGATGACCTGCCAAATCAGCGACGGCTCCGGCATCCTCACCATGCGCTTTTTTAACTTCAACGCGGCGATGAAAAACAGCCTCGCCACCGGCCGTCGTGTGCTGGCCTACGGTGAAGCGAAACGCGGGAAGTACGGCGCCGAGATGATCCATCCGGAGTACCGCATTCAGGGCGATCTCAGCACACCGGATTTACAGGAAACCCTGACACCGGTGTATCCGACCACCGAAGGTGTGAAACAGGCAACCTTGCGCAAATTGACCGATCAGGCGCTGGACCTCCTGGCGACCTGTGCCATCAGCGAACTGCTGCCGCCAGAGCTGGCGCAGGGCATGATGAGCCTGCCGGACGCCCTGCGCACGCTGCACCGCCCGCCGCCAACCCTTCAGCTAAGCGACCTCGAAAGCGGGCAGCACCCGGCGCAAAAACGTTTAATTCTCGAAGAGTTGCTGGCTCACAACCTGAGCATGCTGGCGCTACGAGCCGGAGCACAGCGCTACCATGCGCAACCGCTCATCGCCAACGATGCGCTAAAACAGCGTCTGCTGGCATCATTACCGTTTAAACCCACTGGCGCACAGGATCGCGTCGTGGCGGAAATCGAGCGCGACATGGCGCAGGATATGCCTATGATGCGCCTTGTGCAGGGCGATGTCGGCTCCGGTAAAACATTGGTTGCCGCGCTCGCGGCCTTACGCGCCATCGCCAATGGAAAACAAGTGGCGATGATGGCCCCGACCGAACTGCTGGCTGAGCAGCACGCGAATAACTTCCGCAACTGGTTTGCCCCACTCGGCGTGGAAGTGGGCTGGTTGGCGGGCAAACAGAAAGGCAAAGCGCGGCAAGCACAGCAGGAGGCGATTGCCAGCGGTCAGGTGCAGATGATTGTCGGTACCCACGCTATTTTCCAGGAGCAGGTGCAGTTTAACGGCCTTGCGCTGGTGATCATTGATGAACAACACCGCTTTGGCGTTCATCAGCGTCTGGCGCTGTGGGAGAAGGGTCAACAACAGGGTTTTCACCCGCATCAGTTGATCATGACCGCCACGCCCATTCCGCGAACGCTGGCAATGACAGCCTATGCCGATCTGGATACCTCCGTCATCGACGAATTACCGCCGGGGCGTACGCCGGTCACCACCGTCGCCATTCCGGATACCCGCCGTAACGACATTATCGATCGCGTGCGCAACGCCTGCACCGATGAAGGTCGCCAGGCGTACTGGGTCTGTACACTGATTGAAGAGTCTGATCTACTGGAAGCGCAAGCGGCGGAAGCCACCTGGGAAGAACTGAAACTGGCGCTACCGGAGCTGCATGTGGGCCTGGTGCACGGGCGAATGAAGCCCGCCGAAAAACAGGCCGTTATGCAGGCCTTCAAGCAAGGCGAACTGCATTTGCTGGTCGCCACCACGGTGATTGAAGTGGGTGTGGACGTGCCCAACTCCAGCCTGATGATCATTGAAAACCCGGAGCGTCTCGGCCTTGCGCAACTCCACCAGTTGCGTGGCCGCGTCGGGCGTGGTGCGGTGGCCTCGCACTGTGTGCTGCTGTATAAATCCCCGCTGTCCAAAACCGCGCAAAAACGCCTGCAGGTATTACGTGACAGCAACGACGGCTTTGTGATTGCGCAAAAAGATCTGGAAATTCGCGGCCCCGGCGAGCTGCTTGGCACCCGCCAGACCGGCAATGCCGAATTCAAAGTCGCCGATCTGCTGCGTGACCAGGCGATGATCCCCGAAGTGCAACGCACTGCCCGCCATATTCATGAGCGCTACCCGCAGCTGGCGGAAGCCCTGATCGACCGTTGGATGCCGGAAACAGAACGCTACTCCAACGCGTGAGTTTTAGAACCTTATCCCGTAAAAAGAACACCCCTTAGAAAAGTATGTTTTTAGCAAAGCAACCGTTTGCTTTTACCAAACAGTCCGATAAAATCACCGCTTTTCCATCCAGGGGATTGCTTGAGATGTCCGTAAACACCATCGAGTCAGAAAGTGCGCAACCGGTTGCGCAGACTCAACCCAGCGAACTGATCTACCGCCTTGAAGACCGCCCTCCGCTGGCGCAGACGCTGTTTGCCGCGCTGCAGCATTTGCTGGCGATGTTTGTCGGCGTTATCACGCCCGCGCTGCTTATCTGCCAGGCGCTGGGTTTACCGGCTCAGGACACTCAGCACATCATCAGCATGTCGCTGTTCGCCTCTGGCGTGGCTTCCATTATCCAGATCAAAGCCTGGGGGCCGGTGGGTTCTGGCCTGTTGTCGATTCAGGGCACCAGCTTTAACTTTGTGGCGCCGCTGATTATGGGGGGTACCGCACTGAAAACCGGTGGTGCGGATGTGCCGACGATGATGGCTGCACTGTTCGGCACTCTAATGCTGGCAAGCTGCACCGAAATGGTTATCTCCCGAATTCTGCCGCTGGCGCGCCGTATTATCACCCCGCTGGTCTCCGGTGTGGTGGTGATGATTATCGGCCTGTCGCTGATTCAGGTTGGTTTGACCTCCGTGGGCGGCGGTTTTGCCGCAATGGGCAACCACACCTTCGGCGCACCGAAGAACCTGCTGCTGGCCGGCGTGGTGCTGGCAATCATTATTCTGCTAAACCGCCAGCGTAATCCTTACCTGCGTATCGCCTCTCTGGTGATTGCTATGGCGGTCGGTTACGTGCTGGCGATGTTTATGGGTATGCTGCCAGCCTACAATGCCCCGGCGGACGCCTTTATGGTGCCAACACCGCTCTACTACGGCCTGAGCATTGACTGGAATCTGCTGCTGCCGCTGATGTTGGTGTTTATGATCACCTCGCTGGAAACCATCGGCGATATCACCGCCACGTCCGACGTTTCTGAGCAGCCGGTTGCCGGCCCGGTCTATATGAAGCGCCTGAAAGGCGGCGTCCTGGCTAACGGCCTCAACTCCTTCGTCTCGGCGGTGTTTAACACCTTCCCGAACTCCTGTTTCGGTCAGAACAACGGCGTGATCCAGTTGACCGGCGTCGCCAGCCGCTACATCGGCTTCTTTGTCGCGCTGATGCTGATTGTGCTTGGTCTGTTCCCGGCGGTGAGTGCGTTTGTGCAACAACTGCCTGAGCCGGTCCTCGGTGGCGCAACGCTGGTGATGTTCGGAACCATTGCGGCGTCTGGCGTGCGTATTGTCTCCCGCGAACCGCTGAACCGCCGTGCGATCATGATAATTGCGCTGTCACTGGCGGTCGGCCTTGGCGTCTCCCAACAGCCGCAGATCCTGCAATTTGCGCCGGATTGGCTGAAAAACCTGCTCTCTTCCGGCATCGCCGCAGGGGGTATCACGGCAATTGTATTGAATCTGATTTTTCCGCCAGAGAAAAACTGATGCATGCTGCGGCAACGGGGCCAAACCGTTGCCACAGTCACTTCCTTTCATCATTCCGCCCTTGAGCATTGCGCATAAATCGTGCATAACTGCCTGACTGACACGTTGGGGATGGAAGATGATGAAATTTCTTGGAAAGCTGCTCCTTGTTGTCGCTATCGTCTTGTTACTGGCGATGCTGGCTGTCTATTTCTTGTTGCAAACCCGCTGGGGCGCAACACAGGTTAGCCAGTGGGTCAGCAACAACAGCGACTATCATCTGACGTTCGATGTGATGGATCATCGCTTCTCTTCCCCGTCCCATGTGCTGCTGAAAAACGTTAACTTTGGTCACAAAGGCAAACCCGCCACGCTGGTCGCTAAAACCGTCGATATCGATCTCAGTAGCCGCCAGCTTACCGATCCGCTGCATGTAGACACCATTCTGTTGCAGGACGGCACGCTTAATCTCTCCCCCGCTGCCGCGCCGTTGCCTTTCCAGGCCGATCGTCTGCAACTGAGCAATATGGCGTTTAACAGCCCGGCCACTGGCTGGGATCTGAGTGCGCAACGGGTCACCGGCGGTGTTGCGCCGTGGCAACCGGTCGCAGGCAATGTGCTCGGCAGCAAAACGCAGATCCAGATGAGCGCCGGATCATTGATGTTAAACGGCGTTCCCGCCAGCAACGTTCTCATTCAGGGCAGTATTGATAAAGATGTGGTCACGCTGACCACCATTGGCGCGGATATGGCGCGCGGTTCGCTGACGGGCGATGCGCAACGCAATGCCGACGGCAGTTGGGTAGTGAATAACCTGCGGCTGAATGATATCCGCCTGCAAAGCGACAAATCCCTGCTCGATTTCTTTAATCCGCTGACCACGCTGCCGTCACTGAAAATTGGCCGAGTTGAGGTGACGGATGCGCGCCTGCAAGGGCCGGAATGGGCGGTTACCGACCTCGATCTGAGCTTGCGCAACCTGACGCTGGAAGGCGGCGACTGGAAAAGCGAAGACGGCAGACTGTCGATGAACGCCACCGAGTTTATTTACGGTTCGCTGCATCTGTTCGATCCGATCCTTAACGCCACTTTCTCGCCGCAGGGCATTGCGCTGCAGCAATTCACCTCACGCTGGGAAAACGGCATGGTGCGCACCTCCGGTAACTGGTATCGCGCCGGGCACGCACTGGTGCTGGACGACGCCGCTTTTGCCGGGCTGGAATACACCTTGCCGGCAAACTGGAAACAGGTCTGGATGGATGAATTGCCAACATGGCTGAACAGCGTGACGTTGAAGAAATTCAGCGCCAGCCGCAATCTGGTGATTGATATCGACCCGGGCTTCCCGTGGCAACTCACTGCGTTGGATGGCTATGGGGATAACCTGCAACTGGCGCGCGAACGCAAATGGGGCGTCTGGGGTGGCAGCGCAAAACTGAACGCCGCCGCCGCAACGTTTAATCGCGTTGATGTGCGCCGCCCGTCGCTTGCGTTAAACGCGAACAGCAGCACGGTGAATATCAGCGAACTTAGCGCTTTTACCGGCCAGGGCTTGCTGGAAGCCACCGCCGTGGTTTCACAAACGCCGGAACGCAGCGTCAACCTCAGTCTGCGCGGGCGCGGCGTGCCGGTGAATGTGTTGCAGGAGTGGGGCTGGCCAGCGCTGCCGATAAATGGTGATGGTAACCTGCAACTGACCGCCAGCGGCAACGTCAACGCAAATGCGCCGCTGAAACCGACGGTGAATGGCGAGTTGCAGGTGATAAATGTCCAGAAACAGCAGCTAAAACAAAGTATGCATGGCGGTGTCGTTTCCGGTGGTGTGGTTGCCCCTCCAACTGAGTCTGCGCCATCACCCTCACCCCAGCCCTCTCCCTGAAAGGGAGAGGGAGAAAACCCGCACTGACTTTATCCCCCAGGTCCCTTTGGGGAGAGGATCTGAGAGAGGAAAACCGCACCAGTCTTCTCCCCTCCCCCCTTTGAGGAGAGCGTCAGGGGGAGGGGAAAACCACACCAGTCTTCTCCCCTCCCCCCTTTGAGGAGAGCGTCAGGGGGAGGGGAAAACCACACCAGTCTTCTCCCCTCGCCCCTCTGGGGAGAGGGTCAGGGTGAGGGGAAAACCGCACCAGTCTTATCCCCTCGCCCCTCTGGGGAGAGGGTCAGGGTGAGGGGGAAACCGCACCAGTCTTATCCCCTCGCCCCTCTGGGGAGAGGGTCAGGGTGAGGGGAAAACCGCACTTATCCCCTCGCCCCTCTGGGGAGAGGGTCAGGGTGAGGGGGAACTCACAGCGTGATCCGAATCTCCTCACTCTGCGGCGCTATCACCACACCTTGTTCGCTGCCCGACTGCGTAGCCCCCTGCACCCCGGCAATCTGTGTGATATTGCGCAGGCACAGCGTCCAGTTGCGGGCTTCGCCTTCAGCCTGCACGCTAATCACGCCGTTTTCACGTTTCGCCCGCAGGCGGAAAATCACCGCGCCGCTCGCATCCGGTACTTCGCACAGCGCTTCACGCCCCTCATCCAGCGCAAACAGCTGGAAGGCGGTGTTTTCATGCCAGGCGTAATCCGGGCGCTGATCGTTGCTGCCCAGCGCCAGTAGGGTATTGTCACGCACATAGACCGGCAGGCTCATCACGTCGTGGCGCTGTTGATGCCAGCGACTGCCGTTCAGGACATCGTTATGCCACAGGTGCGTCCAGCGCCCTTCCGGCAGATAAAACTGCACATCTCCCGCTTCGCTGAACACCGGTGCCACCAGCAGCGCCTCGCCCAACATGTACTGGCGGTCGAGGTAATCGCAGGCGGGATCGGTCGGGAACGAAAGCATCATGGCACGCATCATCGGTGTACCGCATTTATGCGCCAGCGCCGCCTGACGGTAAAGGTACGGCATCAGGCGGCATTTCAGTTGCGTAAAGTGGCGCACCACATCGCAGGACTCTTCATCGTAAGCCCACGGCACGCGGTAAGATTTGCTGCCGTGCAAGCGACTGTGGCTGGAGAGCAGACCAAACGCGCACCAGCGTTTGTAGACATGCGCAGGGGCGGTATTTTCGAAGCCGCCAATGTCGTGGCTCCAGAAACCAAAACCAGACAGACCAATAGAGAGCCCACCGCGCAGGCTTTCCGCCATCGATTCATAGTTGGCGTAACAGTCGCCGCCCCAGTGCACCGGGAACTGCTGCGCGCCAACGGAGGCCGAACGGGCAAACAGTACCGCTTCCCGCTCGCCCACCGTCTCTTTCATCGCCTTCCACACCAGTTCGTTGTAAATATAGGCGTAGTGGTTGTGCATCTTCTCTGGGCACGCGCCGTTATGCCACACCACATCGGTCGGGATGCGCTCGCCAAAGTCGGTCTTGAAACAGTCGACCCCCATCGCCATCAGGCCTTTGAGTTTATCGGCGTACCACTGGCAGGCTTCCGGGTTGGTGAAGTCGTAAATGGCCAGCCCCGGTTGCCATTTGTCCCACTGCCATAGCGAACCATCGGCGCGTTTCAGCAAGTAGCCTTTCTCTTTCAGCTCACGGAACACCGGGGACTTCTGGCCGATATAGGGGTTGATCCAGACGCAGATTTTCAGCCCGCGCGCTTTCAGGCGTTTGATCATGCCTTCCGGGTCCGGGAAGGTCACCGGATCCCATTCAAAATCGCACCACTGGAACGCCTTCATCCAGAAGCAGTCGAAATGGAACACATGCAGCGGCAACTGGCGCTCCGCCATGCCATCGATAAAACGATTGACCGTCGCTTCGTCATAATTGGTAGTAAACGAAGTGGTCAGCCACAGGCCGAAAGACCAGGCCGGGGGCAGCGCCGGGCGGCCGGTAAATTGCGTATAGCGGTTCAGCACCGCCTGCGGCGTCGGGCCATCAATGACAAAGTACTCGAGATACTCCCCTTCCACGCTGAACTGCACTTTGGAGACCTTCTCGGAGCCGACTTCAAACTCCACGGCCTGCGGGTGATTCACCAGCACGCCGTAGCCCCGGTTCGTCAGGTAGAACGGGATATTCTTATAGGACTGTTCGGTGCTGGTACCGCCATCGCGGTTCCAGGTTTCCACCGTCTGGCCGTTACGCACCAGCGCGGTAAAACGCTCACCGAGACCATACACCGTCTCGCCAACACCAAGATCCAGCCGCTCGAACATGTAGTTACGCCCGCGGTTGTTATCCTGCACATAGCCGTTGTTCTTCACCTGACTCCCGGTAATGCGCACGCCGTCACGCAGAAAGTCGAGCGCCCAGTTGTCACCTTTCCCCACCCGCACGCTCAGCGCGCCGCTTTGTAGCTCTGCAAAATCGTCGGTGTTACGCAGTACAACATCCACATACAGCGATGGGTTCAGCGGGAAGTGCGGGCCGTTATCCACCGCGCCCTGAAAGTGCTCAATGCGTACGCCAATAATGCCTTCCTGCGGCGAGAAAAAGCGCAGCGTAAACAGCGGTGTGTCCAGTTGCCATGTGCGTTCGCGCACATCGCGCGGCGCGGCATACACCACCATCTCATTGCCCTGCTGTTCAACGTCGAACACCTGAATGGGCTGGATTAATGTCAGACCCGGCTGGATCAGCCAGTTGCCATCACTGATTTTCATGCATGACTCCTTACAGTAATTCTTCCCGGGGAGAGGCGTTGCCATGGCCTTGTGGATCGCGGCGTTCACCACGCGCCAGTTGCGCCATAATTGATGTCAGGAATGGCGTTTTGAGGGTGTAGAAGCGTTTGGCAATAAAGGCGCTCAATAAGTAGCAGAGCGCCGGAACCAGCGTGAACAACGCAATGATGATGCTAATCGTGGCACTGTTCTGGCTCTGCGCTGCCGCGTTGTAACCGCCACCCGCCAGCGCCCAGCCGATCAATGCGCCGCCCAGCGCCAACCCAAGTTTCAGCACAAACAGCGTGCCCGCAAAACTGATGCCGGTAAGGCGTTTGCCGTTGCACCATTCGCCATAATCCACGGTGTCGGACATCATCACCCATTGGATGGGAGTGACCAGTTGGTGAAGCACGCCGATAACGAAGATGAAGATAAACATGGTGACGCTGGCTTCGATCGGCACGAAGAACATGGCGACGCTGAGCACGGTGAGCGCGGCGTTGGTCCACCAGAAGATGGTGACTTTGCATTTCCAGTCGGTGAGCGGCTTGGCCAGCGCGCTGCCAATCAGGTTGCCGACACAGTAAGTGGTGAGGAAGGCGGTGAAGATGGCGGCATCGCCCATGATCCAGGTGACGTAATACATCATTGCCCCACCGCGCACGCACACGGCCAGGATGTTGAGGATGGTGAGCAAACCGACGATGCGCCACTGGTCGTTTTGCCAGATGTCGCGCAAATCTTCTCGCATGGAGGTGGTGCTCGGCGGTGCCTGGATACGCTCTTTGGTGGTGAAGAAGCAGAATGCCAGCATCATAAAGGCGACCACCGAGAGCACCGCAATACCGCCCTGGAAGCCGAAGACTTTATCTTCTCCGCCAATCAGTTTGACCAATGGCATCATCAGCACGGTGGAGAGCATGCCGCCCGCAGTTGCCAGCACAAAGCGCCAGGATTGCAGCGAAATACGCTGTTGCGGGTCGTTAGTGATGACTCCGCCCAATGCGCAGTACGGAATGTTTACCACGGTGTAAAGCAGGGTGAGTAACGTATAGGTTACAGCGGCATATATCATCTTGCCGCTGACGCTGAGATCCGGTGTGCTGTATGCCAATACGCAGACCACGCCGAACGGCAGTGCGCCGAAGAGGATCCAAGGGCGAAACTTACCCCAGCGGCTGCGCGTGCGGTCGGCAATCAACCCCATACAGGGATCGGAAATGGCGTCCAGCGCGCGCGCCAGCAGGAACATGGTGCCAACGAAACCGGCGGGAATACCGAAGATATCGGTATAGAAAAACATCATGTACAGCATCACGTTATCAAAAACGATATGGCTGGCGGCATCGCCCATCCCGTAGCCAATCTTTTCTTTCACAGAAATAATCTGACTGTCCATTTTTGTTTCCTTAACGCCTGAAAAGTAAGCGGAGAGCGGTCTCAGTGGTTGTAAACGATCGTTTTTCAGGCGGGTATTCCGTTTTCTGGTTATCAGATTACGTTTATTCTTTTCTGTGATCGTGGTTACTTTCGCAGCACGAAAAAGCTAACCATCGGAAAATGTGAGGTTTTATCTGAAACGTGGATTTGAAGCGGCAGCACAACGAGAAAATTTATGGCCAGGGTATGTGGTAAATGCATGAAAGTAGCTATAATGCGCCCCGCCTCCATGTAGCAATGCAGGCGCGGAAGGTCGTCATCTCCGGTGAGGTGGCTGGACTTCAAATCCAGTTGGGGCCGCCAGCGGTCCCGGGCAGGTTCGACTCCTGTGATCTTCCGCCAAAAATCAAACTTCGGCTGTTTATTTATTCATCGCTCGCCTTAAAGAAAGAAATCAAATCAGCGACCCATTTATCACACTCCCTTACTTTAACTTTACTTGAATCTTTAGTATATATTTCGGCGACTAATGCTTTCATTTTTGGTGTGGTTAAGTAGTTATAAAGCTCGCTTTTCTTTTCATAACCTTCCATTGAAATTGGTTTTAAAAAAGAAATACCGTTACTTAGGTTTACATATTTAATATCTTGATCCAGTTCATAAAATTTCAAATAACCATCAAGAAGCATGTCTTTTTTTGAGATTTCTTTCAACACATTAAAAAACAAAACAGGCTCTAACAAATCCTCAATTTCAGTATTAATTCCTATTGTCGATGCAACAGATATCAAATCACTTTGATCTTTATCTAAACTTAATCTATAGAAGCTAAGTTTATTTTTATAATTACCTTGTTTATACCCTTCAATACGTATAACATTCTTCGCATCCGTATCAATCAAACACATCACCTTACCTTTTATTTCCTTATTTTCTTGTTTATCGGAAAAAGGGACGTGGAGGAAATCATATATTTTCTTTATGTTCCCGCACCCATTAAAGGGTAAAATATATAGGTTATCAACTTTATTATCTAATAAACCTTTCAGGTAAAGATAATCTTCGGTACCTTCACAAAACAGCCAATTATAATTTTTCTTTTTGAGAAGAGTTAGCATTGATGCCATAAGATCAAAGTAACTACGAATTTCTATTGAGTTAGGGAAAGACCGTCTATTTTCCTGAAGGTTACTCAGCGGAAACGCCTCAATCCTAACATTAACACTATCATCCTTAGAAACGAAGTGAAGCGTGCCTTCAATAGGTCTAAGCACAAGGCCATACCAATGTGTAGTAATAAAAATTTGTCGACCAAAACGCTCAGATAAATCAATTAAACTACAGAACTGCTCGAATCGATGAGCAGACTCAAGAGAAACTTCAGGCTCATCTATTGCTAAAATAACTTCTTTTTCCTTTTCTTTTTGAGTAGAAAGTAAAGTTGTAGCAATATCAATAAGTGCGAGTCTTTGCTCGCCTGAACTAAGATTATTTATACTTTTAGAGTGTTTAGAGAGTGGGCGTAAAGAGAAATATTTTACAAAAATTGATTCAAGTATATCTGTAGTGACCTGCTCCCCATTGATTAACACACGACGATGTTAGTAATGTCTTCATCAGCAACGTGAGGACATCCCCATGAAGAAGCGTTTTTCTGACGAACAGATCATCAGTATTCTCCGCGAGGCCGAGGCTGGCATTTCCGCCCGTGAGCTTTGCCGTAAGCATGCTATTTCTGACGCAACCTTTTACACCTGGCGTAAGAAGTATGGCGGTATGGAGGTGCCCGAGGTTAAACGCCTGAAGTCGCTTGAGGAAGAGAACGCCAGGCTCAAGAAGCTGCTTGCCGAAGCCATGCTGGATAAGGAGGCGCTTCAGGTGGCTCTGGGGCGAAAGTACTGACGACAGGCCAG